>JAICIO010000014.1 GCA_025924315.1 Phycisphaerae bacterium
CTGCTTGCTGACCGGCTTGATGCCGATGCCGACCTGCAGCGTTTCGTCCGATCCATGCCCGAGCTGCTTGCGCCAATCGGCGACTTTCGCTTCGGTGCCGAAGCGCACCTTGCCGAACGACTTTGGGTCCGATTGCTGCAGGAAGTCGAGCACCTTCTTCGCTTCAGCGCTTCCGGCGGCGTATTCGATGCCCGCGTAGATGTCCTCCGTGTTCTCGCGGAAGATCGTCATGTTCACTTTTTCCGGATGCTTCACGGGAGAGGGAACGCCATTGAAGTACTGCACCGGCCGCAGGCAGACGTAAAGATCCAGCATCTGCCGCAGCGCGACGTTGAGCGAGCGAATCCCGCCACCGACGGGCGTGGTCAGCGGCCCTTTGATGCCCACGAGGAAATGCTTGAACGCATCGACCGTGTCGTCCGGTAGCCAGTTGTTGAACTTCTTAAAGCTCTTTTCGCCGGCGTAGACTTCCATCCACGCGATCTTCTTCTTGCCCGCGTACGCCTTCGCAACGGCGGCGTCGAACACGCGTACGGACGCGCGCCAGATGTCCGGCCCGGTGCCGTCGCCTTCGATGAACGGAATGACCGGATTGTCCGGCACATTCAGCTTGCCATTCGAGATCGAAATCGTTCCGCCGGCGGGGGCCTTTACGTCTTTAAAATTGGGCATTTTTCGTTTCCTTTCAGGGCGGAGCAAGCTAAACGTGGGGGGTGGGGAAGTCAACTTGTAGAGTAACGATGAAGGATGAAGGACGAAGGATGAAACGGGAGGGCATCGTCGCCAAATGGACATCGTAGGTTACACAATCGAGGAGCTTCGGAAGCTCAACCTCGCGCGCCGTCAACCCACGGGCTTGGAAGCGATCGAAGCCACGTTTCATTTCAAATGTCCTCCGGATGCGATTGCCCTTGGTGCGGTGTTCGGAACTGCCGTCATCAACGACTTCGAGCAGTTCGACGCTCCGCGTGTGATTGAGGAAACAGAGCGGCTTCGGGCTTGGGGCGGATCGCAGACGCAGGTGGTGATCGGAACGCTCGAAGGTTATCTCGTCGCGTATGAGTTCGGATTACCGAAGCCGCGCATGAAGGCGATTGAGACCGGCGAACTCGCGGCATTCGACTACACCGGGCTCATCCTCGAGCAAATCGAGCGGGTCCGTTATCGCGACGTGCGCACGGCATTGGAGAAGCAGCATCGGGATCTCACCGCCAAGTCCGCTCACCAGTGGCGACATCGATGGAACCGTGAAGAGCTTGCAGCGATCGATGCGGAATTGGATCGCGGGAAGCAAATCCCGGACGGCTTGCCGCGCGACGAAGACGATGATGTGAATCGAAAGCCGTTACGCGATCTGCGGGGCATCGTGCGACAGATCAAGCCGTATTCGGGACAGGCGGAGCGGCCGGTGACTTTCGCGCGGTTTGATCGGACCGATTTCTCCTTTTGTGAATGGGTCTTCGATCGAATCGACGCCCGCGACTGCGTCTTCCGCGGGGCGACGATGGGTTGCTATGACAGCCGCTTCGATCACTGCGATTTCACGATGATTGATACGGACCAGTCACACCGGAACCTTCTCCAAGGCGAGTTCGTCGATTGCGATTTCACGCGCGCTCGGATGCCCGAGTGCGGGATGTACGGCCGGTTCGTCCGGTGTAACTTCTCGGCCGCCAACCTCTGGCGGGCTCAGCCACACGACTCGACGTTCATCGACTGCACCTTCAACCACAACCGCTTCGGCGGCGACGCGCGGCATTGGGACGAGAAGCGAGCGCCTTGGTAATGACTCACAATCCGGAACGCATTAAGAAATTATGATGCGCCGTGATGCGCTATGATGCGCCATGATACGCCCTTGACATCGACTGCCGCATCGATGTCGGGTAGTGGTATACTCTGGCCCTAGTCAGTCCTTCGGCACCACTCCGCCATTCCCACAGAAACGATCAATGCGCCGCTGACAACTAGGCCCGTCCCAAAAGTCGCCCAACGGGTTTCAGCGTCACTCCGCATAACAAGTTCTATGTCGCTCACCGTGTAGGAACCCGGAGTAACGATTGCGTGGGCGCAGAAAAACACGACCACTCCGACTACCGCAATGGCCGAGCCGATCAAAATGGTTTTTGTGGATCGTTTCATTCTTGCGTCTTCTTCTTCGCGGGCTTGTAGTCCGTCAGCCGCCCGCCCAGCATCTTCTCTTCGTTCTCTAGCATCTCAACAAAGTCCACCATCGTCGAATGTCGAACCCAAAAATATACCGAACATTAGGCGTGCCGGTCAATCCAAAAATTGCGGAATCGCTCTGTTGTAGAACTGACAGGAGACGCTCGGCGTACGTGAAGAATCCGTCTTGCTCCGTCTGCATTTCTGCCGATTGCGCTGGACATCGATTGAATCGACTTGTAGCTTCGAGTCCCTCACGGGCACTCTTCTCGTACAACGAATGGGGTTCTGATGCGAAAGCACCTTCCGGGCACGCGGGAATTGTTCATCTTCGCCATCCTCGCGGTGGTTCTGTCGATTATCGTAAGGTTCGCGTCGCATCCGGATACGGCGCTTTCTTTGCTGGCCGCGCCCCTGTTTGTTTTTGCTGCAGTCCTTGGGTTGTGGAAATCGGGAAGGCTTCGATCGCTCGAAAGTGATGAGACGATCGGGGAATGAGTCGCTCCCTAAGACATTGAATCAAACTCATTTAGCCCCCGCCGCGGCGGGGGCTATATTGTTGATATGGCGCCGATTGGGCTGATTGCAGGTGAGGGGGTCTTTCCGTTGCTCGTCGCGCGCGGAATGAAAGGAGCGGGTCGAAAAGTTGTTTGCGCGGCCTTAGCCGGGTGTGCGTGGGACGATCTGCGGAACGAATGCGACGAATTCAAATGGGTCGGAATCGCGCGTCTCGGGCAATGGGTGAAGGTCTTGCGCGAGGCGGGATGCACGGAAGCCATCATGGTCGGCCGGGTCGTGAAGACCAAGATGTACAGCCGATGGCGTTACCTGCAGTATATTCCTGACCTGCGAACGCTGAAGTTGTGGCTCACCACGCTGCGGCACGATCGCCGGCCGAATACGATTCTTCAGACGATCGCGAGCGAACTCGCTGCAAACGGAATCACCTTGATCGACTCCACCGCTTACACCGCCGACCAGCTCGCAACACCCGGCGTGATGACGCGCCGCCAGCCGACCGACCGCCAATGGCAGGACATCCACTTTGGCTGGGAGCTGTGCCAGAAAATCAGCCGCCTCGACATCGGCCAATCGATCGCAATCCTCAACAAAGACGTGATCGCCGTCGAAGCGCTCGAAGGCACCAACAGCATGATCGACCGCGCGGGCGAGCTCTGCAAGACCGGCGGATGGACGCTTATCAAAGTCAGCAACAGCGAGCAGGACATGCGCATGGACGTGCCCACGATCGGCACGACCACGATCGAAAAACTAGCCCAGGCAAGGGCCGCGTGCGTCGTCCTCGATCCCGGCAAGACGGTCCTGCTCGAAAAACAGAAGGTGCTCGAGCTGGCGGACCGGCATAAGATTGCGATTGTTGGGTATGAGAAACGGGAACCACAGATGAACAGAGATCAACACAGATAAGAGGAGAGAAGAGAGAAAGGACGCGCTATTCTCTCGTCTCTCATCCCTCATTTATCTGTGTTCATCCGTGTTCATCTGTGGTTCCGATTCCGGAGTCG
This sequence comes from Phycisphaerae bacterium, assembly GCA_025924315.1. Classification (GTDB taxonomy): domain Bacteria; phylum Planctomycetota; class Phycisphaerae; order Tepidisphaerales; family Tepidisphaeraceae; genus JAICIO01. The sequence goes on from JAICIO010000014.1 coordinate 3,693, forward strand.
AAGATGTTCCTCTCCCGCGATTATGTTGGCGAAGACAATCCGCGCGTGATCGCGCAGAAGCGCGGGCAGGACTACACCATCTGGGGGCTGATTGGCCAGGGCATCGCGGCGATCATGCTCTTCTCGTCGCCGGATCCGTCGATCGAACTCGTGGTCTGCGGTGGCCTACTTCTCGCCCTGGCGACGCCCGTGCTCCTCGTCGGATGTTTCCGCCACGCGAAGCACAAGCATTATCCGTACGTGCTTGGCATCGCGATGGGATTGCTCAGCTTGCTGGGCGTGATCGTGCTGCACATGCTGCCGGATCGGTTCGCGTGGACGCGGCGGAAGACGGGCTTTGATGTCGTGATGCCGAAGCGCGCTTCGACGCTCTGGGCGGCGACGGAAGAGGACTTCGCCAAGAACACCCCGGCCGCCCGTCCCGTCGTCAACTACATGCAGAACGTCAACGTCGATGACGATTAAGCTGAAGTTCTTCGCGATCCTGCACGACCTCGCCGGCGTTCGGGAGAGCGCGCTGGAATTGCCGGAAGGCGCAACCGTTGCGATTGCGGCAGATGCAATCGCGCGACAATTTCCGACGATTACCAAACACCTCCCGCGCATCGCGTTTGCGGTGAATCAGGAGTATCGATCGAAGGAGACCGTTCTGCGCGAGGGCGATGAGATCGCGCTCATCCCGCCCGTGAGCGGCGGGTGACAAAGATCAAATCGGCGAAGTTTATCCTACGTTTTTCGATCCATGTCCGTTAACATTTGATCGGACCGGAGCCCCCACCATGAGCGTGCGCGCAGTATACGAAAACGGTGTCTTCAAGCCGGCTACGCCGGTTAATCTTCCGGAACGCGCTGAGGTGGAACTTGAAATCGTGTCTCGACGAGATCAGGCAGGCACAGACGAGTCACCGGCTGCTCCATCCATCTCTCAGATTCTCTCGCGTCGCTATCGAACCGGCCAGACAGACGCCGCCGAACGTCACGACGAACATCAGCCATGAGACAAATGCTTCTCGATACGGTGGGGCTCATCGCGCTTTGGGAAGAAACCGATCAATGGCATTTGGCGGCCGAGCGCGCGATGGCGTCCCTCGATCTGCAGCAAGTTCGGCTCGTTACAACGCCACTGATTCTCGTCGAATGTGCAAACGTTGCCGCCCGCAAACCGTATCGACGCGATGTGGAGCAGCTTCGACGCCGGATGATTGTGGACCAAACGGTCGTGGTGCCGACCGACGCCGAATACGAACAAGCCTGGCGTGATTACGCCGCGGGCAGCGTAGGTAACGCCGGAATCGTCGACCACACCTCATTCATCGTGATGCGCCGGTTGCAGATTACCGAGGCATTCACCAATGACCGGCACTTTAAAGCGGCAGGATTCGAAACAATGTTCTGAATTAAGCCGTGAACCTTGTGACGGATCTTGGCGACGTCTAACGCCCGCCGAAGTCGCGGACGAGGGCGTGCAGGGCGTTCTTCACGTCGTCCTTGGTTCCGACGGCGACGAAGACGCGGAAGTGATGATCGCCTGGCGTCACTTTCGTCGGGCTGCGCAGGCGGAAGACGCAGTTCCACTTCACGACTTTTTCAGGATTGAACTCAAAGCGGCCGTAGCCGGGTTTCGGTTGATCCGGCGAGAACACGCCCATCGCGTATCTGCCGTCCTCCGTCGCGTACACGACGGGGAATTCCTGTTCGCCGGGGCCTGCGTCTAACGGCTCGAGCTTGTCGTCGCGGGGGACGTATTTCCAGAAGTGATCGAACTCCATTGGCATGTACGCCGTCAGCGCTTCGAACTGCGCGAGCGTGTGCCGCTCATTCGGCGGCATGGTGAACGTGACGTTGTAATCGATCACCTGGCTGAGATTTTTATAACCGATGTGCACGCGCTTGGAGACGAAATGATCGGAGAGAACCGTGTCATTGAGCGCCGGATGGCCGGATGATTTCTCGCCGGGCGCGAGCCAGAACGCCATCTGCGTTTTCGTGCGCAGCTCAGGGCCATTCGCGCTGATGCCGAGGAGCTTGCTCGATGAGGTCGGACCGATGTCATCCTTGCGCGAACCGGCTTCGGTGGGGTTGAAGCGCTCGGACCAGAACTCGCCGGGCTTGGCGAGGTCGAAGCTATCGGCCGACTGCAGCTCGCGGCCGTGATCGTGCGCGTCGATGAACTCTTTGCCGTTCCAGGTGAGCGAGCCGATCGCGCCGGCGAGTCGATCGGTGGTGGTGATCACGATCTCCGAAGGCCCGGCCTTTGCGCGAATGACCGCGTCACCGTTCACCGGCGCGGCAGTTGTTGGCTGCGCAAAGACTGATCCGCAAAGTAATCCAAGCCCCGCAGCAATCGACAGCCATCGTCGGATAAGTGTGTTTTCGCAACGCATATCGATACGAAACGGTGAGAGCGAACCATTATTGCATCGTTAACCCTGCAAGCGTGTCATCCTGAGCGCATGTGATCTTTTGGGTGGTGAGGGCATCTTGCCCTCGCATTTGCGGCTATAGCCGCGCTTGCGAGGGCAAGATGCCCTCGCCACCACGTTGAAAAAGTCTCAAGCTCTGAGCGCAGCGAAGGATCTCGAAATATCGAGATTCTTCGCTTCGCTCAGAATGACGGGGGAGATCTGGTGCGGCTACCTCGTCGTCCACACCGGCGGTGGGGTGATCGCGTCTTCGGGGCGGGCGCCGGAATCTTTGCGGCCACTGCCTTCGAAGCGGCTGACGATCTGCACTTCCATATCCTGGTCGCAGAGGATCTGGCAGCTGAGGCGCAGGCCGTTCTGGCCGAGCAGGCCTTTTGCTGCCAGCACGTCCTTTTCGGCTTGCGTCATCTTCTGCGGTTCGCCGGAAACGAACTGCACGCGGCAGGTGGTGCACTTGGCGAAACCTCCGCAGGCGTGGAGCTGATCGATCTTGCATTCGTCGATCAGCGCGTTCACGAGGCGCTTGGTCGGCGCGATTTCACATTCCCCGCCATCTTTGATCTTAAGCTTGGGCATCGGCAAATCCTTCGATTGAGAGAACTACTTTCCGCTGGGCTGGCTCGATGGTTCCGGCATTTGCGGCGGCGCGAGATACGCGCGCAGCAGGCCATCCAGGTTGAGCTTGTTCGCGTCGAGCGTGAAGCTTTCGAGATGCGCCCGAAGTTTTTTCGACATGTCGCTGTCGGGCTTGGGCAAGATGCTCTGGTCGCCGGCCGAGACGTATGCGCTCACCGCCCAACGATGATCCGGTCCGGAGACGAGCAGCTTCTGCATGTACGTCCGCCGATTGTTTCCCACGAGCGAGAGCGACAGGAGAAGCGAATCGTGTCCGTCCGCCAGTTTTAAATGTTCGGTCTTGGGCTTGCCTTCAATCGTAACGGACTTTTCCTTCTTGTAGCGATCGATAAGGCGATTGGCTTCATCCTCGAGCGAGTCGGTCGCCTTGGTCAGTCGCTCGACCGAAAGGCCCACGTCGAGCGGCTGCCGCGTTTCGTCCTTGATTCCCTGCTTCGCGATGAAGAGGACCATATTCGTCCGCGGGGGGAGATTGGCCCACTTCTGTGGGACGGCGATGCCGAATTGCTCGGTGCGAACGACGTTCCAGTAGGGCCCCGGCTCGACGGTGGCGTGGAGCGAATCTTTCGTTGAAGGTTGCGAGGCCGGCGCATCCGCCGCCAAGGCGAGCGGGGCGACGAGCGATGCGATCAGAATAAGGATCAAACGGTTCATTGAACGGATTGTCTCGGAACATTGCAGGCGTCGTCAATGGGAGGAGTCTGTCTCTTATTTAGCCGCGGGGCTCGCCCCGCGCGGTCGCCGCGGAGGGAAATGACGTTTTCGCGCGGGGCAAGCCCGCGCGGCTAAATGATCATTTGTCGAATGTCAGTAGCTTGTTCTCGATCAGGAATTGTGTGACGAGGCTTTTGTAACCTTCGGTGTCGAAGAGAATCACGATCTTATCGCCTTCATAGCGCATCACGGTGCCGAGGCCGAGTTTTTTGTGCAGCACGCGCGCTTGCAGGGGAAACGGCTTGTCTTCCGTGTCGAGTTTCGCCTGTTTCACCAGGCCCGATTCGCAATTGTCGCAATGGCCGCAGGGCTCGGGGAGATCTTCGCCGAAATAGTGCAGCAGATAACGTCGGCGGCAATCGAAGGTTTCCGCGTAGTCCATCATCAGCTCGACGCGACCAATGCGATATTGGCGAAACGCTTCCTGCTCCGCGACGGTTTGCTCGGCGAGCTCGGTTGCGTCGATCTTGCTATCGGTCGCGATGACTTGCCCGCCTTCGACGACGGCGACGGCGCCGGCTTCTTCGAGACGCGTGAGGGCGGCGTGGACTTTGGTTTTGGAGAGCTCGGTTTCTTCGACGAGCGTTTTGCGATCGACGGGCTGTGAGCGGCCGTCGATTTCGGTAATGAGCTCCTCGACCTGATCGACCGTCAGCTTCCCACCCGCGGCCATGGCGCGGCGAATGCCGACGTCTTCGGGTCGATAGAGCAGGATCGCGTCGGCCGACTCACCGTCGCGACCGGCGCGCCCGACTTCCTGGTAATACGCGTCGATCGATTCCGGGATGTCGTAGTGAAAAACGAACCGCACGTCAGCTTTATCGACGCCCATGCCAAACGCGTTCGTCGCGACGATCACCGGCCGCCTGCCGGACATGAACTCATCCTGGATGCGATGACGATCGGCGCCTTTCAATCCGCCGTGATAGAAAACCGCATCGATGTTTTCCTTCTGAAGTTGTTCCGCTATCGCTTCCGCATGGCCGCGCGTGGCGACGTAGACGATACCGGGCTTCGGTGCGTGCTTCACGCGCTGAATGAGCACGCGCGTTTTCGTCGATTCGTCTGGGCATTGCTCGACCGTGAGATGAATGTTCGGCCGATCGAATCCCCACACGACGACGCGGTGATCTTTGAGGCCGAGCCGCTTCACAATGCCCTCGCGCACGTGGGGTGAGGCAGTGGCAGTGAGTGCGATCACGCGAGGATGGCCGAGCGCTTCGATCACGCTGCCAAGCCGCATGAAGTCCGGCCGAAAATCGTGGCCCCATTCGCTGATGCAGTGCGCTTCATCGACCACGAACAACGACGGCGGATTCTCCTTCACCTTCGCGAGCGTCTCTTCATTGGCGAGTTGTTCCGGCGAGAGAAAGAGGAACTCGAGGTTTCCCGAGTCGAGTTCATCAAACGCTTCGCGCTTTTCGGACGCGCGAATGGTCGAATTGACGACCGCCGCCTCCGCCACGCCTTGGCCGGCGATGAAATCGACTTGATCCTTCTGCAGCGCGATCAGCGGAGAGACCACAACCGTCGGCCCGTCGATAAACAGCGCGGCCAGCTGATAGATCGCCGACTTGCCAAACCCGGTCGGCATGACCGACAGCGTGTCGTGTCCTTCGAGGACGAGGCGAATCACCTCTTCCTGACCGGGCTTCAGTTGGTCAAAGCCAAGTCGTTCTTTCGCGAGTTTTCGGACTTGGGTGAGGTCGAAGGGGCGTTTCTTGCGAGGCATGCAATGAATGGAGCAAACGCTGGGCCTCTAAACTCCTTTCAGACGCGAAGAGGCTGTCAATGGTGGCACCGACATTCCTGTCGGTGATCGGGCGTGGTAATCCACGACCGATATGCGTCGAGGCGTACCTCGCCGCATCACAGGCAAGAATGCCTGTGCCACCAAAATAGTCTTCCCTGCGCTTGAACAACGAAGCGCAGCTTCCACGCGTTATCGGTCCGCACTACCCCGTTCTTGCCGATCTGCGCGAACTTCTGGCGAATCTTCGCCTTGACATCCGATAAGTGAGATTGAATATCCGAGACGAGAAAATGAGCTGTAAATCCGTACTCACTTCGCCGAATCTGTTTGAATTGCACCGGCTCGAGCAACGCGTGCTGCTCAGCACCTCGGCGCTGGCGGCGCCGTTTCATGTGGGTGTGGCGCCGACGAATGTCGAATATGCGCCGCTGGGCGTGACGACGACGATGCCGTCGGCCGTTGTCAGCAAGGCAATGCGGCAGGATCTGCTGGCACACTGGAACGGCAGCAACAAGGCGACGCTCACGAGTCTGCTGAACGCGGGGAAATACGGAGCGTTCGACAATAATCTGCTCAGCTACATGCGCTCGCGCACGACGGCGGATTTCTTTTTCGATCCGACGGCGCTGTCGAGTTACACGACCTACATCAATGCCAACCTCCCGACCAGCGGGACGATCAGCAACGCGGACAACATCGTCAACCACCTGTTCCCGGATACGTACGGCGGGGATTACACAATCCAGCTTCCGACCGGCGACATCAACTGGCTGAGCCAGAGCGCGACCGCGAGCCATCCCGATTTCCTGCACACGCTCAACCGCATGGAATCGTGGATCGATCTGGGCAATGCCTACGCAATCACCGGCGACACGAAATACCTCGACGAAATCAAGAACGAGCTGGCAGCGTGGACCGTGCAAAATCCGCCCCTGGCCAAGCCAGATGACTGGGCGACGAGCGATCCGAAGTGGTGGCTGCTCGACACGAGCACGCGCGCGGAGATGTGGGTCTGGACCTACTTCACCGTGATGGGATCGAGCAACTGGGACGCGGCGAGCAACACCGTGTTCCTCGATGAGATCTACAAGCACGCGGACTTTCTCGATCGTGTCACGCCGCAGGAGCTGTCGAGCAATCGCACGATCTCGCACGCGAAAGCGCTGCTCTTTATCGGCGACATGTTTCCGGAATTTACGGGCGCCAGCACGTTCCAGAGCCACGGCCGGCAGCTGCTGTTCGATTCGATGGACGCGAACTTTTACGACGACGGCGCGCACGTCGAAGAAAGCCCGACGTACGCTTCTGGCGTCATCGAAGATCTGCTCGACGCGAAATATCTCGACCAGATCAACGGCCACTCGTGGGACAGCGCCCGCAGCGCGAAGCTCGACAACGCGATCGACTCGTATTGGCAGATGCTCTCGCCGGACGGAAAACGCCCGGCGATTGGCGACGCGTATCGCACGACTTCGGTCACATTGTTCTTGAAGGCGGATCTGATCGAAGGCGTCACGACGTGGCCCGCGGCCAAGCCGCGCATCAAGGATGTGTGGGAGTTCGGTCCGACCGGCGTGAACCCGTACATCAGCAACAGCTCAAACCCCGCCATGGGCAACCGCGGAAGCACTTTCGCTGAACCCGACGGCGGGTATTACATGATGCGCAGCGGTAATGACGCCAACGCGCGGCAGGTGATCTTCGACGCGGGCCCGTTCGGTGGAAATCACGGGCATTACGATCTGCTCAATTTCGAGCTGTTCGGCTACGGTCATCCGCTCATCGCCGACCCCGGCCCGTACATCTACGGCACCAGCACCGATCGAAACTACGCCATCAGCGCCAAGGCCCACAACACGATCAACGTCGACGGCCTGAACATGGGCCAGCTCGAAGGGGCCGACAACCCGGGCATCCAGGTCACGCAATGGGATGTCGATTCGAATCACGCGCAGATCACGGCCGCGCAGGATGGGTATCAGTACCTCGACGGCGGGCCGATCGTTTCACGCAGCATGTGGTACGACCTCAACGGCACGATGGTGATCGTGGACTGGGGCGAAGCTTCGTCCAGCCACACCTTCTCGCAGTCGTTCAACCTCGTCGGCGATTCGACGCAGGTCGCGCCGGCGCAGGCGGATGGGTCGTTCTACACGCGATACAGCGCCGGCGGAAATGTGAAGGTCGCGCCGGTCCCGCGGTCGGGTCAGACAATCTCGCGCTCGCTGACTTTCGTTACGAGCACGCCGACCGGCGACTACAAAGACACCGCGTATCGCTACAGCGTCAGCCAGACGGGCACGTTCGTCTGTTTCGTGACGCTCATCACGACCGCCTCGGGCAGCGTTGCGTCCGACACCACGACCGCGACGCTCCTCGCCGCGCCCACGCCGGGCAAGACGGTGAAGGTGCAGCTCTCGGAAAATGGCGTCGATCAGACGCTCTACTTCACCCCGCCCGGCGTGACGCGACTCAATTCGACCGCGCAGAATCCCGGCTCGTACAACGACATCGCGTATGACAAGTCGGGCAACCTGCACATGGCGTATTACGATCGCACGAATCATCACCTCATGTACACGGTGCGCGGAACCAACGGAAAATGGTCGCCCGCAGAAGTAATCGACGCGGGCACCGACACGGGTCTCTTCCCCAGCATCGCGGTGGACAGCAAAGGCCGGCCGGGCATCGCGTACTTCGACGCGTGGGACGGCAACTTGATGTATGCCGGCATGGATGCGAACTCGCACTCTTGGCACGTGCAGACGGTGGAATCGCGCGGCAGCACGGGCCTCTATCCGTCGCTCGCGTTCAGTCGCGGAGATGGACCGGTCATCAGCTACTACAACCGCTCGCGCGGTGTGCTTCGTCTTGCTTCGAGCGCATCAAACGGTGGTTGGGATTTCCGCGATGTCGATACGTCTGCCGACGTCGGCCGCGGAAGCTCGCTCGTGCTCGACCCGGCGCGTCCAACCGCGAGCAAATGGGCGATCGCCTACGAAGACAGCACGCACGGCACGTTCAAATACGCCATTCAATACAACGACACGTGGAAGTATTCGGTGGTCGACGCAACGACGATCGCCGGCGGGGGATACACCTCGCTCGCGTTCGACTCGACCAACATGCCCGGCGTCAGCTACTACGACGCCGCCAACAGCGCTGTGAAGTTTTCGCAATACGACGGCAAAGTCTGGACGAACAAGACGATCGCCAGCCAGCAGGTGCAGGGCCTGTACACCCAGTTCTATTTCAACAGCAGCAACAAGGCGACGATCTTCTTCTTCGACAAGACGCACAACCTGATGAAGCGCGCGACGGGTACGGTTTACAGCAGCTGGAGCGTCGCCGACATGGAAGCCGGCGGCCGCGAAATCCACATCTCCATCAGCCCCACAGGCAACATCGCCTACACCAACCTCGATGAAAATCTTGGGTACATGGATGTGACGATTCTGTAAAAAAGAAAAATCGAACCACGAAGCCTCAAAGACACGAAGCAGGCGCTCTAACACCAAAAACCGCTTCGTGTCTTGGTGGCTTAGTGGTTCATAATTCGTTTTGTAGGGCACCGGCTGGTAGCCCGTGCTACTTTTTCTTACACGCCGCCTCGCTTACAACCTCCGCTTCATGACTGAGGCGGAGGCTCTTGATCCCGAACGTTCGGCGCGCGCGTGGCTTCCCGCGATGTTGCTTATCGCGGCGGTGTTTGCGTGGGTGGCGCCGACGTTGTGCTGGCTCGAGTTCAACAATACGCCGGAAAACCTGAACGTCGCGACAGCTCAGGAGATGCGTCGCGGCGGGCCTTGGCTCGTGCCGAATCTGCAAGGGGAGCTGCGCGCGGCAAAACCGCCGCTCGCGGCGTGGATCACCGCGGCGCTGATTCGGCCGGAGACGATGAAGACGATTTCGTCGCCCGATGCCCTCACGCGCAATCGTGGATTTATCGAGCTCGAATGGGAAACGCGCTGTCCCGCGCTCGTCGCGATGTGCATCTTGCTCGTCGCGGTCTTCGGGCTGGCGCGAACGCTCGGCGGCGACACGCTTGCGCTCGTGAGCGTCGCGATCTGCGGGACGAACTTCATGTTCCTGCGCTTCGGGCGGCTGTCGACGACGGACGTTCAACTTTCGCTGTGGGTGTCGATCGCCGACTGGCTCCTCGCGATCGCGATCATCCGCGGACGGGCGTGGGTCGGCTTTATCGGGGCCGCGATTGCGCTATCGCTTGCGATGCTCGCGAAGGGCCCGGTGTGCCTGGTTCAATCCGCACTTCCCGTGGCGCTCTTTGCGCTCTGGCGCGGATGGAGCAATCGCAGGCACACGCTCGTCGCGACCGATGAAAAGCCGCGATCGCGTAAACTTCCGCTCGCGATCGGCATCGTCGTCTTCTTCGCTCTGGCGACGCCGTGGTTCATCTACGTCGCGATGAAGCACGACGTCATCCACATCTGGTACACGGAAGTCACCCGCGTGCACGCGCGCGATCTTCCGCCGGACCCGTGGTACATGTACTTCGTCATCTTTGCCTACATCGCGCCGTGGATCGCGTTCTTTGTCGTCGGATTGATCGTGCTCACGCAGGAAACCTTCGCGCCCGCCCGGCGCGCTATGCTTTCTCCCTCTCCCGGTACCCGGGGAGACGGCGGGGGTGAGGGTTCTTCTTTGGGGGCAATCGATCACCCGTCGCAGCACAACCCTCACCCTAACCCTCTCCCTGGAAGGGAGAGGGGAGAAGGCGCAAACGATGTGCTGGCTCTGTTCCTCGTCGTCGTCCCAATCGTGATCATGTCCTGCGTTCGCGACAAGGAAGATCGCTATCTGCTGCCGATGATCGGCCCCGTATCGATCATCGCGGCGCGCGGGGTGATGGAGCATCTGAAGTCGTGGGCGCGGTGGAAATGGGAAGACACGCTCGTCGTCGCGCTACACTGGCTCGCGGTGGTCGTGATCGTGGTGGGGCTGCCGATCATTGGGTCTCTCACGAGCAACAACGCGCAGCCGAAGAGCGCCGATCAGGTGTCAAGCGTGCTTCAGCCGGAGCAGTCGGGCAAGCAGGCGGAGAGATTCGCGGCGTTCAAGCGTGTCGATGGTTCGCCGTGGTATGAAAAGGAATTTGCCTATCCCGCTGCGTTCACGGCGCTCGTGCTGATCGGTTTTGCGATTTATCTCCATCGCATCTGGCGCGGGACGCTCGTGTTGGCGACGTTCATGTTGATGCTCATCACACAGGTGATCTTCATGGCCGGCTACGCACAGAGCAAACTCGGCCATGCCGAGACGCGTCCGCTGGCGGAGGGAATCGCGTCGCTCTATCCCGACGCCGAGGTGTACAACGCGCACCCCGAAGGAAAGCGTCCGCCATCGGATGTGGGGATTTATCTGAATCGTACGATTCCGTGGGTCGAGAACCCGGAGACGATCGCGCCAAGCAGCAAGCCGCAGATCCTGCTGATGCTGCAAAATGCCGGCGAGGCGGCGCCGAAGGCTCCGCCGGGCTGGGATCTGCTCGACGTCAAACCGCGCGACAAGGATTTCTGGTACGTCTTCGTGCGCACGCCGAAGGAAGGCTAGTCCGATGACGCGAATGATTCGCACCGTCACCGATCGATTCCCCATTATCGAGCAATACATCCGCGGCGGGCGCGAAGTGATGGATCTCGGCTGCGTCGATTCACGTCCCGCGCGTCACGACGCCGCCGCGCGCATCGAATACAAGGCGAACCTCCTCCACAAACGCATCGCGGAGGTGAATAAGCAAACGCTCGGCGTGGACATCGATCCGGAAGGCGTGCGAATCCTCAACGAGCAGGGCTATCACGCGATCGTCGGCAACGTCGAAGAGATGGATCTCGGAAGAAAGTTCGACACGATCATCGCCGGTGAAATCATCGAGCACCTGGAAAATCCCGGCCGATTCCTGCGTAACATGCATCGCCACCTCAAACCTGACGGCGTGATCATCGTGAGCACGCCGAATCCGTTTTATTCCGGATCAGCATGGAAGATTTGGCGCTACGGCTCGCCGGCGGTGCATGAAGATCACATGGGCTGGCAGGACCCGACGACGCTCGAGCAGCTTTTCCGCCGAACTGGATTTGAGCCGTTCGAAGGCTATTGGATCCAACCAAAGCCGGCGTTACTGAAAACTTGGAAGCGATTACTCCGCCCGTATTTCTCTCATACGTTCATGATGCTCGCGCGCCCGAAGACGTGATGCTTCTGTAGGGTGCGCTTCAGCGCACCGGTTATTACTTTAGAAACGCAAATAACCGGTGCGCTGAAGCGCACCCTACGGAACGGATGCATCATCCAACCGGGATCAATCTTGCTCCTGCCCAATCCGCATGATCGTAATCGATTCCGCTCACGCCGTTCGTCGCGACGAGCTGAAGCTGCTGCACGCCCGCGACGCTTACGTTGATGCTCTGCGTTGGACTGCTGCCCGTGACCGCGCCGCTGTCGTAGATCTTCACGCCATCCGCGTACACCTGGAAGATCACGCTGCCGTTGCCGTTCACTTCGTCATCGACGCCGACATCGGACAGGAAGTTCGTGTACTGGCCGTTGAGGTTGTAAACGATCGTCGAGACGGCATGCACGCCGAGGCCTTTCGCGTAGGTGACCCCGCGGAGCGTGATTGTTTTTCCGTTGACGGTCTTATCCTTGCCAACCGTGCCGAAGCCGGTCGTCGCGCTGGTCCACGTCAGATCGCTGATGTAAACCGGGACCGCCGTCGCGGAGAAGGTGGTCGCCGACGCGGTGTTCGACGAATTGGAATCGCCCGCGGTGTTGGAAGCGACGATCTCATACGTGTAGCTCGTCGAAGGGTTCAGGCCGGTATCGATGAAGCTCGTCGCGTTGGCGAGCGTCGTTGCGACCGGTGTGAAGTTCACGCCATCCGTTGAGCGCAGGATCTTATTGCTCGTCTGGTTTGTGGCGGTGTTCTGCCACGAGAGCGAGATCTGCGAAGACGAAACCGCGCTCGCTTTCACTCCCGTCGGCGCCGCAGGTTTCGCCGGCTCACCGAGCAGGGCGGCGCCGGCCCAGTCCGCGTGATCGTAATCGATTCCGCTCACACCGTTGGTCGCGACGAGTTTCAGCTGTTGAACGCCGGTGACGTTGAGGTTGATGCTCTGCACCGCGCTTGATCCGGTCAGCGCGCCGCTGTCGTAAACTTTCACCCCGTCGGCGTAGACTTGGAAGATCACGCTGCCATTGCCGTTCACTTCGTCATCGACACCGACGTCCGATGTGAAATTCGTGTACAGCCCACTCAGGTTGTACGTGATCGTCGAAACCGCATGCGTGCCGATGCCCTTCGCATACGTGGTTCCGCGAAGGGTGATCGGTTTACCGTTGATCGTCTTGTCGAGCTGCACCGAACCAAAGCCACTGGTTGCGCTCGCCCAGGCGAGATCGCTGAGATAAGCCTTCGTCGCGGTCGCGCTGAACGTCGTTGCAGACGAGGTCGCGGACGGATCCGAATCGCCCACCGCGTTCGTCGCGCGCAGACGATAGGTGTATGTCGTCGAGCCGGTGAGATTGATATCGCTGTATGTCGTCGCGGTTGCGCCGACCGTCGTGACCGGAGTGAAGTTCACGCCGTCGATCGATCGCTCAATCTTCACGCCCGTCTGATTGGCGGCGTTGTTCTGCCACGTGAGATTGATTTGCGACGCGGAGATCACCGTCGTTTTGAGATTGCTCGGCGCGGCCGTCGGCCCCGCGGGGACCCCGAGGACGGCGGCGTTCGCCCAATCCGCGTGGTCGTAGTCGATCCCGCTCACGCCGTTCGTCGCGACGAGCTTCAGCTGCTGCACACCCGACACGTTGAGATTCAAACTTTGCACCGCGCTCGAGCCGGTCAGGGCGCCGCTGTCGTAGATCTTCGTACCATCGGCGAAGACCTGGAAGATGACCGAACCGTTTCCGCTGACTTCATCATCCACACCGACGTCGGACGTGAAGTTCGTGTAAAGCCCACTGAGGTTGTACGTGATGGTCGACACCGCATGGGTGCCGATGCCTTTCGCGTACGTCTTTCCGCGGAGCTTGATGACGTTGCCGTTGATCGATTTGTCTTTCTGGACGGTGCCGTAGCCAGCCGTAGCGCTGCTCCACGTGAGATCGCTGAGGTAGGTGGCCGTGGCGTTTGCGTTGAAGGTCGTGCCGGATGCGGTTGCAGACGGCGCCGAATCGCCGACGCTATTCGTCGCGCGAACGCGATAGGTGTACGTCGTCGAACCGGTGAGATTCGTATCGCTGTACGTCGTCGCGGTCGCGCCAACGGTCGTGACGGGGCTGAAGTTCGTGCCGTCGGTCGAGCGCTCGATCTTTACGCCGGTCTGGTTGGCGGCGTTGTTCTGCCACGACAGGTTGATCTGCGACGCGGAGACGACGGTCGTCTTGAGATTGCTCGGCGGTGAAGAGGGCGCTTGCGGAATGCCGAGCACCGCTGCGCCGGCCCAGTCGGCGTGATCGTAGTCGATGCCGTCGCCGGCATCGGTCACGATCAGGTCCAGCTGCTGTACGCCGGTAATGTCGACCGCGATGTGCACGGCGTCGCTGCTGTTCGTGAGGGTTCCGCTGTTGAAGAGCGTCACGCCGTCGCCTACGACGCGGAAGATCACGGTGCCTGTGCCTTTGCTGAGGATCTCGTCATCGAGTCCGACGTCACTGACGAACGTGTTGTATTGACCGCCGAGGTTGTACGAAATCGTCGAGTTCGCGTGCGTGCCGATCCCGCTCGTGTAAGTCGAGCCGCGAATCTTCAGCGTGTTTCCGCCGATGCTTTTGTTCTTCTGGATCGTGCCGTAGCCGGTCGTGGCGCTGGTCCAGGTGAGATCGCTGAGATTCGTCGTGGTCGACGTGGCGGCGAGCGTGGTGGCATTGTCCACGTTCGAATTCGCAGAGTCGCCCGCGGCGTTGGTCGCGCGGACGCGATAGTAGTACGTCACATTGGGCGCCAGCCCCGTGTCGGAATACGTCTGCGACGGGATGTTGAACGCGAGCACCGTCCAGTTCACGTTGTCGGTCGAACGATCGATGTTGAAGCCGGTTTCATTGGTCGAATTGTCGGTCCACGTCAGATCGATCTGCGAGCTGGAAGAGGCTGTCGCTTTCAAATTGCTCGGCGCATTCGGAACTGTCGCGGCGCCGGTCAGCGTGTACTTGAACCAGTTGAAGTTGCCGATATTTCCGCTCGATCCGCCGGCGTCCATCACGAGACGCATCTGATGAATCCCCGAGCCAAGTGTGACGCCGGTACGGGTGAGCGTCTGCCAGGTGTTGTTCGTCCCGGTGCTCGGAACGCGCAGCGAGCCGGTCACGTTCACGCCATCGACTTCGAGATGAAACAGCCCGCCGGTCGATTGCGCCGTCGCGACGCGGAAGTCGAAGTTGTAGTTGCCGTCCTGTGGAATGTTGACGGTGTACGCCATCCATTCGCCTTTTACCGTGGACGTGACGTCGTAACCCGAGATTCCGCCATCGGTGTTCGGCTCGATATCGACGCTTTCGTATTCGCGATAGTAATCGACATTATTCGGCACGTCCGAATCAACGTACGCGAGTCCGGTTCCGCCCTCGTCGAATTCCTCCGCCTGGATCGGCGCGCCCGCGGTCGCTGGGGTGCCCAAAAACGGATACTGCATCGTCGCGATCGGCGCGGTCGCCCAATTGCTGTAGAGGACGGCGTTCCCGTTCGCTTGAATCGCGTCGCCGGTGCCGGGGCCGTCGCCGCTGGGACCGCTGGCGCTGCCCCAGTAGTTGTTGCGCGCGTCGAGCGTGCCGGTGTACTGCTGCGAGAGTACGCGCAGCCCGCCGACGAATCCGTCCTGACCGTTGTTGATGAAGTTGTTGCCGGTGATGACGAAATTCGTGTTGTCGCCCGGCACCGCTTTGTTGTCGATGCGGATCGCCGTGCCCGGGCCGTCCATCATCGTGTTGCCGGTGACGGTGACGTTGTTCAGCCCGCCTTCAAAGCGCAGGCCGGCGCTCGATTCGTCGTGGTTGTAGGTGGAAAAATTTCCCGTGATCGAGAGGTTCGTCACATTCCAAGCCAGCACGCTCTTGCCGTTGGAATCGAAGATGTTGTTGCTGATCGTGATGTTCGACTGCGAGTTCGCCGTGTACGACCCGAGATGAATCGCGGCCTCGTAAAGCGACGTGCCCGATCCGCCGGAGTTGTGCGAGAAGAAGTTGCCGTCGATGAGGACGTTGGTCAGGTTTCCGCCGGAGACCGAGGCATCGGTGTAAATGCCGCGCCCGCCGGTTTCGCCGTCGTTGTTGTTGTTTCGGAAGACGTTGTGCTGGATCACCGCCTGATTTGTGCTGCTGTTGTTCGCGAGCCGCAAGCCCGACACGTTATTCTGGAGGATGTTATCGAGGATGTGCGTGCCGCTGCGGTTCGGGCTAATCACGATGCCGGCGCCGTACTTGCTTTCGGATGTGTCGCCCTGAACGGTGAAGCCGTCGATCGTGACGTTATCGGCGGTGATATAAAAACCGCTCGATCGCGTGCCGGTGCTCGTTGTGGTGCCGGTAACGATCGATTCACCCGTGCCGGTCTGACGCGTGTTCAGCCGCGCATCGACGCCCGCCTGCGCTCCGCGGATCGTCAGCGATTTCGAGACCGTCACCAGTTCCGGGTACGTCCCCGCGTCGACGTTGATCGTCTGCCCCGCGAGCGCCGCATCCACCGCGGCCTGGATCGTCGTGTAAACGGTCGTGCTTCCGGCGATCTGCGCATTAAAGAGCTGGCGCTGTTCGAGCGATTCGAGGTGCGCGCGAGACCCGCGCGCACGAATGCGGCTACGTTGCATTTCTAAACCCTCTCCCTTGCGACTTGTCTGCTAGCGCGCGCCCGAGCGCGCAAGAACAAACGAGAACACCCACGTGTAGGAAAACCAATGTGCTCTCTGGCGAGGGAAACTTACACCGCGTTCCGCGCGCGTCCAAAAAAACCCCGAAATAGCGGCTCTTAAGATAGGAAAGCTGTTCCGCGCGTAAGGTTTATTTCCGCGCGCAGGTGATACGGCTTACCGAGATTGAAGAGATGTATCGCGAAGACGCGAAGAGCGCGAACGTTCGCGAAGGCGTTTCCATTCGCTCCTCTTCCTCTTCTTCGCGAGCCTTCGCGTCTTCGCGATAAACGGATTATTCAAAGCCGTCGAAAGTGATATCCACCATCGACGTCGATCACTTCCCCCGTCGAGAACGGCAGCAGATCCATCGCGATCGCCACGACGGCTTTGGCGACGTCTTCCGGTTTCCCCCAGCGTTTGATCGGCGTGAGATCTTTCTGGTGGATCAGCTCGTCGTACTTCGCCTTCACTGGACCGGTCATGTCGGTTTCGATGATGCCGGGGCGGATTTCGTAGACATTGATGTTGTCGGCGGCGAGACGGGCCGCGAAGAGTTTCACCGCCATCGAAAGCCCGGCTTTTGAAATGCAATAATCCCCGCGATTCGTGCTGGCGGCGTAGGCGCTGACCGACGTGATGAAGACGATCTTCCCCGCGGTGTTGGTCTTGATCATCTCGCGCGCGACGAGCTGCGTGAGGAAGTAGGGGCCTTTGAGGTTGGTGCTGATCAGGCGGTCAAAGCTCGCCTCGCCCGCTTCGAGAATGTCCGCGCGCACGTCCGGCGCGACACCGGCATTGTTCACGAGCAAATCGATCTGGCCGAAGGTCTCAATCGTCTCTCGCACGATCCGTTCACGATCCGCGGATGAACCGACATCGCCCTGGACAGACAGTGCACGCTGTCCCGATTGCTCCACGATTGCCTTCACCTCGTGCGCAGCAACCACGTTCTTCGCGTAGTTGATCGCGCAGTCATATCCCTGCTTCGCCAGTGCAATCGTGATCGCGCGCCCGATTCCCCGCGACGCGCCAGTGATGAGAGCGGTCTTACTCATGTCCAATTATCCGCGATGCGAAAGTGTCCACGTGCCTTCGGTCAGAATATACACGCCGAGAAGGAACGTCACGATATAGATGATCCGCGTAAAGAGCTTGTCATTAATTCGCCGATTGAGCCAAACACCGCAGAAGGCCCCAACGAGCACCAGCGGCATGAATCGTCCGGTCAGCCCGAGACCGGCTTTGTTGAATTGGCCTAGGTAGTAATAGAACGGAAGTTTCGCGGAGTTGAGGAGGAAAAAGTAGAGCGCGCTCGTGCCGACATAGCTTGCGCGATCGAGCCCCAGCGGAAGCAGATACGCGCTAATGACGGGTCCTGCGCCGTGGCAAAGCGTCGAGCTCGTGCCGGCGAAGCATCCGGTGACATTGCTGCGCGTGGGCTCGCGCATCAGATGCGTCTGCACGCCTCTGTATTGCCGCCACCAGTGAATGCCGACGAGCAGCATGCACTCAAACCCGATCTCAATCTGCAACAGCGCGCTGAGCACCTGGGGATCGCGCTTGTAATGATGAAACGCCCAAAGAATGGTGCTGCCGAGCACCACGCCGATCATCGTCCCGGGAATCAGCCGCTTCACGATCGCGCCGGTTAATTGCCGCCGCCACTGATAAACCGCGATGAGATCGCCGAGCACGAGCAGCTGCGCCAGGAAGCCGAGCGACGCCTCGGTTCCGCGATCGGTGTGCCCAATCGCGATCGTGAGCAGCGGAATGAGCATCAATCCCATTCCGCTGCCGAACCCGCTTTTGGTGATCCCGATGCCCAGCGCGCAGAACCCCATCAGCGCCCACCAGAAATTCATCGCCGAGACGTTAGCGACGCTGCATGAAGACGCAAGCAATCGATGAAGCAATACCACTGCGCTTGATTTGTAGGGTCCGCTTCAGCGGACCGGTTATTCGTTGTACTCGCACAGAATAAATAACCGGTCCGCTAAAGCGGACCCTACGGATTAGCGCATGAGCACCGCTTGCTTCCCTGCGCGACTGTCCCATACCCTACGGCGCATGAGTGTTGTGACGGCGCCGCTTGCGCTGGAGAAATCTCAACAGGCCGAGATTCGCACGCGCGCGATCCTTGCGCTCTGGGTGGCCAGCCTTGTGCTCCTCACGCTGTTTCTCCGCAATCCGCCGGTCACGCGCACGCAGGAGGCGCGCGTGCTGGAAACCGCGCGCCAAATGCTCGGGCAGAGCGCTCACGAGTGGTTTGTTCCGCGGCTCAATGGCTCGCTCCGCCTGCAAAAACCGCCGCTGACGTATTGGATGAGCGGCGGTGCGTTTTGGATTGGTCGCGTCGACGAATTCTGGGGACGCCTGCCGACAGTCATCACCGGGTGGCTCACGCTCGCCGTGGTGTATCTCGGCACGAAATGGCTCTTCGGCCAGCGCGCCGGATTGATCGGCGCGACCGCATTGCTCGGCAGCTACTTCTTCTATCGACATTCACGCTTGGCGGAAACCGACATCCCCGCGGCGCTGTTTGTGACGATCGCGATACTTTCCGCGTGGCGGGCGGCGGACGAAAGCTCCTTCGGGCGAAGAGCCGCGTGGTTCCACCTCGCCGCTGCAAGTACGGGACTCGCGATCATGTCGAAGGGCGCGCCTGGCGGATTTGCGGTATTGTTCCTCGTCGCGTTGATTCTGTGGGAGCGCAACTGGCAACTCGCGATCGATTTTCTCAAGAGCGGCGCGTTGATCACGGGCATCGTCATCGCGTTGCCGTGGTTCGCGTACGTCGGCACGAGCGAAGGATGGAGTACTTTTCTCGCGGAGATGAAGAACAACGCCGAGGGCGGCGATCATCCCGGGACGTTTCTGCAATACATCCCCGAACTCTTCGTCGGCACAGCGCCGTGGTGCGTGCTGATGCCGGTCGCGATCTACGGCTCAATCAAGCAGCGCCGCGACGTCCGCTTTCGGCGAATGAATATCTGGCTGCTGTCGATTGCCGTTCCACTGTGCCTGCAAGGCAACAAGCAGAAGCACTATCTGCTGCCGCTAATCCCGCCGATCATGATGCTCGTCGGCTGGTTGGTCGATCGCGCGATGAGCCGAAGTGATCGCGTGTTCGGCCTGGCGCGAATCATCCTGTGGCTCACGATTCCGGTGATGTTGCTCGCCGCGGTGGGGGTGATCATCGCATCGCGCGCGATCAATCATCGGATCGACGCGATCGACATCATCGTCGCGCTCGCGCTAGTGATCTTCGCGATTTTGTGCGGGTGGATCTGGCGGCAAAAAGCGCCGGCGGGGATGGCGGCGCTGCTGGCCTGCGGAACGGTGCTCATGCCGCTGATCGTCGGACTCTGGGAGCCGGCGATGACGAAGAACACCGCGCGCGACACCGCTGCCCAGCTGACGCAGAATTTCGGCGCCGGCCCTTACGCTTTCATCGGCGGAGATATCAGCCTGCCGCTCTGCTGGGAGATGCGCGAAGCGATTCCGCGTTACTATACCGAGGCGGATGCGCTCCAGGTCGCGCAGCGCGATCCGGCGCTCGCGATCATCTCGCTTGCGAAGGACAAGCGTCCGCCGATGCAGTTGTCGTCGCCGTTCGTGAAGAAGCTCACCTTGCGCTCAGAGGATCGGATTCTTGAAGTTTACCAACTCGCCCGCTGATCGATCGCCTGGCGTTTTTCTCGCTGCGCTGCTCCTCGCGGGCATCGCGTTCTTTTCGCTGCTCGGTCGGCGCGACATCGTGACCAGCCACGAAGCGCGCGTGATCCAGGTGGCGCGGCAGATGGCCGAGTCCGGTTGGCCGTGGAATACGAAGCGCGTGAGCGTGCCGAGCGTGGAGCTGGCGACGATCAACGGCATCACCACGCTCGCGCCGAGCCCCGAATCGCGCATGACCGTCAATCCGTGGATCGTGCCGGTTCTGAACAACGAAATCCGCCTCAAAAAGCCGCCGCTGCCGTACTGGTGCGACGCGATCCTCTTCCGACTCTTCGGCTGGTCCGAAGCCATCGCGCGATTTCCCACCGCGCTGCTCGGTTTCCTCGGCGCGCTCCTGATCTACGATCTGGCGAAGAAAACCTTCGGCCCGCGCGCCGCGATGCCCGCGCTGCTGATCTGGATCACGACACATTTCGTCGTCGACGAATACCGCAAAGCGATGGCCGACCCGTACCTCGCGTTCACTACGCTGATGGCGGTGTGGGCATGGATTCGCGCCTCCGTCGGCGGAGGAAAAAAAGGTGCCCGGTACCTTTTTCTGATCCTGTTCTACGTTGCGCTGGCGATAGGGGGCTTGGCGAAGGGGCCGATTGTATTGCTGACGAGCTTGCCGGGGATTGCGGTGTGGGAACTCGTTACATGGGGAAGGAAACCGAAGCGCGGCGGTGCGTGGTGGATTGGGCATCTGATTGGAATTGCCATTTTCGCGCTGCTACTTGTGCCGTGGATTCTGCTCGTCCTGCGCGAGTTGCCGCAGGCGCCAGCGATCTGGAAATACGAGATCGAAGCGCAGGAGAAGCCGCGCGAGGCGTATTACTACTTCCTCACCATCTGGCAGTTGGCGCTGCTGTGGACGATTCCCTGGGCGATCGGAATCGTGATGGCCTTTATTCATGGCAAACGCGGCCTGTTTTCACCGCGCGGGCGACGGCGCGCGTTTGCGGTCGCGTGGCTCGTCATCGTCGGCGGAGTCTTTTCGCTCAATGGCGTGAAGAAGAACGCGTACCTGCTGCCGATCATGCCCGCGCTGGTGCTGCTCGCGGCGGACGTCGTGAGCATGATTCTCGTCACGGCGCGGCGAAGGTCGCGCGAAGGTCTCGCGGTGATTGCGATGATTGCGCAGGTGGTAATCGGAATGGGTTTCGCGGTGAGCGTGCTTGTGCTTGCGGTGAAGAATCACTTCGGCGCGAGCGCGATCGGCGCGTGCGGCGTTGTGCTGATCCTGAACATCCTGCCGATCCGATCGATCTTTGCGCACCGTCCGCGGCAGTGGCTGTTCCTGCAGGCGACGGCGTATGTGGCGGTGATCGCGATCTTCATTGGGCTGTACATCGCGTCGCTCGACAATGCCCGCTCGCCGCGCGCGTTCGCGAGCGCCGCGCTCAGCGTGAGCAAGCAGTTGAACGTCCCGATCTGGCGAGCGCAGTCGCCTGAGGAGATGTCGGTCTATCTGCCGATGCACCTGCCGGATGGTTCGCTCTCACCGCGCGTTTTGATCGGCGTGGATGATCCAAAGCATGAGTTCGTACCGTCGCCGGTTACGTTCGAGAAGTCGCTGTATGGGATCAAAGTGACGGACTTCCGCGAGATTGATCTGCCGGTGACCACGACGAAGCGGCGGTATCGACTCTTCGATCTGACGCTGGATCGAGGGGCGGGGAAGATGGCGGCGCGAGGACGTGCCGACGACGTCATCCTGAGCGAAGCGAAGGATCTCGATACCACGAATCGCTTCCGATCCCGAGATTCTTCGCTTCGCTCAGAATGACACCGTAAACCGGTGACATGACTCACTTCGCCTGCGGCGCCGCCTCCGGCAACTGTCGTCCAAACCCTTCGAACAAATACGCCCGCAGCGCCTTCGCGCTGAACTTTGACATATCCACTCCACGTTCCATCTTTCGCGCTTCGGTCATGAACGCGTCGACCGTCGGCGTGAGACCAAACGATTTCATGTAGCTCTCGACATCGCGGGTTGGATCGGGAAAGGCGGGGACATTTTGATCGCCTTGCTCGCCGGTTTGTGCTTTCCATTGATCGAACGTGAGGGCGCTGTCGCCGATGGAGAACGGCTGTGGGCGACCATTCGTGCCGTAGTGATTTTGAAACGTGTGCGTCGTCGGCACGCGGCCGTTGACGATCATGATGATGTGTCCGCCGTCGCGCGGGACGATCACGTTGTCGGTCATCGTCAGATCGACGTTGCTCCCGAGATATGCGTTCACCTGCTGGTATTTGTAGATGATGTTGTTGCGGATCACGATCTTGGCATTGTCGGCGGGGTCCACGGGTGGGTCGCCTTGGATGAACGGCTTGCGCGTCACGGGGTTGATGTTGAGCG
The DNA here is from genome assembly GCA_025924315.1 of Phycisphaerae bacterium. Taxonomy (GTDB): domain Bacteria; phylum Planctomycetota; class Phycisphaerae; order Tepidisphaerales; family Tepidisphaeraceae; genus JAICIO01. The sequence goes on from JAICIO010000014.1 coordinate 26,160, forward strand.
CGGGCGATCCGCCGGCGCCGGGCTTCTTGTTCAGGATGAGGTTGTTCTCGAACACGCCGTTGTCGGTGCGGATCATTTCGAAGCCGAGTCCGATGCCGGTGTTGGAATCGGTGATGACATTGCCCGCGATGACGGACGGCTGCTGCGGCGCCATCTTGATCCGCGTGACGAAGCCCGCGCCGCGGTTGTCGATCAGTACGTTGTTTCGCATCTCTCCGCCGCTGCGCATCTGCAACCCGATGGAGGCCGCGCGGGCGACGATGTTGCCTTGAACCAGTCCCGGCCCGCTGTCTTCGGCGCAGTAGACGTTGTGCGAAAAGTTGAAGACGCCGGATTCTTTCTTGGTGAACTTGTCGTTCCAGCCGTTGTGATCGAAGACGTTTTCCTCGAGCAGATAAGGATCGCTCTTGGTGTGGAGATAGATGCCCTGCGATTTTTCGCTCTTGTTCTTCTCGGTCCAGAGCGTCCACGCGTCGGCGATGACGTTGCGGCGGATGAGCGGCTCGATCTGGCCGAGAATCTGAATGTTGTAAACGAACCAATCGATCTGGCAGTCTTCGATGTAGAGCATGTCGCCGCTGGCGCCCCAATCGATGCCGTTCTTCACATCGACATTGCGCTTGTCGAAGTCAGCACGTGTGGTGTTGCGATTCGGTGCCGTGATGCGCAGCGAGACGAGCCCAACCGAACCGAGCGTCGCACCCTTCCTCGTCGAAATGTGCCCCACATTCGGCCGCGGGCCGGTGCCGTACGCGGTGAGGATCATTGGCTCCTTCGCCGAGCGCCCGCCTTTCTTCCAGTCCCCGATCGGCCCGAACGTGTCGCCTCGGCGGAAGAAGATCCAATCCGGATACCCATCGCGCGCCTTGCGCTGCGCCGCGATCGGCGTTTGCAGCGGATGTTCCATCGAGCCGTCGTTCGCATCATTGCCGTCGCTCGAAACAAAGATCGCGTGGCTGTCCGGGCTCGGCTGGAAGTTCGTCCAGCCATCCTTCGTGTAGCCCATCGGCGGGGTGGGATAGGGAATGGCGGCGAGCGCCGACCACGCAATCAAGAAAAATGTGCAAATTGAAAACAGCTTCATCATGGCTCTTGTAGGGTCCGCTTTAGCGGACCGGTTACTTTTTCTGTTCGAAAGGCGAATAACCGGTCCGCTGAAGCGGACCCTACAAGAGTGACACGAATCGCCGCGCATGGCTAGGGCTCGCATGGGCGATTACAGTTTCTGTTGCGATGACTTCCGCCATTTCGGAATACACGGTTCGCACGATCGACGTGACGCGTGAGTATCAGATGGGCAGCGAAACCGTGCACGCGCTGCGCGGCGTGTCGATCTCGATCGCGCGCGGCGAGTACATCTCGATCATGGGGCCGAGCGGATCGGGGAAGAGCACACTGTTCAACATGATCGGCGGACTGGATAAGCCGACCAGCGGAAAGGTTTACATCGACGAGGTCGATATCGCGCAACTTGACAGCTACGAGCTCGCGTGGATGCGCTGCCGGAAGATCGGCTATATCTTTCAGACGTTCAACCTCATTCCGGTAATGACGGCACTCGAGAACGTGATGCTCCCGATGATCTTCGCGGGCCTTGCCACGAGCGACGCGCAGGACAAGGCCGCGGGCATTTTGAAGCGCGTCGAGCTCGGTCATCGGCTCATGAACAAGCCGAACGAAATGTCCGGCGGCCAGCAACAGCGCGTCGCGATCGCCCGGGCCTTCGCGAATGATCCGTCGATCATCCTGGCGGATGAGCCGACAGGAAATCTCGACCTGCAAACCGGCAAGCTGATCATCGAGCTCTTGCGCGGCCTGAATCAGGAACGCGGCGTAACGGTCATCAGCGCCACGCACGATCACAAGATGCTGGCGGTGAGCGACCGCATTCTGTGGATCAGCGACGGGCAGGTGGAGCGGATTCAGAACCGCGATGAGCTGAAGATCGAGGCGGGGACGATCGAGGCGGTGAAGTGAGGAGCGACTCACCTCAACTTGAATACGCGCCGAAGCCCGCGCTTTTGCGGCGGCGATGGCGTGCCATTGTCGTGATCCTGACCATCGCTCTCGTGTCTCTCTGTGGATTCGTTTGGCGCGAAAAGCTTTCGGCGATTTGGTTGAACTACCAGGAGCTGCGCGCTCAGCGCATCTGGCTGAAGTATCAGATCGACCCGAACCGCGTGGTTTATGACGACGATCCAGAGCGGGCCTCGGAACTCGCAACGCTTCCGGATTATTTTGATTTTAAGAAAGACGACGGTGCACATGTCACGATGTGGCACCCGAACATCAACGATCCGCATTGGTCGACCTCAAACATGACCGACGGCGCTTTGCTCTTCCTGCATGAGCGAATCACCGAGGGCGGGCGGCGGTTGCTGACGACCGTCCACCTCTACTTCGTTACAGATCCAACCCTCGGCCCGGGAAGTCATCTGATGTTTCAGCTGCAGGAATTCGTGCCTTACGACTGGGGCGAAGTGATCCAGCCGCGAAATGGATTGCTGACGCCGGTGTTGGGACTCGATTTTTCGGAACGAAAAGCACCGGTACGGATCTTTGGCGGACAAGTCGATCCGGACGATCGGACGCACTTCACGATTCGGTATCAAATCGGAGACAAGGAAGGGATCCTCGATGGATACGATGGTGAAAGAATGGTCGATTCGCAGGGGATCCCGACGCCGGGGTTGAGACTTGAGGCGAGGAAGAAAAAGGGGGGTTCGCCGTGAGCGAGGGCGCGACGGAGCTTCACTATGAGCCAAGAAAATCCGTGATCCGTCGGCGGCACGTTCGCATCGCGCTCGTATGCGCGGTGATGGTCAGTGCGATCGTTCTCTTCGTGTACCGTTCTGCGATCCTGCAGTATGTCGCAACCAGTCGCTTTCTGTGGCAGCAACATCGGCAGCTCAACTTCACGATCGATCCGAACCGGGTTGTGTACGAGGAAGATCCGGTGCGGGGCGCGCGGCTAATGAAAGAGCGCGGATACTCTCACTACCCATGCGACTCTGGAAATACGTATACGCTGTGGCGGCCGTCGATTGCCGAACCAGTGACACAGCCCGGCGCGTTACTGTTCATGCACGAAAGACAAACCGAGACAGGGCAGTGTTTGCTATTGGTCGTGAGCGTTTGGAGAGCGCCAAAGGATTCGCGAGTTGTCAGCAAGCGAGATCACCTCATCTTCTCGATGGAAGAATTTCACATCGCCAATCGGAATAGCCCCCGGTATTGGGCTCGAGATGGCGATCGCATCGATCTTGCGGAACTCGATCCCGGGGGGCGCGACGGGCCGCTGCGATTGTTTGGCGGGCAAGTCGATCCCAATGATCCGACGCATTTCACGATTCGGTATCAGATCGGGTCGAAGGAAGGTGTTATCGATGGGTACGAGGCTGAAGGACGGCTGGGGGAGTACGGGCGAAAGGAGCCGGGGCGGAGGCTGGAGATCAGAAAAGAAAAGACGGGGTCACTGAAGTGACCCCGCCGGGTGAATTTCAAATCGCAAATCGAAAATCGCAAATCCAACTAGATCCACTGATCGCGGATGAGCTTCAGTTGCGACCAGTCGGATTCGTTGAACCATTCGGCGCAGCCTTCGCCGGAGCCGAGGAGGCGGCCGAAGAAGGCTTCGGCGTCGTCTTCGATCTTGTCGCGGTTCTGACCCATCGAGAGGCGAGCGGCGTAGAGATCGTCTTCCAGGCTCGCGAGGCGCAGGGCTTCCTGGCCCGAATACTGGCGAACCAGATCCGCGAGCTGCTGGTAGAACATCCACACTTCGTCGTCCGGATAGGGCGGCGGATTGCAGTGCCGCTTCAGCGCGTGGCGGAAGTACTTCAGCTTCTCTTCCCACGTCAGATGGGGATCCATCGCAAGCGTTACATATTGCCCGACTTTGTACGCTTCGTGTGCGTGAATCTCGCCGGCCTTGTCGGCCTGATGAACGAGCTTGGCGTAATAGGACTCAGGACGTCCGATCTCGGGCATCGAAGGAAGATGTCGTGATTGCGTCATCACGCGAGCCTCTCGAGCGGAATTGTTATGCGGAAGCCGTTGTCCGATGTGATGCTGACGCGGCTCCGATTGTAGCTTACTCATAAACGACACCGAATAATAGAAAATTGTTCCTGAATCCGTGAGGACACAGTCACTTATGGTTTATCGGCGCTGCTTCGCGGGGACGTAAGCAAAATATGCGCGTGTTTTTCCCAATAATCCGCAAATTCCGATGCGTACGGACCTTGTAAACGCCGAAAAAATTCGAGCCCCCGAAGCGATGGAATCTGCGATGCCCGTTTTGGTATTAAACGGAGGCACCCGCGCTTTATTTCGGGGTTGCCATCGAAATGGATTTATCGGTCATCACGCGAAAATACCTCACTTTTCGCAGAAAAACCCGCGGTGCTGCGCACCGCCGCTAATTATGGGCAGCGGTCGCCCTATTTAGCGGCGGAGCGAAGCTCCGCGGGTTCGTCTGTGATGAACCCTACTTCTGCCCCGCCTTTTCCTTCGCGTCCTTCAGCTGCTGCTCGAACGTGTCCTTGTCCATCACATGCTCGACATGCCCGTCGCCGTAACCGACGTTGATTCCCTCTTCCGGCCACGCGTTCTCATCGAAGTCTTCGTAGATGACGAGCCGATCGGCCCCGGCGCTCGTACCTTCCGGCGGCTTGATGTACTTGTAGCCGTCGTCATCGCCCGTCGCGGCCGGGTTGATCTGCACGTCGGTGTTTCCGTCCATGTATTTCTTGATGATCGAATCCATGTCGTCGGGATACGCGCCGCCGTTGTCGTTCGCGTAAAGAAGCATCCCCTGCAACAGCTGCCGCTCGTTGCTCGCGGATTTCACCATGTTCGCCTGTTGACGCGCCGCGATGATGGCGGGCGCCATGGCTTCGCTGATCGCTTTCACTTTCGCTTCGTCGAACGCGAGCACGACCTGATCGCCTTTCGCTTCCGGCTTGATCCCTTCGAGTTGGGCCTTGAACTCTGCGAATTTGTCGAGCTCGGGATTGTCCTTCGCCATGCCGAGTAGCTCGTTCGCGGCGGATGCGGCTTTCTCGGCGGCGTCGTTGTTTTGAGCTTGACCGATCGCGCGAAGTGTCGGATGCGGCGGAAGATGCACGGCCGCGGCGAGCCAGTCGAGGTTGTCGAACATCTCCTTCGCCTGTGGGATTGGCGCCTGCTGCATGATCATCCGCACGTCCGGCGTGACGCAGATCGCCGCGCGGATCGGCGCATCGCCGATCGTTTCAAACGCCTTGGTCAACTCCGGTTGATCCGACGGCTCAAGGTTCTTCAAGCGCTCAACGGTCGCCGCCGGACCGGAGACGATCGCGTCGCCGACCCGTTCGCTCTTCTCGTTACTGCTCTGCGGCAGAAGCTTGATGATCTTTTCGTCGTTCGCATTTCCCTCGACGGGGATCACCATAAAGAACGGATCGTTCCGCATGTCGGCGAGGCTCGCGATCCAGTAAACGCGATGCGCGCCGGCCTTGCGCAGATCGTCGACGGTCTTCTGCGCCTTCGGCAGTATGTCGCTCGTGAGCGTTTTCTGCGCCTGCGCGGCCTTTTCGACCTTTGAGCCCGTCAGCACGGACTCGATCCACTTCGACACGTCATCCGGCTTGGTGCGCGTGAGGTCGATTTCGACGACGCAGCAGGTGTGAGTATCGAGATACGGCTTGAGCACCTCCGTCGGCTTCGTGGCGGCGGAGAGATTGAGCGAGATGAGAAGTGCCAGGACGACGGCGCCGAGGCGCAGAGCGGTTTGTTTCATGGGTATCCCTGTTGGAGGTATATGGCCGAACGGGCAAAGAACGGACATGACGCTCGAATTTCCCCGAAGGCACATGAACGGACGCGAAATCGCAAGCGACCTCACGGCGGTCACCGGCACTCGAGCTTCGCTTGCGATTTGGCGTCTGTTTGTCGAGGCATCGCGTATAACTTCGTAAAGGGCAAATCAACCCGTCCGGTGAAGCGGAGCCGACGAAAAATAAAAAAAGCCATTGCATCTGAAGTGAACCCGTGTATATGTTAGCGAACACTAGTTAGTAAAAACTAACCCAGGGAGGTTCGCATGTTCAAATCCTTCTTCGCACGGTGTGGGCCCACGGCGCTCGTCGCGCTCGGTCTCATGCTCATCGGTTTACAAGCCCGGGCAGCCGGGCTTCTCATCGCGGATGGTGGCACCGGCGGGGTGCTGCAGATCAAATCGCATGACGTTCACGTCACGATCAACAACGGCATCGCCGTCACGACCGTCGATCAGGTGTTTCAGAACATGGAAGATCGCCAGGTCGAAGCGCTCTACACCTTCCCCGTTCCGCGCGGCGCGTCGGTCGCGAATTTCAGCATGTGGATTAACGGCAAGGAAATGGTCGGCGAGGTGGTCGAGAAGAAACGCGCCCGCGAAATCTACGACAGCTACAAGGCCAAGCGCCGCGACCCGGGGCTGCTCGAGCAGACGGATTATCGCACATTCGAAATGCGCGTGTTTCCGATCGCGCCGCGAGCCGAGCAGCGCGTGCAGGTGACGTATTACCAGGAGCTGCAATTCGATCACGACTGTGCGACGTATGTTTATCCGCTGCAAACCAGCACGCGCCCGGGCGTCGATTCGCGCGCGCAGGGCAAATTCGCGATCAACGTTGATGTGAAGAGCGAGATCCCGATCGTCTCGATGGAAAGCCCGAGCCACTCAAAAGACTTCGCGGTCGCGAAGCAGACGGATTCGTATTTCCAGGCGTCGTTGGAGACGCGCGAAGGCTCGCTGAACAAGGACGTCGTGCTCAACTACAAAGTCTCGCGGCCGCATACGGGAATTGACGTCATCGCGTCGAAGCAGAAGGGCGAGGATGGCTATTTCGCCCTCACGCTGACCGCCGGCGAGGAGCTTCCGCAGAAGGAAGCGCTGATGGATTACGTTTTCGTCCTCGACATTTCCGGCAGCATGAACGACGACGGCAAGCTCGATCTCTCACGGCAGTCGCTCGGCGCGTTCATCAAGTCGCTCGGCGCGAAAGATCGATTTGAAGTGATGACGTTCAACGTCCAGCCGACGACCGCGTTCGGCAAACTGCGCGAAGCAGACGACGCCGCGAAGAAGGACGCGGAGAATTTCCTGGCGGCACAGGTTGCGAAAGGCGGGACGATTCTCAATCCCGCGATGACGACCGCGTACAAGTATGCGTCCGATCGTCCGCTCAACGTGATCATCCTCAGCGACGGCATGACCGAGCAGACCGAGCGACAGCAATTGTCGGATCAGATCCGCCAGCGGCCGAAGGATTCGCGCGTGTTCTGCATCGGCGTGGGCAACGACGTGAACCGTGGATTGCTCGAGCAGCTTGCGGATGATTCGGGCGGACTCGCGGCGTTCATCAGTCGCGAAGACAACTTCGAGCAGCAGGCGGCCGCGTTTCGTCGCAAGCTGATGCGTCCGGTCGCGACGAACGTGAAGATCGATTTCGCCGGCGCGGATGTCTACGACGTCGAGCCGAAGCAAGTGCCGAACCTCTATCACGGCGCGCCCGTGCGCGTGTACGGCCGCTACAAGTCCGGCGGAAACGTGACGGTGAATCTCGCCGCCACCGTGCTCGATCATCCAATCAAGGATTCGCTGGCGGTCGAATTGCCCAAGGAAGAAGGCGGAAACCCCGAAATCGAGCGGATGTGGGCGTGGCACAAGGTCGATCGCTTGCTCAAGGAAGCCGATGCCACTGGCTCGCGCAGCAGTGTGATCGATGAGATCGTGCGCCTGGGCGAGGGTTATTCCATCGCGACGGAGTACACGTCCTTCATCGTGCTGGAGAACGATCTCGAATTCCAGCGCTGGCACATCGAGCGCAAGAACGCGACGCGCCTGGCGCGGGATCGAGCAGCGCAGGAAGCGCTCACGTCGCGTCTCGATGCGCTTCGCAACAAGGCGACCGAAGAACTCGGGCCGGAGGCGATCAGCGCATCGGCAAAGCCTATGAGCGCCGATCAAACGGTTATTCCGAATGTTTTGTCGCCGATTTCGAATGCAACTCCGGCCCCTTCCAACAACAGCCCGCGGAGTCGGGACATCACGCTGCCGTCGGTGGGTGGTGGGGCGATCGATTGGACGACCATGAGCGCGATCGTGGCGCTCGCTGTCGTTGCGATCGTGACAGGGCGTGAAAAGAAAGCGCGCGCTTTATCTCAGTAGCGCATGGTGGTCGCTTGCGGTTTCGCAGACGAACACGCGTCGATCTGCGAAACCGCGAAGCGATTGCGTAAGGTCCATTCTGATTTGAGACGCTCATGTTCTTGCAGCTGCTTCAATACGACCGCGTCGCCATTGCAGGGGGGCAATGGTGGCGCGTGTTCACTTGCCACTTCGTTCATTGGTCGGCGGATCATGCGCTGTGGGACTTCACGGCGTTTGTGATTCTGCTCGCGATGTGCCTGGGTCGCGACGTTCGGCGAACGATCCTCACCATCGCACTCTCGTCGCTCGCCATTCCGGTCGCGCTCCTCGCGCTTCTTCCTTCGATGCAGACCTATCGTGGATTAAGCGGAATTGACTCTGCCCTCTTCGGACTCGCGTGGATGCTGATCCTTCGACGCTTGAAACACGGACGCATTGGAATGTGGATGCTGGGCGCCGCGTTCCTCGCCAAGCTCATCTTCGAGACAATCACTGGCTCGTCGATCTTCGTCGATAGCGCCGCCGCGCAGTTTGTGCCGGTTCCGCTGGCGCATCTGGTGGGATTTGCTATCGGACTGTTCTGCGGCATTGCAGGCGTAGGCAGATTTGCACATGCCCGATACGATGGCCTGCGAAATGAGCGACACGCTTGGCAGTCTCTGTATCGTTCTGCACGGACATCTCCCGTACGTGCTGCACCACGGGTCCTATCCGCACGGTGAAGCCTGGCTGTACGAAGCGGCGGCGGAGACGTATCTGCCACTGCTCGACATGATCGGCGCGTGCGCGCTGAACAACGCGCGACCTGCGATCACGATGGGCCTCACGCCGGTGCTGCTCGAACAGCTCACGCACGACCGATTCAAAACCGGGTTCGTTGCGTATCTGAACGAGCGCATGGAGCGCGCCGCGAGCGATCGGCGGGAGTTTGAGGCGAGCAATCAGCTTCATTTCGCCTATCTCGCCCAGCAATGGGAGCACTGGTACGGCGCCAAGCTCGAACAATTCAACAAGATCAAGCGCGACATCGCCGGCGAATTCGCATCTCGCTTTCGCGAAGGGCACATCCAGATCCTCACCAGCAACGCGACGCATGCCTACATGCCGCTGCTCCTGAACGATCAGATGATCACGGCACAGATGGCCGCCGGCACGACGACGAGCAAACGTCATCTCGGCATCGCGCCGCGCGGAATGTGGCTGCCCGAATGCGCCTATCGACCGACGTGGGAACATTGGATGCCGTCGGTGCTGTACGACAATCCACGCTATCGTCCGGGGCTGGAGTATTTCATCGCCGACGCCGGCGTGACGCATTTTTTTGTCGATACGCACATGATTGCCGACGGTCAGCCGATGGGCATCATCGAGAAGGGGCATTTCAAAGCCGTCAACGAAACGCAGCTGCACTGGGATCAGAAGCGCGGCTGGCGAAGCGTCCTCGAGCCGATCGGCGTGGTGAGCAAGCCCGAGCCGCCGCGGGTGTTCGCGTTTGCGCGGCATCCGCGCGTCAGCGAACAGGTCTGGAGCGGATCGATCGGTTATCCCGGCGCCGGCGAATACCTCGAGTTCCACCGAAAGTACGGCGAGCGCGGCTTGCGTTATCACAAGGTCACGAACAACAAAACGGCGCTCAGCGAAAAGCACCCGTACTATCCCGACGACATCAAGGGAAAGGTCTACGAGCACGCCATTCACTTCTGCAATGTCATCAAAGAAACGCTGCGCGGCTATCGCGATCACACCGGCCGGCAAGGCGTGGTCGTCGCGCCGTTCGACGCGGAGCTTTTCGGCCACTGGTGGTTCGAAGGCCCCACGTTCCTCCGCGATGTCGTGCTCACCCTCGCGAACGATCCGCAGGTGAAGTTGCTGACGGCCGAGGAAGCGCTCTACAACGTGTCGCCCGACAAAGTCATGCGCATGCCCGAAGGGAGCTGGGGCGAAAAAGGCAATCACAGCGTCTGGATCAATGATCACACCAAGTGGATGTGGGAAATCGAATACCGCGCCGAAGGAAAGATGCTCAAGTACCTGCACGAGCTGCCGTGGAAGAACAACCAGCAAGTGAAGGACTTGATGACGCGCGGCGCGCGCGAACTGCTGCTGCTCCAAGCCAGCGACTGGCCGTTCGTCGTGCATTCGCAGGGCGCGGTCGATTACGGCATCATGCGCTTCAGCGGACACGCCACGCGCTTTGAGCGCATGACCGACATCGCCTTCGACGTCGCGAAAGGCTCGCCGATCAATCCGCTGCAGCAAATCCAGATCGACGAGATGGATTCGCACGACAACATCTTTCCGAACATCGATCTCAACTGGTGGATGTGAGGAATAAGGATGAATTATGAATTATGAAGGATGAAAAAGGCGACGTGCAATTTTTCCCCTTTCATCCTTCATCCTTCATAATTCATCCTTACGGTTACCGCCTATGCAGATTCAAGACCTCGACATCATGCCGTATCGCCAGGCGTGGAAGCTGCAGGAGAAAATATTGGACGAGGTCGCGGAGGGGGGCGAAGAGCGGATCCTGCTGGTCGAGCATCCCCCGGTGATTACGTTTGGCCGGCGCGCGGAGCTGAGCGCGTCGCATCTGCGCGTGCCGCGCGAACAGCTCGCGAACATGAAGATCGACGTCGTAGAAAGCGACCGCGGCGGGGACGTCACGTATCACGGTCCGGGCCAGATCGTGGCCTATCCGATTCTTCGCCTCGCGGATCGTCGCCTCTCCGTCGGCGGATATGTGCATCGGCTCGAAGACGCGGTCATCGATGCGCTCGCACAGCTGAACATCCCCGGCAAGAAGGACAACTGCGCGGTCGGCGTGTGGGTCGACGAGAACGATGTGCTCGCGAAGGTCTGTGCGATCGGCGTTCGCATCAAACGCGGCGTGACGATGCATGGCCTGGCGCTGAACGTCGAGCCCGATCTCTCGCACTATAGTTTAATCGTCCCCTGTGGCCTCGATTGCCGCCCGGTGACTTCCCTACGCCACATCATGCACCTGAAAGCTCCAAGCTTCATCGCGGTGAAACAGGTACTCAGCAACGCGCTTCTTCGTCATTTCGCGGTGGAGACCGCACCCGCGCAGGCGCCGTAGGGTGTGCGTAGGGTGTGCTTCAGCACACCACTTGTCTGATCCCCCGATGACGGTGTGCTGAAGCACACCCTACGATCGAATCCGCTTGCGGCTTTGCACATCCGGCCTACACTTTCCCCAATGCGCTTTGCTTTACTGATTCCGGCGATCTTCGTGAACCTCGCCTGCGCCGCGCAGGCCGCGACGCATCCGACCACCCGCGCCGCCGCGACCACACAAACCTCCGCGATCAGAAGATCCGACGCGACCGACCTCATCAAGCTCGAGAAAGACGGCGCCGAGGCGACGATGCTGTATCAGATCAAAACCAGGCGCTCGCAGCGGATCTGCTTCGGACAGCTCGAAACGTACGACGACGATGACAACGTCGTCACGACGGTTCCGTGCGTCGCATGGGTTTCGCACGATCACTGGCAGGCTGTGGAGATCGACGATTCGCGGCTGAATAACGCGGCGTGGGAAACCGTCGTCGCGGGCCCATCGAAGGGCGAAATCTGGGGCGTTCTTGATCAGAACCTCGACGACCGCCAGGCGAACGTGTTGCTCGTGCACTCGATCGATGGGGGCGAAACATTTCAGATCACCGCCATCGCCAAGCCGAGCGAGAACGCCGATTACGATTCGTTCTGCATGGACGAGCATGGTCACGGACGCATGACGGTTTACCTCGACGCGAAGAACGAAAAGCACGCCAAGGCCGGCTTCTATCACTACCGCACGACCGACGGCGGACGCACGTGGTCGAAAGCCGAATACGAACCCGATGGCACCGCGCCCGCTGAAGATGTGCCGGATGACGATCAACCCGACGATTCATCCAAACCCGTGCAGAAGGTTTGACGATGACCCGGCCGACCGTTGTCGATTACGAATCTCCTCCGCCCGCGCCGCGCACGACTCGCCGCGACGATCTCGCCTACGTCGCACCGATGGGCGCGTTTCTGCTGTTCACCTGGATCAGCGGAAACTGGATGCAGTTCTATCCCATCTGCTATGTGCTCAAGACGCTCGCCGCCGCGGCGCTGCTTGTGATTTTCTGGCGACGCTACACGCCCGCCCGCTGGACGCACCTGGGCCTCGGCGTGCTCGTCGGCGTGATCGGCATCGTGCAGTGGGTGGGGATGCAGAAGCTGCTGTGGAAATTCCCGGCCCTCTCTTGGACGAGCATGGGCGCCGATCCGTGGGACCCGACTCTGGCGATTCACAATCACGCGCTGCTGTGGAGCTTCATCGCCTTCCGCTGGGCGGGCGCGACGCTGCTTGTGCCGGTGATGGAGGAGCTTTTCTGGCGCGATTACGCCTGGCGAACGATCATCGCACCGAATGATTTCAAACTCGCGCAGGTCGGCGAGTGGGATCCGAAAGCGTACTTCGTCGTCCCGATTATCTTCGCGTTCGTTCACATTCAGTGGCTGACCGCGATTGTGTGGGCGCTGATGATTGGGCTGCTTTTGTTGCGAACAAAGAGCATCGGCGCGTGCATCGTTGCGCACGCAGTGACGAACTTCCTTCTCGGTGCCTATGTACTGTGGACGAAAGAGTGGATCTTCTGGTGAGGCGGCTTGTAGGGTGCGCTTCAGCGCACCGGTTATTTCTGTTCGAGATGAGTAACCGGTGCGCTGAAGCACACCCTACAAGTGCACGACCGTTGCCGACGGAACGTCTTGTTCGACGACGTGGCGTGCGAGATTGAACCATTTCGTGCATCGATCGAGGATCACGCTGTCAGACGTCGCGATAACTTCGGGCGACTTTGACAAAATCGCATCCGGATTTTGCACGATTTCGACTTCCCAATTCCATCCCTCCTGTGTCGCGTGATCCCGAAGAATCGCGGCGAGCCGACCACTATTCGAGACCGGGCTATCGAGAAGCCATCGCACGCCTGAAACGTTCAACTGCTTGAGCATGGCACCTGCCAACTCAATCGCGGGAATCGTTTCTTCCACCTTCCGATACGTCCCATGAATGCTCGCGATGTCGCGGAAGGTTTCGTCGCGGCAGTGAAGGAGGATTCCACCCGCGAGGGCGGCTTCGATGGTGGTCAGAACGTTGTAGCCGTCGATTTCAATCGGATGATTTGCTAATAATTCAAGTGTGACTTGCGAGGTCCGTCGCTTGGCGCGCGATTTATCCGAGCAAGAGGCACGGGTGACGGCCATGCGCTGGCGCTCGTTCAACTGATACCGATCGCCGACGAGTTTCACGGCTGAAGGCCGTGCGTACTCCCGCGACAGCAACCACGAGAGATCAAGCGTTGCTTCGCGAAGCGCCTCACGCTGCGATGGATCGAACAGCTTCGCGTCTTCCGGATGCTTTCCACGATGGGCGCGGCGATCGGGCATACGGGAATCTTACACCTCTCCCGGGCGCGGAGGGGCAGGGGAGAGGGGCGAGCGGGGCGACAGTTCACGGACGGAATCTCGCGCGGACGATGTGATAACTTCTGCGAAACCGCAAGCGACTCTCGCACGTTGCGGCGCGCTCGAAGTCGCTTGCGGTTTCGCAGACCAATACGCGCGGATTCACGAATTACTCCGTCAAGCTTCCACGCTCCTCTCCCCAACCCTCTCGACAGTGGTGAGAGGGAGCAAGGGCGCAAGAAAAAAACCTCCGCGTTTCCGCGGAGGTTTAAGGTTCCCCACAGCTTAATCGTTTTGGCTTACGCGACTTTCGTCAGCGTCGGCTCGGGGACATTTTCCAATTTGATGTCGCGCGCCAGCACCTTGCGATAGCCGAGCTGGCGGACGACTTCGAGGACCTCGGTCCACGTCGGATACATCCGCTTGTTGACCTTTTTGTAGGCGGCGATCGCCATGCAGAATTCGAACTGCTCGGCGGTCATCTCGCCTTCTTCGGCGGCGCGACGATCGTCGCTGCGGCGGCGTCCCGGTCCGCGGCGGCGCTCGAGACCCGTCTCAACGCGGCGCTCGACGCCGCTTCGGCGCTCGGGGCCGGTGTAGCCGGAAGCCTCGGCGGTCAGTTGACGACGATCGACGCCGGAGCGGCGATCGACCACCGTTTGCCTGCGATCGGGGCCCTTGCCTTCGCGTCGTTCCCCTTCACCGGATGTCGCTGCTGCATTAGACATGAACACACCTCATCTCCATCATCGAGCCACGCGCGGCCGGACTTAATCAGATTGAATCGAGAGCGGGTTAAATCAGTGAAATTGTGCGACGATTATCGGCCGCAATCCGCAAAAAGCGTCGCAAACGCACGTTGCTTAAAAAAACGACCCGCCCGCACAATCCGGGCATGCCCCAGGCCCCCGACCATTCCGAGCTTGTCCGAACCCGCTGTCTGGTTGTGCTTACTACGATCGCCGTAATTGCGGCGTGTTATTTCGGCGCCGAGTTCCTCATTCCCATCGCGCTGGCGATTGTGCTGAACGCATTGCTTCGGCCGGTGGTCCGCGCGATGGAGCGACTCAAGATCCCGACGACGGCGGCCGCGGCCGTTGTGACGCTCGCGCTGACGGCGCTGTTGGCGGCGATCGTCTGGGGCGTGTCGGCGCCGATGAAACGATGGATCAACGCGGCGCCACAGAATTTCGCGGCCGCGGAAGGAAAAATCCACCGCCTCCGCGCTCCGCTTGAAAAGGTGAGCAACGTCGTGACGAAGGCGGAGAACGCCGTGCAAGGCCCGACGAGCGGTCCGACAACCCAAGCCTCCGCCCCCGCGCCCGTGCAACCGCCCGCGCCGCCGCTGGGAATGGGATCGACCGTGCTCGGCACCACCACGCAAATCGTCGGCGGGCTTGCCGAAGTGCTGCTCTTGCTCTTTCTCCTGCTTGCGTCCGGCGGAATGTTTTTCCAGAAGCTGATGCACGTCATCCGCCGCCGCAGCGACAAGGAAATCGCCGACGACGTCATCAGCGAAGCCGAACATGTCACGCTGCGCTACGTCGTCGCGACCGCGATGATTAACATCGGACAGGCCACGATCATTGGCCTGCTCATGTGGTGGTACGGCATGCCCACGCCGCTGCTCTGGGCGATATTCACTTTCATCTTTGAATTCGTTCCCTATCTCGGCGCCGCCGCGATGATCGTCCTGATCGGCGCGACCGCAATCGCCACATTCGACAACCCGGGGAAGATTCTCCTTCCGCCGTTCACCTACTTCATCGTGACAACGCTGCAGAACAACCTCGTGAGCCCGATCGCATACGGAAAACAACTACGGCTGAACCCGGTGGCCGTGCTGATCGGCGTACTCTTCTGGTGGTATGTGTGGGGCGTGGCGGGCGCGTTCCTGGCGGTCCCGCTCATCGCGATGGCGAAGATGTTCGCGTCGAAACATGAGCGGCTGCGACCGGTTTGTGAGTTTCTGAGCGAGTAGGTGAGTCGAACCCGCGGAGCTGCGCTCCGCCGCTAATTAACGAGCGGCGCGTCGTCTCAATATTTAGCGGCGGAGCGCGGCTCCGCGGGTTAGTCTTCCGGCCCAACCTTCACGCGATAAATCGTCGTCTGATCTCCAACGATCCACAGACCGGCCGACGCTTCGGTGAAGAACATGCATCCCGGCGCGCTCGCGACGGGAACGAGCGAATTCTCCGCGAGATCCCAGCGATACAGCACGCCGTTGCTCAACGCGTAACTCGCGCCGTCGCGCCCGCGTCGCAGTTTCGACCCCTCGATCGGCCATTGTTTTCCCCACAGCGCTTTCAGATCACTCGTCGCGATGAGCGTCGCTTCGGCGCCGTTGGTTGCGAGAATGAATCCGTCGGCGGGCGAGCCGATCACGCGCACGACATCCGCGCCAGGCCACGGCGTTTTCGTCGCGACGCGTTTGCCTGTCGCAGGGTTGAAACCCCACAGCATGGCACTCGGCTGTGTCGGCGCGACACTGTGCATTTCGCCCCAGCGGTCTGTTCCACCCCATACGCATTTGCTTTTAGGGTCATACACCATCGTGTTCAGGTTCTGGTCCTGCACGAGCTGCGGATAGACCTTCACCTCGCCGGTCTTCGGTGTAACGACTGCCAGCGCGCCGCCCAACGTGCCGTAATTCCCTTCGTTGCTGATGAACACGTGCGAGCCATCCGTGATCGCATCGATCGGCCGCGTTTGGTGATCCTCCGGGAAAAGATCGGCCAGCACTTTCGGGTTTTGATCGAAAGCGAACGGCTGTTTTGGATCGTACTCCGCGATGAGCGAGTGAATGTAGATGCCGATGTATGCCTTTCCTTCTACCGCGGCGGCGCAGCACGCTTCGCCGGAGATGCGCACCGAATATCCCTTCGACGAGTGCAGTTCACCTGTCTTTGGATTGATGGCGAAGAGATTCTGCTGGCTGTAATTTCCGCCGATGACGCAGTCGGGCGTGACCGCTTCGAGAAACATCAGGTGATTTGCGCCGGGAGCTTCGTTGTCGACTTGTCCGCGCGTAAAAGCGTTCGTCGCGAGATCGAAACGGAAGAGCGTGCCGAAGTGACTGATGCCGATGATCGCGTTGTCGGCTTGTTCGAGATACCAAGCTTGCGCGGGCGCCTGTGGATCTCCACGAAGCGTATTCTGTTCGTAAAATTTGCCGGAACGCGCCGCGATGCCGAAGTGACGATCGTTCACCTTGATGGTCTTTTGCCATCCGGACTCACCCGGGGCAGGCGGCGGAGATGGGGGCGTCGGCGGTATGTAACGAGTGATGATGCTTGGCCCCGCGGCTTTCCGATCGATTTCGATCCATTGCGAGCCTTCGCCCCACGCACGTGCAACAACACGACCTCCTTCCTCCGCTTCGAAATCCGTCACATACGTGGCTTTAGGCACAACGTGCGGCCACACGGTCCACTTCTTGGTCGCGATTTCGTATCGGCCGAGGCAGGCATTCGGATAGGTGCCGAAGTAGATGCATCCGTCGGTCGAGCCGATCGCGTCCCATGTAAATTCGTCCGAGGGAATGTTCTGCACCGCAAGTTGTTCGAAGGCGCGTTTCGTTACGTCGAATCGATAGCCTCGCCCGGTTTGGTAGGGCATCAGGTAAATGTTGCCGTCGGAGCCCAGGGCGGCGGAGTGCGAGCCGATGTCGTTGTTGGGGATGTCGTAACGCTTGCTGCTCAAATCTCGCGAATCGATCAGAAACAACCAGTTTGCCTTGGCAGCATTTGCATACGAAAGGACGGCGAGTGTGTGGCCGTCGTGCAGGTGGAGGATCCGTCGCGTATACCCAAGCAACGCCGGCATCGACGGCGTTGCGAGTTTTTCGGCTTTGGGAAGGGGAAGGATCGCTTGAGCGACCGACGGCGGTTCAGTGCGGAAATCGCCTGCAAGTGCGTGTTGCGCGATGAGCAGTATCGACACGACTAGTAGGGTCCGCTTCAGCGGACCGGTTCCGTGCTTGTGGCCCGGCTGACTACCCGGACCGCTGCCGCGGACCCGTCGCAGAAGGAAGCGCGGAAGCATTTACGCGATGATCCCCTTCACTACCTCGCCATGCACGTCCGTCAGGCGGAAATCTCTGCCTTGATACCGGAACGTCAGGCGCGTGTGGTCGATGCCCATCAATCGCAGGATCGTCGCGTTGAGGTCATGAATGTGAACCGGGTCCTTCACGATGTTGTAGCTGAAGTCGTCGGTCTCGCCGTACGTGATGCCGGGCTTAATGCCTCCGCCGGCCATCCACATCGAATAGCAGCGCGGGTGGTGATCGCGGCCGTAGTTGTCGGCGGTCATCGCCCCCTGACTGTACACCGTGCGACCGAATTCACCCGCCCAGATGACCAGCGTTTCGTCGAGCAGCCCGCGCTGCTTGAGATCCTTGATCAGCGCCGCTGACGGTTGATCGGTATCGCGCGCCTGCCCGCGAATTTGCGTGGGAAGATTGCCGTGCTGGTCCCAACCCGTGTGGAAGAGCTGCACGAATCGCACGCCGCGCTCACTGAGGCGACGGGCGAGCAGGCAGTTCGACGCATAGCTTCCGCGTTTCATCACCTCGGGGCCGTACATCTCAAGGATTTCCTTCGGCTCCTTCGAGAAATCCGTCAGCTCCGGCACGCTCGTCTGCATCTTATACGCCAGCTCATACTGGCTGATGCGCGTGGTGATTTCCGGATCGCCGACCGCATCGAGGTGCTGCTGGTTGAGCTTGTCGAGATCGTCGAGCATCTTTCGGCGGCTCGTGCCGTCGATCCCTTCGGGATTCGACAAATACAAAACCGGATCGCCCGTTCCGCGGAACTTTACGCCCTGGTGTTTGCTCGGCAGAAACCCGCTGCCCCAGAGGCGATCGTACAGCGGCTGATCGAGCGGATTCCCGCTGCCGCGCGAGATCATCACGATGTACGCGGGCAGATCCTGATTGTCGCTGCCGAGGCCATAGCTGCTCCACGCGCCGATGCTCGGCCGCCCGGCTTGTTGTGAGCCGGTGTGGAGGAGCGTGATGGCGGGGTCGTGATTGATCGCTTCGGTGTAGAGCGAGCGAACGACGCAGATGTCGTCGGCGACTGTGGGCAGATGCTGCCACACTTCGCTCATCCACGTGCCGTTCTTTCCGTGCTGCGCGAACTTGAGCAGCGAGTTGGCGACGGGAAACGTCGCCTGGCCGGAGGTCATGCCGGTGAGGCGCTGACCCATCCGAATCGACGCGGGAAGATCCGTGCCGCGAAGTTTGTCGAGCTTGGGTTTGTAATCGAACAGATCGATCTGCGACGGCGCGCCGGATTGGCAGAGGTAGATGATGCGCTTCGCTTTGGGCGGAAAGTGCGTGTGACCGAGAACGCCGGGGACGGTCATCGTGCCGTCGGCGTTCATCTTCGCCGCGGCGCGCAGCAGATCCGGATTCAGCAGCGTCATCAGAGCGGCGGCGCCGATTCCACCCGCACCTCTTTTAATGAAGGCCCGGCGGCTGAGATGATTGCGAAGGTTCTCAGGAAGCATTTGTTACCTCTTCCATGTCTGCGTGGCGAGGGCGTCTCGCCCTCGCATCCGCGGCTATAGCCGCCCGTGCGAGGGCAAGATGCCCGCGCCACCATGCGAGTTCACTCCCGCGTGATCGTTTCGTCCAGATTCAGGATCACGCTCGCGACGGCGGTGTACGCCGCGAGTTCGCGTTGATCGACGCTGGGATTTCGATTCGATTCACCGGCTCCGAGCAGCTTCGCAGCTGCTTCAGGCGCGGAGAAATACGTCGCCAAATGGAAATTGAAATCGTCCACGAGGACCTTCAGTTCATCCGCGGTCGGCTTGCGCGCCGTCGCGAGGCGGAATGCGTACGTTAATCGCTCCGCCGGCTTCACTCCGCCTTGTGCGACGATGCGCTCGGCCAACTTTCGCGACGCTTCGACGTATACCACGTCGTTCATCAGCGCCAGCGCCTGGATCGGCGTGTTCGTTCGCGAACGGCTCACCGTACACACCTCGCGCGACGGCGCATCGAACGCCGACATCATTGGCGGCGGAACGGTTCGCTTCCAATACATGTACAAGCTGCGGCGATACAGCGCGTCGCCGTGATCCTGCACGAACGTTTCACCGATGCCACCCGGCGTCGCCAGTTCGGCCCACAGACCTTCCGGTTGATACGGCTTCACCGATGGCCCGCCAATCTTTTCAACGAGCAGCCCGCTCATCGCGAGCGCTTCATCGCGGATCGATTCCGCCGGCAAACGCAATCGCGGACCGCGCGCCAGCCACTTGTTCGTGGGATCCTGTTCCAGCATCTCCTTCGTGATGTGCGACGACTCCCGATACGTCGCGCTCGTCACGATCAGCTTCTGCATCGCCTTGATGTCCCACTTGCTCTCGATGAACTTCACCGCGAGCCAGTCGAGCAGCTCAGGATTTGACGGATACTCCGATTGCGTGCCGAAATTCTCCGGCGTCTTCACGAGCGCGGTTCCGAAATACGATTGCCAGAACCGATTGACCGCCACGCGCGCCGTGAGCGGATTCGACGGATCGACCAGCCACTTCGCGAGGCCCAGCCGATTTTTCGGCAGATCCTTCGCCATCGGAGGCAGGCATGCGGGCGTGCCGGCAGTGACCTTGTCGCCAGGTTGATCGTATTGCCCGCGCTTGAGGATGTGCGTCTCGCGCGGGGTGGGCATCTCCTGCATCACCATCACGGTGGGGGCGGTATCGAGGATCTGTTTCTGCTGCGCTTTGAGCGATTCGACTTTCGCGAAGGCGTCGCGCATCTCCGCGGGGCCTTTTTCCAGGAACGCGGCGCGAACCGCGTGCGCCTTCGCCGGCGAGCGCATCGCGAGCGGGATCTTTACCGCTGCCCGCGCGATCGCGCGCGTGCCCGCAAGCGCGGCAACTTCGTCCGCGGTGAGCGGGCGATTGTAAAAGCGAACGTCGTCGATCTTGCCAAGGAACTTTCCAGTCGCCTCTCGTCCGCCGATCCGCGTGGGGACGCTCGTGTAGATCGATTCGGTCAGGTTGTCGCTCGCGACGGTCATGTCGAGCGGCTTGCCATCGAGGTAGACCTTCGCGCCCGCGGCCTTACCGGAGCCGTCGTAGGTCGCGACGAGGTGATGCCACGTGTCGCTCGCGATCGGCGCCTTGCTGACGATCATCAGCGCGTTGCCGGGGAACTTGGCGATCAGTTGGAAGTGAACCAGCCCGCGCTGCAGGTAAAGCGTGTAACCACGCACGCCGTCGGCTTCGTTCTGTCGCGCGACGACCGCGGCGTCGTTGGCGGCGAGCGGATAGGCCCACGCGCTGATGCTGAACGGATTCGTGCGCTCAAATGCGCCCACGTCGTCCAGATCGATCGACCGCTTGCCGTTGAAATCCGCGGCCTGGTCGATCATGCCGGCGGAATAGGGCCCCTCACTCCCGCGGAAGGCGCCGTTCTGACCTGAGAATGCGACGTCGTTCGTATCGCCGTCGAGCGGGTAATGCGCAATCAGCCCGTTGTTGAGCGACGCTTCTTCCTTCTCCGCTGCGAGCGTCGGCTCATACGCCGCCTGCGCCGTCGCGATCTTCGGCTCCATATCCGCGAGCGTTTTCTCCGCGACCGTCAGACCCGCGGCGATCTCGCCGAGCTTGATCTGGTCCGCCTTCAGCGGCGCCGGGATCATCGGATCGAAATTCCGATCGCGGCCGGGCGTGCCCAGACCCGCTTCCGGCACGTTGTTGAAGAACGCGAAGAATTGATAGAACTCTTTCTGCGTGATCGGGTCGTACTTATGATCGTGGCACCGCGCGCAGCCCATCGTCAGCCCGAGCCACGTCGTGCTCGTCGTCTCCACGCGATCGATCACGTATTCCGTGCGGAACTCTTCCGGAATCACTCCGCCTTCAACCGTGATGCGGTGATTGCGGTTGAAACCCGTCGCGATCTTCTGATCGGTCGTCGCATTCGGCAGCAAATCGCCGGCGAGCTGTTCGATCGTGAACTCGTCGTAGGGCATGTTGCTGTTGTATGCATCAATGACCCAATCGCGCCAGCGGAACATGCTGCGGTGGTTGTCTTCCTGGTAACCGTTCGTGTCGGCGTAGCGGGCGAGGTCCAGCCACTTCATCGCCATCTTCTCGCCATAGCGCGGCGAGGCGAGCAGGCGATCGACGACCGTCTCGTAGGCGTTGGCAGAATCATCCGCGACGAACGCATCGACTTCCGCGGGCGTGGGCGGAACGCCGGTGAGATCGAGCGTCACACGCCGAATGAGCGTGACCTTGTCCGCCTCAGGACTCGGCGCGAGCCCGTGCGCTTCCATCTTCGCGAGCACGAAGCGATCGATATCGTTCTTCGGCCAGCTCGTTTGCTTGACCTCGGGCGCGGGTTCGGCGACCGGCTTCATCAGCGCCCAGTGCGGTTGATATTCCGCGCCTTGAGCGATCCAGCGCTGCATCGTGTCGATCTGCGCCTTGGTCAGCGTGAGGTGCGACTTCGGCGGGGGCATCTTGTCTTCGGGGTCGTCCGTGAGCATGCGGCGAACGGCTTCGCTTTGCTCGGGATGACCGGGGATGATCGCCCCGTAACCGTCGCCGAGATCTTCCGTCGCGCCTTCGAAGGTATCGAGGCGAAGATCCGCCTGTCGCGCCTTGGCATCAAACCCATGACACTTCAAACACGTGTCGCCGATGATCGGTCGGATGTCGCGATTGAAGGAGAGCTTTGGACCTGCTGCAAGCGGAGAGGGCGCGGTCGATGGATGCGCCTTCGCAACCGCTTGTGTCGTCGAATGTTTGATCTTTCGCGGCCCGGTCGCTTCAGCGACAGGGGAAGTGGCGACAGGGGTAGAAGCGACGGGAGCAGTGGTCGTCGAAGCAGCAACAGTTTTTGCAGGCGCGGTCGCAGGTGCGCTGAGAGTTGTAGCGGGCGCGGCTTTCGGTGCAGTTGTCGGCGCCGCAGCACCTGCCGGGATACTGTATGCAATCGCACAAACTGCCAGCCCCAACGCTCGTCCGCTTACCCCAAATCGCATCCTGTTCCCTTCATTTCCGCGGATGGTTCGACCCGACCTCGCCCGGATCCAATCTTACCCGAAAATCCAGCCTTGGTTAGCCCGGCCGCTCGCCGCCCGAATCCCGCCGCAAGTGCCAGGGCTAAAACGGGCGTCAGTCTGTACGCACCGCGCGGATCACAAGATCGTGCCGAAATCCCGGTATCTCCACCGTTTGCGGCTCGCCGCCCATCACATCGGTGAAATCCTGATGGCTGCCATCCACGGGTGAATACGCCCCGATCTGCCATTTTCCCGCGGGCAACGACACCTTCGCCGCCGCACGAATCGCCGACCCCGCGGACGGATCGGTCACCTCTCGCGCATCACACAAATACGCCATGTAATCTTTACCCCTCACCGCGAATGTCGTTGCCACGACATCTTGAGGCAATTCATTCACCCACTCGACTCCGGCCGCGGCATGAACGAAGTCGATCGACGCGAAGAATGCTGAAAGATGTTTGAACCACGTCCGCAGCATCTTCTGCGCTTCGCGGGTTCCGGTTTCCAATCCGTTCTGAATCGAAAAATCGATCATGTCGTAATGCGCTCCGTTTAAAAGCGCCGTCCACGCGCGCTTGCGGTGAATCGTCCACCCAATCTCATCGCGGAACATCGTGGCGCAATTGTCCTCGTCCCACACCACCGGCTTCTTCCGCTCATAGGACACCCGCGCGAACTCATTCAGCTCCCAAAGCTGCAACTCCTTCGACATGAAATTCCCCAGCTGATAAGCCTTTCCGCCCAGCACCGTGTTCGGCAGCGGATGGACGTTTACCACATCCACCATCGAACCCTCGAACGTCGCATCGAGTCCCTGCTTAAACTCCGGCGTGTACGTGAACGCTTCCGACCCGAAGATCAAATGCGCCGATCCCGCGCGCTTCATTTCCTCGCGAATCGTTTTCGCGATCTGGATCTGCCACGCATCCACCTCCGCGGGCGTCACATGCCCCGCGACACCTCCGCCGGGCTCGTTGCAGATCTCGTAGTAAACGTTCTCGTACGACTGCGTTTCATCCACGATCTTCCGCACGTGCGCGAGCTGATACGCAAGCACGTCGCCATTCTTCAGCGACGTGTATTCCGGCCATTCGATCGCCCCGACACCTTGAATATTGTTCTCCGCGCGCAGCGGATTGAGCGCCCAAACCTCGGGCGAATAACTGTTACTCAGCAGCGTCAGCTCCACAATGATCCCGCGCTCGGATGCAAGATTCAGGAACTTGTGCAGCCGCTCGAAGAACTCATCATTCCATCGCGACAGATCAAACTGCGGCTGGCCATCGAGCGCTTTCTTCGCACCGGTGCGCGGCCAGGGCGCGATGTAATCCTCCGGCTTTGGCTTGCACGTCGATGCCGGATTTTTCTCCGACGCAATCTCGCGAAACAGGCAGAACGTCCGCGTGCAGGTCATGCGCTTGTCGACGAGGTCATCGAGATACTTATGAAAGTCGAACGGCCGATTCAGCACAGATCCGTAATGCTCGGTCGCGGTCAGCAGGAACGTCGGCTTTCCGCGAAAGAGAAAGTATTTCCCGTTCTCCGGATGAATCGAAATCGGCGGATGGTTTGCGCGTGTTTGCAACGTTGGGCCTCTTGTGGTGTTGTAACGTACGCGACTGCGTGGGTCTCATCGGTGGGGCAGACATTCTTGTCTGCCATCGGACGCGGTACTCCGCGGGCGAATCGTCTCGATGAGTACATCGAGCCGAGGACGACAAGATTGTCTGCCCCACCAACTGTACGGAGGAGAATGAACGCCGTTGTTGAAGCCAATGTGGTGTGGGAGTGGTCGATCCAAAGCGACCGCGAAGGCGATACGGTCGAAGTGAACGTCGACTGGACCGCGCCCGAAGGATCAAAGCGCACGATTCCCGCATTCTGGCGCGGCGGAAAGACATGGTCCATTCGATTCGCTTCGTCGGTGCCTGGTGAGCATCAGTTGTCATGGCGAGAGATCAAAAGTGAATCGATTCGCGTCACCGTCGAGCCATACCGCGGCGACAATCCGCTGCTGAAGCACGGGCCGATCACTACCAAGCTCGGCGAACACATCTTTCGCCACGCCGACCGCACGCCGTTCTTCTGGCTCGCGGACACCTGGTGGATGGGCTTGTGCGATCGCCTGCACTGGCCCGGCGAATTCCAGCGCTTCGCGCTCGACCGGCTCGAACAGGGCTTCAATGTCATTCACCTGGTCGCGGGACTCTATCCCGACATGCCGCCGCTTCACGACGCGGGGAAGAACGAAGCCGGCAAACCATGGGATGAGAAGTTCACGCAACTCAATCCCGCCTATTTCGATTACGCCGATCGTCGCATTCAATACCTTTGCAGTATAGGCATCAGCCCATGCATCTTCGGCTGCTGGGGTTACTTCGCGAAATTCATGGGCGTGGAGAAGCTCAAGAAGCACTGGCGAAATTTGATCGCGCGGTGGGGGGCGTATCCGATCACGTGGAGTTTGGCCGGCGAAGCGGTGCTGCCGTACTACCTCGACGAAAAGTTTGGCAAGTGGGACGAATACACCCCGCAGGCGAGGAAGGATTGGACGGAGATCGGGCGCTATGTGCGATCGATCGAGCCGTTCGGCCGGCCGATCACGATCCATCCGCCGAACTACATGGGCAAAGAGCAGGGCGGGCACGACCAGGTCGAAGATCGCAACCTTCTCGACTTCGACATGCTGCAGACCGCGCATGGATCGCAGAACTTTTACTGGCACGCGGTCACGGCCGGTCGTCACGCCTATTCGCTCGAACCTGCGATGCCGGTCATTCAAGGCGAAGGCTTCTACGAGGGCATCCTCGAATCGTGCCGCGAAGAAACCCAGCGGTGGTTCTTCTGGAGTTCGATTCTCACCGGCGCCGCCGGTCACTCGTACGGCGCGAACGGCATCTGGCAGCTGAATCGCCCCGGCGAGCCGTTTCGCGCCAATCCGATGGGCATGCACTGGGGCGACATCCCCTGGCAGGACGCCGCAAAATTAAGCGGCGCGAAACAGA
This sequence comes from Phycisphaerae bacterium, assembly GCA_025924315.1. Lineage (GTDB taxonomy): Bacteria > Planctomycetota > Phycisphaerae > Tepidisphaerales > Tepidisphaeraceae > JAICIO01. The sequence continues at coordinate 51,845 of JAICIO010000014.1, forward strand.
TCGCCCTCGGCAAGAAACTGCTCGAAACATTGCCTTGGTATGAAATGCAACCACATCAGGAGTGGCTCGAACTTGGCAAGCCGAGCGAGTTCGTTCGACCGGAAAACGCGCAGTACATGACGCCGTACTGCGCCGGTATCCCAAACAAACTGCGATTGATTTACTGGTCCCCCAACGAGTCTTTCCTGCCGCTCGTCGGCTTAGCGGGAATCGAAAAAAGCGCTCGATACAACGCGACGCTCATCAACCCCAGCACGATCGAACCGCTCGATCTCGGCGAAGTGAAACCGGATTCCGATCAGAACTGGAAGATTCCAAAAACACCCATCACGCGCGACTGGTTGCTCATGTTGTCTACGTAGGGTGCGCTTCAGCGCACCGGTTATTTCTTTTGTGTGCGAACGAATAACCGGTGCGCTGAAGCGCACCCTACGAATGTGGAGAGTTATGCCTTCATATGTCGAACAAATTGAGAACGGCTATCGGCTGTCGAATGATCACTTCGAAGCCGTCATTTCGGCCAACGGCGAAACCATCGGCATCACGCATCTCGCCTCTCGCGGCGAGCCGAAACGGGAAACCGTCACGGTCAAAGAACAACCAATCATGCTCCGCCTGGCGACCGACGCTCCGCGTGAAGATTTTGTCGATTGGCAATTTCACGCTGGCTCCGGCACCGAAATTCCGCATGAAGACGATTGGGGCATCGCGCTCGAGCTGCATAAAAAGCCGACGAACAACGGCGCCGGTCCGCGGTGCGGGCGGCTAATCGACACGCTGCTCGGCAATGCGTGGTACACCGACATTTATTACCCGGGCTACTGCTGGTATCGGCGGATGGTGAACCTGCCGAAGGAATGGGCGGGCAAGCCGATCGTGTTCGTTCTCGGCGGAGGCGACACGTGGGATTGGCGGAATTACTGGGTGTATCTCAACGGCGAGCAGATCGGCCGGCACAGTTACGACACGACCTACACGAGCGCGTTTCACGAAGTCCCGCGATATGTCATCAAGCCGGGCGACGCAAATTACGCGAAGCTGAAGTTCGGCGAGGAGAACTTGCTCGCGGTGCAGGCGCGATTGCTCGATCGCCGCACGCCGGACATGCACCGGCTGGATCTCGAACGTTACAGCGGTGCGTCGTTCATCTGCGATCAATACGTCAGCGCCGGCGAGCCGACACGCGATGTCACCGGCTTTACGCTGAAGCAGCATTCGTCGTCGATGGACGGCGACAACGCCGTCGTCGAGTTGCTCCTCATGCATCCGACCGAGCCGCTCTCCGTCACAGCGCGGTACTGGCTCGCGCCAAATGACACCGCCATTCACAAGCGTCTCGTTGTCCGCAACGAAGGCAATGCGCCGATCGCGTTGCTCGAAGCGGACGTGTCACATCTTCTCTTTGAGAAGGTTCAATACTTCGACGGCGGGCACGGCTGGCCGGCGCGCATCGGCGAAGACTGGTTCGCGGGCGTCGCGCACCCCGCGGGGATTTCGCGCTTCGATAAGACCGGCGTGCGATTGCAGTGTTATCCCGGAGTCACGCTCGATCCGACGCACTCGCACGATTACACGAGCAAAACCGCGGTCGTCGGCCTCGGCAACGGCCGGCGCGCGTTCAGCGAATACCTGCAGGCGCACGGCCGGCGAAAGCCCGAATTCCTCAACATGTATTCGCTCTACGGCCTATGCGAAATCGCCACCGGGCTGTACGAGAAAGTCGAGCTGACCGAATCGCTCGTGATGAAAAATCTCGAGCAGATGACCGACCTGCAGAAGCGCGACATCCGGTTCGAGTACTACTGCATCGACACCGGCTGGAATGATCCTCTCGGCGACCTCAAGCAATTTCATCCGAAGAATTTCCCGCACGGATCGGACGAGACATTCAAGAAGATTCACGACCTCGCCATGAAGCCGCTGCTGTGGATGTCGCCCGCACAAGGCCCGCCGGCCTTTCGCTTCGGAACAACCAATCCGCTGCTCAAGCCTGAAGACAACGTCGGCGCCGGCTGGTTCCTCTGCTGCGCATCGACGACCTGGCGCAACATGCTCCGCGAGGCGATGCTTTATCACGTCAAAAACAACGGGGTGCGTGGCTTCAAGCTCGACGAAGTCGCGTTCTACTGCGGCCGCACAAATCACGGCCACATGATGAACAAGTACGGCGTCGAAGCGACGATGGACGCGTTCATCGACACGCTGAACGCCGTCAAACAAGAATGCCCGGATGTTCTATTAATGCTCTATTGGCGCTTCATGTCGCCGTGGTGGCTGCTGCATGCCGACACGATGTATCAGCGGCGATTGCAGATGGAGGGCTCAACGCCGTCGCCGTTCCCGTCGCGCATCATTCGCCAGTCGGTCACGGTCAGCCTCGATCAAGGCCACGACTGGAACTGGGACCTCATGCCGCTAATCGCGCAGGACAGCCTCGGTGTCTGGCTCAGCAACACGCGCTGGGGCAGCTGGATGGGGGCGGAGGGCTGGCGCGAAGCATGGATCATGGATTTCGTCCGCGGAAACATGATGCATCAGCTGTGGGGAGATCTTTCCCTGCTCCATGAAGACGACGTCGTGTTCATGCAGGCGATCGCGAAATGGACGAGTGAGAATTGGAAACTGCTCAAACATCCGCGGCGCATTTTGGGAAGCCCGTGGCGGCAGGAACCATACGGCTACGCCTGCTGCGAAGGCGACCGCGGACTGATCGTGATCAATAACGCGCAGTTTTCGAACGATACCGTGCAGATTGCGCTCGATGAGACCATTGGGCTTTCGCGGGGAAAAACATACGACGTTCACTGGATCTATAAGAACGGGAACGTCGGAGAGCAGCGTGCCCAGCGCGTGGGGCCCGGCGAGATGCTAAAGGTCGACCTTGGATCGTTCGAAGCGTGCATGGCGGAGATCGTCCCGATGGCGGACGTCGTGCGCACTGCTCCGCCCACGCCGGCTTCCGCGCCAAAGCGCATTCACGTTCGTGCGATTCAAAATGCCTATCGCAAGCTCGATTGGTACGCCAAAGAGGACCAGGCGACGCTTGCGCTCGTGATGAATGGTCGCATTACACCCACGACCGCGCCGACGACGCTGGCCGCGGGGCCGGATCGCACGGACGAGCGCGATCGCGACATCGTGCAGGAACATCTGACAACAACGGCGCTGCTTGCGCCGAAGAGCTCGCCATCGAAACTGCTCTTCTTCACGCGATTCGACCGCGACGGAATCGCCTGGCATCACCTCGCGCCGTTCGAAATCATCAAAGTGATCGCGACGGTAGACGGCAAGCCCCTCGAAATGAAAGTGACCCCGAAACGATGGCACGAAGAGGCAGGGGCGTGGAGCTGGGTGTTGCACGAGTTCGATGTCCGCGCGGGCACGAGTGAGATCGCGCTTGCGATCGAGGCGGCGCATCCGAAGACGGTGTCGCTTGCTTTTGAGGCGTGGCATGCGGACGCGTAATTCTCGTAGGGTGCGCTTCAGCGCACCGGTTATTTATCTCTTCGAAGAACCAAATAACCGGTGCGCTGAAGCGCGCCGTACAAATCGATTCTTTGCGTGGACGTTTGTTCTTGGAGTCGTGATGGTGCAACCCGCAATCGCCAAACCGGTATTGCGCGCGGATTTCAATGCCTCGCGCTCTGAATTAACCGCGCTGAGTTGGGACACCGAAGGTGGAACGCGCGCGGCAATGAATCTGTTTCGGCACGGGAAAACTGTGACGTTGCAGCGCTCGTGGCGGGTCGAAGCGCGCGATGGCGCGATCACCATGACCATCGAAGGCGGTGAGAAGGCTGAACTGGTTTTTCCGTTCGATCCGCTGGTTTGCGCGACGACCGTGATGCCGAGCCAGTGGGATTACGACGGCACACTTCACCTGCCGGCGATCATCAGCGCGCCGGATTTCGGGCAGATGCGATTGTCGGAAGCGAACGGCGCGAAAATCACGGGCCGACTCGTCGGCAGCCGAACTGATCATATTGTCGACCTCATAATCGAACTTCCGGCACAGGCAATCACGCTGAAGCTTGAGCCTGTCATCCTGCCGACGCCGAAGGGGATCGACGAAAAGACCTGGCGGATGGCGCGGCGGGGATGGTGGAACGCGATCGAGCCGAGCGCGAAGTGGGGCGAGCAATCGCGGAAGTTCAGCGCGCCGGCGGGGGTGCTGGCGAATAATGTGGTGAGCGATCCGGTGAGTTGCCTCATGCATGTCTGGGCGGATCAGGTTCTGCTCACCCCGAGTTTTGATGAGCGCGCGTATCTGACGGATCTCGTGCGGCGAACGATCGACTGGTGGATCGATCATCGGACCAAAGAGAATGGTGAGGTGTACGCGTACTGGGATCACGCGGACATGCTCGACGCGAATTGCAGTCCGCTGATCGCCTCGTGGGACTATGTGGAGTCGTCGAACTCTCGCGCGTGGCTGGCAAAGCGGATCGGGAAGCTTGAGTTCCTCGCCGACTATCTGCTCAAGCGCGACCTCGACGGCGACGGCCTGATCGAATCAACGCACAGCGGAAACTCGGGCACGCTCATCGAGCCGATGCGTGCGGGCTCTGCGTATGACACGATCAACGCGGGGTACAAGGACGCGTACAGCAACATCCTCGCGTACCGCGCATTTCGCTGCATGGCGGATCTGGAAAAGCAGCTGAATCGGCCGGAAAAGTCGGCCGTTTATGCGAAACAGGCTGAAAAGCTGAAGGCGGCTTTTGGGCCGCTGTTTTTCAATCCGAAGACCGGCTGGCTCGCGTGGTGGAAGAGCGAAGACGGAAAGATGCACGATCTCTCCGCACCGATGATCACGAGCCTTGCGATCGAGTATGGCCTTGTGCCTCCCGAGCAGGGACGCGCAATGCTCAACAAGCTGTGGGCGAAGATCGAATCGGTTGGCTTTAAGAGATTCGATCTAGGCGTGCCGTTCACGCTCGCTCCGGTGCCTCGCGGGGACTATCTGATCGGCCTCGAAGGTGCGGGGGTGCCAAAAAGAGAGGACGGCTCCGACACCTTCGGCCAATATCTCAACGGCGGATGCCTGGTGAACGACGCCATTCACTTCATCACCGCGCTCTACATTTGCGGAGAGACAGAGAAGGCGGATCGCATTCTCAGCGCGATGCTCGAGCGGCAGGACAACGGGGTTTTTCCCAATGGCGGCGGGTTTCAGAATGGGGTCGTGAACGAATGGCCGAAAGGCGCGGAATTTTACGAATGGGACGGCAAGACGAGTGGTTACGAGGGGCACCTCACGTATAGTTTCACCTTCCTGCAGGCGATCTTCCTGCGCGATCCCGCGTATCGCGCGAAACTGTTTCGTCCGCTGCAATGAAACTGCTTCCGATCATCCTGTCGTTGTTTGTCGCCCTCGGTTGCTCCGGTGCGACATCGCAGCAGTGGCGATTGAAAACCGACGACACGCAACTTACGGTCTCCGTGCGCGATGATCGGATTTTCCTTACTGATCTTTCCAGCACGGCAAACCGCGACTCCTGGCTCGCAAAGGAGTCACCGGTCCCGCTCATCTCCCACGTCTGGATCGGCGATCGTGAGGTGCAGACGTCGTGGTCGCTGGTGAAGGAGTCTTCGAACTTCTCCCGCTTTTCGTTTCTTCCCCACTCGGCCGAGGGCCGCGGAACGGTCACGCTGACGTTTGTAAATACGGAACCGAAGCTGCGGCTGCAATCGATCTGGCGAGCCCGTCCCGGCCGCGGGCCGATCGAACATTGGATCGAGATTCAGAACCTCTCGAACGAGCGCGTGACGATTCCGCAGCAGGAATCTCTCCAGTTGTCTTCCCTCGGTCCCGCCGATCGTGACGATCATTCGCTTTCAATCTGCTGGATCAAGCGTGGCGGAAGCAATGCGAGCACGCAAGGCGGTGTCGAGATTGAATGGTGCAAGGTGCTGCGGACTCTGACGCTCGCGAGCAATCCGGAGGATGGCGCATCACCGATTCCCTGGCTGGCGATTGAAAATGCTTATGGCGGGGGCCTCTATGTCGGTTGGGAATTTTCTGGCCTTGGACGGATCGAGGCGAGCGCCGCGGGGTTATTCAGAGACGTTAATTTGCGGGTTGGATTGAATCCCGATTTCAAAACGGACATCGCGCCCGGCGAAACGTTCGTCGTCCCGCCGGCGTTTGTCGGGTGCTATGCCGGGGACATCGATGAAGGCGCATACAGCCTGCATCGCTTCATTCTTCAGAAACTTCGTCCGCGCGTGCCGCGGGATTACGCCGATCCGACGCTCGCGTACAACCTCTACCTGGATGCCGGCGGAAACAAGGCGACGGAAGCGGATGTGCTCAAAAGCGTCGCGACGTGTCATGAGTTGGGATTCGAAACGTTCATGCCGGATGCGATGTGGTTTCCGGAGACCGGCGATTGGCGGTGGGATCCGAAACGCTTTCCTCGCGGGATTGAGCCGATCGAGCGCGCGGTGCATGCGGATGGGATGAAGCTGGCGCTGTGGTGTGCGTGGACGAACGGCGGGGTGTCGAGCGATCCGGGGGCGCTGAGCATTCGCGGGCCGGTCGCGCATCCGGATTGGTTTCGATCGGACGTGCCGGCGGATTGGCAACCGGCCGCGTTCAGCGGCGCGCAGGTTTGTCTTGGGTGCGATGAGGCGAAGCAGTGGGAGATCGCCAAGACGCAATGGCTCGTCGCGCATCACAAGCTCGATTACCTGAAGCACGACATCTCGCCGATCGTCACGAGCTGCACGCGCACCGATCATCGCCATCACTTCGGCACGGACGCGAGCTATTGGGCGACGATGGGGTATTACGAAGTTCAGGAGAAACTGCTCGCGAATAATCCGGGGCTGATGCTCGAGGACTGTAGCGGCGGTGGGCAGATTAAGGATTTCGGCATCGTTCAGCGAACGCATTACACCGTCGCGACGGACACGCTTTCGAATCTGCCGGACAGGCGAGCGATATACGATTCGACCTATTGCTTTCCGCCGCTCGTTTTGCAGGCCTACACGTACGACAATTACTACCCCGTGAAAGGCGACGAGCCCGGCCCGTTCCTCTGGCGCAGCGGGATGATGAGCGCGTGGCAAATCGATCCAACCGACACGGGGCGCTGGACTGACGCCGAGCGCGACATCACGCGGCGGCACACGCAGATCTACAAAGAATGGATCCGCCCCATGCTGCAGGACGTGAAGGTGCATCACATCCTCCCGCGCCCTGACGGCGTGCATTGGGACGGGATGTTTTATTTCAGCGAGCCGATCAAGCGCGGGATGCTGTACATCTTTCGGCCGGATGCGCGGGAGGATTCGCAGACGGTTCGGCTCAAAGGTCTCGATGAGAAGAAGAGCTATTGGATCTGGGGCGAAGACGCTTCGCTCGCGCCCGCAAAGAAAACCGGCGGCGAGCTGATGCGCAAGGGTGTAACGATTTCGCTGCCCACGCGCTACTCCTCGGATCTGGTGTATGTGCAGGATGCGTCGCTCGGTCAGCCGGCGGGGATGGATCCACCGGGCGAATTCACGTTGAGCAATTTCGAGACGAGCAGTGATGCGTTCTCTTCGTCCGCCAAACTTACTTGGACCGCGAGTGCGAACGCTCGCAGCTATCACGTCATCGTTTCGCCAGATTTCGATTTTCACGATGCCGCGTTCGATTCGATCACGACGAAAACTTCGCTCGTCGCCAGTCATCTGCCGCCGGCGGGCGAGCTGTACTGGAAAGTGCAGGCGATTTCGTCCGGCGGGCGTCGCGATCAAACCGGCGAAATTGGCCACTTCAAAACGCCCGAGCTCAAAAAACTTCCCGGTGTCACATTTGTTTCCGACATGCCATGGCTTCGCTCCAATGCCGGCGCCGGCAACACCGTTCATCGCGATACGAACCTCACCGGCAAGACGATCCGCATCGCGGGGATCGCTTACGAGAAGGGCGTCTGGACGCATTCGAACAACGACGGCTCGCCCGCCGACGTCGTGATCGATCTCTCGAACAAAACTTTTGCGCGATTTATCGCGGATAGCGGCGTGGAAGATTCCTCCGGCGGGGGCTCGATCCAATTTCACGTGTTGCTCGATGGGAAGGTGAAAGCCGAAACTGGCGTGATGCGATCGGGTGAATCGCATCATTTCGATGTCGATGTTTCGGGGGCGAAAGAAGTCACACTGCGCGTGCTCAACGGGGGAGATGGCTATAGCTCAGATCACGCGGCCTGGGGGTGTGCCCGCTTCATCGATCGCGGCGCGGTCGATCCGGTCGAAGCGATCATTCATGGAGTTGCGAAATGAAGTTCGTCTTCTTCTGTATCGTGACGATTGCGTTATGCGTCGTCGCTCATTCGGTGCGCGCCGACAACAATGTGCAGGGGCAGGCGAATGTGATGGTCGAACTGTCGTTCACGGCCAAGGACCAGCACAACGATCCATTCAACACTGTGACGCTCGATGTGCTCGTCACCGATCCGAAGGCCAACCTGATCCGCGTGCCGACGTTCTGGGCGGGGAAGAACGTGTGGAAGATGCGGTACGCTTCGCCGATCGTTGGAAAACACAGTTACCAAACCGTGATGGTTGGGGCTGCCGATAAAGGGCTGCACGACATTCACGGCACGATCGACATCCAGCCTTACACCGGAACGAATCCGCTCTATCAACATGGCCCGCTGCACGTGTCGACGAACAAGCGTTACCTGCAGTACGCCGACGGCACGCCGTTCTTCTGGCTCGGCGATACTTGGTGGATGGGACTCTGCGCGCGGATGCGCTGGCCGGAGGACATCAAGAAGCTCGCGGAGGATCGGAAGGCGAAGGGGTTCACCGTGATTCAGATCGTCGCGGGGTTGTATCCGGACATGTTCCCGTTCGACCCGCGCGGCGCGAACGAGGCGGGGTATCCGTGGGAGAAGGATTACGTCGCGATTCGACCGGAGTATTTCGACAAGGCGGACGAGCGGATCGAGTATCTCGTCGATGAAGGTTTCTCGCCGTGCATCGTCGGCGCGTGGGGATATTTCATGGAATGGATGGGCCCGGAAAAGATGAAGCAGCACTGGCGATACCTCATCGCGCGATACGGCGCGCTGCCGGTCGTGTGGTGCGCCGCCGGCGAAGCGAACCTGCCGTGGTATCTCGATAAAGGTTTCCCGTACGACGATCGCGAGCAGGTGACGAAGTGGACAGAGGTGATGAAGTACATCCGCGCGACCGATCCGTTCCATCATCCGCTGACGATTCATCCGACGGGCATTGGCCGGTTGTCCGCGCGTCATGCGACCGACGACCCGAAACTGCTCGACATCGATATGCTGCAAACTCCGCACGGCGAGCACGCGGCTGTGGTGCCGACCATTTCAACCGTGCGCGAGTCGTACAAAGACACGCCACGCATGCCGGTGATCGACGGCGAAGCAAGCTACGAGATGCTGAACGACAGCATCAAAACCGAGTGGACTCGCCGAATGTTCTGGAGCTGCATGACCAACGGCGCCACGGGTCACACCTACGGCGCCAACGGCATCTGGCAGGTGAATCGCAAGGGTCAGCCGCACGGTCCTTCGCCGCACCATCCGAAAGGGAGCAACGGCTATGGGGTGATCGCGTGGGACGACGCGATGAATCTGCCGGGTTCGGCGCAGGTCGGTTTCGGCAAGAAATTCTTCGAGCAGTTTGCGTGGCAGAAGTTCGAGCCGCATCCGGAATGGGCGACTTACACGACAAAGCCCGCGCTCTCGCTCGAAGGGGCGGAGTGGATCTGGTATCCCGAAGGCGATCCGAAGACCGATGCGCCCGCGGAGAAGCGATATTTCCGGCGGAAGTTTGAGATTCCGCTCGGGATGAAGATCAAATCGGCAACGATGCGCGTCACCGCGGACGATCGCTTCGCCCTGAAGGTGAACGGCAAATCGATCGGCGAATCATCGCCCGGTCAAATGAGCTGGAACTCCGGAAAGCAGTTCGATCTCACCACCGCTCTGAGCGAGGGCAAAAACGTCGTCGCGATCGAAGCGGAGAATCTGCCGACGACCGGCTCAGTCAATCCCGCCGGCTTGATCGCAAAGCTCGAAATCACGCTCGACAACGATTCCACGCAAAGCATCACGACGGACGATCAATGGATGACCTCGATGGAAGCGCCGGCGGGATGGGAAACGACAGATTTCAATGATGCGCAATGGTCAAAAGCGCTCGTCACCGCGCATTATGGCGACGCGCCGTGGGGGAAACTCGATTCAGGCAACAGCGACCCGTTGCTCGGACCGCAATCCACGGGAATCCCGAAGGACGTTCGCGTGACGTACGTCCCGGATCCGCAGGTCATCGAGCTGCACGAGCTCAGCAAAGGCGCGACCTTCACGGCGTCGTGGTTCGATCCGACGACCGGCGAAACGCACGAGTTGCCGAAGATCCAGGCGAGCGATAAAGGCATCGCCAAATGCGACCCGCCGAAAGTCGATCACGATTGGGTGTTGGTATTGAAATCGCCGAAACCGTGATCTGATCCCCTCTCCCTTCCAGGGAGAGGGTAAGGGTGAGGGTTCGGCGTGGTGGATCAGATCGCGTTTGATTTGCGAATTAACGACGTGCGACTTCGAACGGTTCACCCTCACCCCAACCCTCTCCCTCAAGGGAGAGGGGGGAAGAGTGGTCACGCCGGCGCGTTTGCCCGATCGACGTCAAAGGCGCGGCGGCCTCTCACGATGAACCCCTGCTGATTCTCCTTCTTCGCCTGCTCCATCGCGGCGGCGGAGGCTTTGCGTTTGTCGACGCTCGTCGCGGTGACGACGACGTAATCGTTGGCGGCGCGGTAGCGGTGGATCATGACCGGTCGCGAAGCTTTGGAGAAGTTTGACTTCGATCCGTGCACCGTTTTCACGTGGAAGAAGATCGCGTCGCCGGCTTTTCCGGTGATCGGCAGAGCGCGCTCCCACGGCCATTCGTGTTCATCGAGGCCCAGGTGCGATGACGTGTCGATGTGATCGAGCACGCCGAGGCGATGCGTGCCCGGAATCACGTGCAACGCGCCGTTGTTCAGATCGGTATCCACACAATAGTTGAGCACGCCGACCGGGCCTTCGTAGCGGTGCTCGAAGTAGGCGACGTCCTGGTGCAGGTTCTTCGCATGCCCGCCCACGGGTTCCTTGTAGAGGCACTGGCCGTCCATGAACAGCTCGACGTCCGCGCCGAGAATGCCTTCGACGATGTCGAGACATTTTTTATCGAGCGCGGACATGAACGCGGCGGCGGAATTCTTGTATCCACAAGCGAGCACCATGATCTGCTTGTCGCGCGAGAAGCCCTTCGGCGCGGGAATCCACAACGTGTGGTCGGGCGTGACCCATCCTTCCGGCGTCTTCACCGCTTTGTCGTAAAGCGCGAGCGCCTCTTTCGCGGCGAGCTCGATGTCCTGGCGGATGCGCTCGATGTACGGTGACATGAGCCCGCGGACGACAAGCGCGCCGTGCTCTTTGTAGATGTCGGCCGCTCGTTTGGGGTCCAAACGATCGGCGAAGACTTCAAGGTCATTTACGGTTACGGTGTTGGCGGTGGTCATCAAATCCTCCGAACGGAGATGGTATCAAGTGATTGCATTGCAAAGTAGCACGGGTTTTCAACCCGTGCATCGAATTATGAAACAGCTGCACGGGTTGAAAACCCGTGCTACGGCTGTCGCTCTTGCGTTGCTCGTTGCTTTCGCGCTTCGAGCGGATGTGGTCACCGGAAAAAACGCACCGGAACTCGATCGCCTCGCGGCGAGCGAGCTCTCAGGCTATCTGCAGAAGCTTTTCACGAACGACGCGAATGTCAGTTTCTTGGTTGGCAATCCGGAGACAAACAGCTCAATTCCGCGAGATCAGTTTCCGCAAGTTTCCGATCAAGGAGTCGTCCTCAAATCAATTCAATTGAACGGAAATCCGGCGCTGATCGTCGGCGGCGGCAGCCCTCGGGCGACGCTCTGGGCGGTTTACGATCTCGTCGAGCGGTGGGGCGTGCGGTACCTGCTTCACGGCGATGTGCTGCCAGCGAAGCGCGCCTTTGAAGTGCCGAAGCTTGATGTCGTCGAAGAACCGACGCTCCGCGTCCGCCAGTGGCGCGTGCTGAACGAGCACGCGATGGGCCCGATCTCGTGGGGCATCGCGGATTACAAGCCGGTCATCGATCAGCTCGCCAAGCTGCGTTTCAATCGCCTGCTGCTTTACATCTGGCCTGGCCAGCCATTTTTGCCGCTCGAATACAAAGGCATTCGGCAAACGTCCGGCACGCTCTTCTTCGGCAACCATTATCCGATCACGCCGGACATGATCGGCAGGTCGCTCTACGGCAACGAAAAGGAATACTGGAACCCCGACCTCCCGCCGCCCGGAAGCGACCCCGCGAAGATCACGCAGGCGGCGGTCGCGCATGTGACGAACCTGATCAACTACGCCCACGCCCGCGGGATGGAATGCGTGATGCCCGCGAACCTCACGGAGTTTCCGAAGGAATTCAAACCGCTGCTCGCGCACACGCATCCAGTCGATATGGTCGGCACGCCGACAATCGGGCCCGGGCCGGACGCGGATGTGGACGATCCGGCGCTCGAAGGCCTGGCGAATGCCGTGCTTGAGACGACGCTGAAAACCTATCCCGGCATCGATTACGTCGCGCTCGATCTGCCTGAGTGGCGCGAATGGATCGGCCAGTACGAACGCGCGTGGAATGCGCTCGACGCGAAGTATCACATCAGTGAAGCGCGATCGCTGCAAAGCGTTCTCGACGCCGCCGCGAATCGGAAGGATTACCCCGGCGGGGCGGACCGCGCCGTCAAAGAAGTGAAGGCGGACATCGTCGCGCTCTATTTCTACGACAAGGTGCTTGCGCAATCGCAACTCGAGGGAAAGAAGCTCGTCATCAGCAGCGTCGCGGAGGAACTGTATCCGATCCTCGCCAAGATCTTTCCGAAGGGATCGGAAACGCTCAACTTCGTCGACTACACGCCGTCGCGGATCGTGAAGCGGCGCGAAGTGCTCAAGGGCATCGACGCGAAGGATATGCCGGCCGTGCTGATCTACACGCTGCACGACGACAACGTCGGCGTGTTGCCGCAACTCGCGACGCATTCTCTCGCGGAATTGACGAAGGATGTTCGCGGACTGGGATGGGCGGGCTATTCGACGCGTTACTGGCTCATCGGCGATCATGATCCGTGCGTGGCGTATCTTTCGCGCACGGCTTGGGATGCGAACGTGACGCCGGAGGATGTCTATCGCGATCAGGTTTCGCATGTGTGTGGCGAGGCGTGTGTTGACGACATGCTGGAGGTCTTCAGCGAAGTCGAGGCGGCGACGGTGACGCTGGAATGGAACGGTCTCGGTCTCACGTTCACCGACGCGAAGATGATGATGCAGCATTGGTCGGCGGGGGAATTGTCGCCGGAGTTGAAATCGGTCACGCCGCGCTATCAGGCGGCGCTGGACGCCGCGAAGCGGGCGCTGGCGAAGTCGAGCGAGTCCGGCAAACCGGATGTGAATTACTGGATCGGACGGTTGCAGTTCGGCATCGATTACATGAATGCGATCGAGGCGGTGAAGAGTGCGGCGACGTTGGAGTCAAAGAGTGATATCGATGGCGCGATCAAGGAAGGTTCCCGCGCGATCGATCTCGTAAAGCATGCGCTGGAGTCGTACGCGAGCGTGGCGCGCGATCGATCGGATAAGGGCGCGATTGCGGTGATGAATGAATGGGTGCTTCGAAAGCTGACGGCCAAAGTCGAGGCGCTTCAGAAAACTCCCGCTAAGCCGCCCATCGGGTCTGAGCCTCAGGGTCGAAGACAAGCGGCCGTTCGCGCGACCGATTTCGTTTCGCACAAGGTATATCAATCAAAACAACGGCCGAGCTATACGTCGTGGGCGTCTTTCTTTCCCGGCAGCGGCGCCGACGCGAAAACGTGGTATCTCGGCCTCGTGGAAATCACCACCCCCAAGCATCCGACGACGCGGGCCACCACGCAGTTTGTCTATGGGATGTCGCTGCCGCGCGGATACGACACGTCCAAATATCATCAGGAAATTGTCCTCTTGAAATCCACCGACGAGTTTAAATCGTGGAACGAGATCGGTCGGGAAACCGTTCTCTCCAACGGCGGGGCGTTCGCCGAAGCGCGCACGCCGAACGGCGTGTTTCATCGATTCGTGTGGGCCGGCTACTCGCGCGATCCCTCCATGAAGACAAACGATATCTACTATCAATCGTCAGACGGCGGGAAAACATTCCAGAAGCAACCGCCGTTCGTCAGCGATCGGTTCGTCTGGTATCCGCACCGCATGCGCACGCTCCGCGACGGCACGCTCGTGCTCTGCTGCCCTCGCGCCCATAAATGGGGCAAGGGTTCAGATTATCCCATCCGCGCGTCGATGCGCCTCGATGTCGTCGCCGACATGGAGATGATGCTCTTCTTCTCGCATGACCAAGGAAAGACCTGGTCGAATCCACTGCCGATCTACAGCGGGCAGAGCGTTTCCGAAACCGACTTCGTCGAATTGCCGGACGGCAACCTGCTGTTCATCAACAACAGCATCTTCGCGACGCCCGGCCGGCAGTTTGTCTATCGCGACGGCGATCGCTTTACGCCCGGGCCGCTCGAGCGCGTGCACTCTGGGTTCGTTCCGGAAACGGTTTGTCTCACAGACGATGGCGTGCTCATCGGCTGTCATCGCCCCGGCACGTATTATTTCTCGACCGACCTCGGCCAGAATTGGCAACCGCTCGCGGGCGCGCCCACCAGCATGGAAGTCTATCAGCCGTGGATCCAGTACCTCGGCCATAACAAAATCGCCTGTGCCGGACATTACGGCGCCGACGATCCCATCGGCGGACGCGATCAATCCATCAACCTTCACACCTTCGCGATCGAAACGCTGCACAAGACCGCCACGCCAAAGCTCTGGATCGACCGCGCGTTCGACGACAAGACAAAGAACTTCCTCAACCGCTACACGATCTCCCTCAATCTCGACGGCAAGCCCATGGCGGACGAGCCGATCGAAGTCTGGTACGTCGCGCGCGACCAGCCCGGCTACGATTCGTACAACAGCAAGCCGCTCGCCGATCGGATGAAGATGGGCGGAAAGACCCTCACGCTTCACACGGATGACAAGGGCAAGGCGGAGTTGAAGCTTCCCGAGTTCGACAACATCACCGACATCAATGCGACTTATCAAATGGTGATTCAGTTCAATGCGGATCATCACGATGCCCGGTATAATTCCGCCGAGTTGCCGCAAGTGGAGTATTACGCGAACAGCGGCCTCGATCCGTGATTCACCATGAAGACACCCGCGATTCGTAAGCTTCGACAGAAACTTTCTGCCAACCAGCCGGTGTACGGCCTGTGGGTGACGCTGGAGTCGCCGAGCGTGACCGAAATGGCGGTGGCGCTCGGGCTCGATTGGGTGGTGATCGACGCGGAGCACGGGCATCTCGATTGGAAAGAGATCGTCGAACATCTGCGCGCGACGGTGCGCAGCGATTGCGTCGCGCTCGTGCGCGTGGCGGAGTGCAATGTTGGGCTCATTAAGCGGGCGCTCGACATCGGCGCGGATGGAGTCGTAATTCCTTGGGTCGAGTCGTCGGAGCAATTGCGCGAAGCGGTGGCGTTTGCGCATTATCCACCCGACGGCGTACGAGGAATCGGCGCGGAGCGTGCGACGTGCTGGGGGCAATGCTTTGTCGAGCACACTGCCGAGGCGAATGAGAACGTCCTCGTCGTTCCGATCATCGAATCGGTGAAGGGCGGGCGGAACATTCGCGATCTGCTGCGCGTCGATGGCGTGGAGATTTTCTTCTTCGGCCCCGCGGATTATTCGAGCAGCGCGGGGCATCGCGGCCAGTGGGAAGGCCCCGGCGTCGCGGAAGAGATTCTGCGGATCAAGGACACGATCGTGGGCGCCGGTAAATTCGCGGGCGTCGTGGGCACGAGCGATGCGAATCTAGCGCAGCGTCGGGCGCAAGGTTTCACAATGCTCGGCGTCGGACTCGATGGTGGGTTGCTCTTGCGAGCATTACGAGGAACGCTGCAATCCATCGGCCGCGATCGCAAGATCAATCCGATGTTTCAGCCCGAGAGCGCGCCACCACCCGCGGTGCCGATGCAGCGCCCGCCGGCGGAATTTCGGCCGGATCGTCCGGAGGTGATGAACGACGTCGGCAGCGGAAAGTTCATCGAGATCGACCGCGGGGTGGTGTTCGAAGCGCTCGTCGGCGCGCACAACAACGCGAAGAACCTCAGCACCGGCATCGCTCGTTTCTCGCCGAACGCGCAGCTTGCCTATCACCGCCACACGTTCACCGAATCCGTCACGCTGCTCGAAGGGGCCGCCATCATCGAAATCGAAGGCCGCCGCTATTCGCTTTCGCCGCTCGACAACGTGGTCATCCCACCGGGCGTTGCGCATTTCGTGAAGAACGTGTCGCCGTCGCGCGAAGCGGTCTTTCACATTGCCATGCCGACGAGCGCCCCCTCGCGCGAGCTGATCGAAAAGTATTTCCCGCGCAAAACGATGCCGGACGATTCGACCGGCCCGGGCAAGCCCGGACAAGAGCGCGTGAATCGGTTCAAAACCGCGAATCGATTTGAAGCGGGCGCCGGCGCCACGTTCATTGATTTCTTCAACGACAATCTCATGCCCGGCATCGAAATGAGCGGCGGATACGGCCTCTTCGCGCCCGGCGGACGTTTGCCGGCGCACATTCATGATTTCGACGAGAGCATCTGCATCGTCGAAGGCCGCGCGACGTGCGTCGTCGAAGGCCGGCGATACGAGATGGGGGATTATTCAACGGCATTGCAACCGCGTGGCCGCGTGCATTACTTCATCAACAACAGCAACGGTCCGATGGCGATGATCTGGGTCTACGCGGGGCCGAAGCCGGAGCGGCTGGTTGTCGACGAACGCAACGCCACGCCCGAAGGAAATCCGTGGCGGTGAGCGGAGCGAAGCGTTGTTATGTCATCCTGAGCGAAGCGAAGGATCTCGGGATCTTGAGTCGCGCCTGATATCGAGATCCTTCGCTTCGCTCAGGATGACACTTGTGCGGTCCTGTTTGCAGTTGGAGGAAACGTGCCGTCCAAACCTTTCACCGTCGCCTTCACCGGCGACTTCTACGACTCTTCCGGCAACCCGAAATACGCGGACCTCGGCCTGACCGTCTTCAACGATCACCGCAACATCAAAACGCACGCCTTCAAAGAACATCGTAAGCAGATCACGCCCGATCAGCTCGAAGGCGTGAACGGCGTGATCGTTCTCACGCCTTCAGTCACGCGTGAAACCGTTTCGCAATCGAAAGACCTGCTCGCGATCGGTCGTTTCGGCGTGGGCTACGACGCGGTCGACGTGAACGCCTGCACGGAGGCCGACGTCGTCGCGTACATCACCGCCGGCGCGGTCGATCGACCGGTGGCGGAGGCCGTCGCGGGTTGGATGATCGCGCTCACGCACAACATGCTGATCAAAGATCGCCTCGTGCGCACGGGCAAGTGGGACGACCGCAGCCGTTACATGGGCAAAGAGCTTCGCGATCGCACGCTGGGCGTGGTCGGCCTCGGCGGGATTGCGCGAAAGCTCATCGAACTGCTTCGCGGATTCGGCATGAAGGAGTTTCTCGCCTTCGATCCGTTTATGAAACCGGAAGTGGCGGAGAAGCTCGGCGTGAAACTCGTCGAGTTGAATGAGCTGATGCAATCAGCCGATTTCGTTTCGATCCACTGTCCGCTGACCGATCAAACCCACGGGTTGATCGGCGCGAAGGAGCTTGCGCTGATGAAGCGCGACGCGTACCTGATCAACAGCGCCCGCGGTGGAATTGTCGATGAGGACGCGCTCTTCGAGGCGCTGAAGACGCACAAGATCGCGGGCGCCGCCCTCGATTGCTTCGCGGTCGAGCCGGTTGTCACGCCGCATCGTTTCGGCGAACTCGAAAACGTCATCCTCGCCCCGCACAGCATCGCGTGGACGGATGAACTTTTCCGCGACATCGGTCGGACGGCGTGTCAGGGCATGGTCGATCTCACGCAGATGAAGCGTCCCAACGGCGTGCTCAATCCGCAGGTCTTCGATCGCCCCGCCTTCAACGAAAAGTGGCAACGGCTATGTGGATGATGCAAACTAACGTGGCGAGGGCATCTTGCCCTCGCACAAGCGGCTATAGCCGCCATTCGAGGGCGAGACGCCCTCGCCACCAGGAGAGGCGATGTCGAAGTATTCCCTCACCGATGAGCAAATCGAACAGTATCGCAACGAGGGCTTTCTCGTCGTCGAGCGATTATTCGACGCGGACGATCTGAAACGCGTCGATCGCACGATCCGCGCGATGACGGACGCGGCGCTGAAGGGCGGGGATTTTTCGAAAGTGCTCGAGCTCGAGCCCGAGCCGATCGACGGACAGCGCGTTCCGCGGCGGATTTTCAGCCCGTATGACCAGCACGAGACGTTTCGCGATCTCGCGCACGATCCGCGACTGCTCGACAAGATCGAATCGCTCATCTCGCCGAATTTCAATTTGCAGCACAGCAAGCTGAACATGAAGCCCGCGAAGGTCGGGTCGGCCGTCGAGTGGCATCAGGACATGGCGTATTTTCCGCACACGAATGATGACCTCGTCACGACGCTCGTCTATCTCGACGATGCGACGGAGGAGAACGGCTGCCTGCAGGTTCTTCCGCGGCACCACACGCATTACTTCGAGCACGCCAACAAGGAAGGAAAATTCGCCGGGATGATCACGGAGGATTTGTCGAGTTTCGGCAAACCGGTGCCGCTGCCGGCGCCGGCCGGCAGCGCGATCTTCATGCACTGCATCACGCCGCACACGTCGCTGCCGAATAAGTCGTCGCGGCCGCGTCGCACGCTGATTTACGAATACCGCGCCAACGACGCGTTCCCGATTTACTACGGCGAGATGACGAACCTCGCCGAGGCAAAGTTTCGATTGATCCGCGGCAAGCCCGCGAAGTTCGCGCGCTTCGGTGGCCCGCGGCCGCTCATTCCGAACGTCGGCAAATACGCGTCGTTGTACGAGCTGCAGGCGAATGCGAAGGTGGGAAAATGAAGTTCGCCACAGAGACACAGAGAGCACAGAGATGAAATCAAAGGATAATTCTGCTCTCTGACCTCTGTGCCTCTGTGGCGAATTCCGAATTTGTTATGAGCAAACGACTCGAGAACAAAGTGGCGTGGGTGAGCGGCGCTTCCAGCGGGATGGGCGAGGCGATTGCCCGGCTCTTCGCGCAGGAAGGCGCCGCCGTCGCGATGATCGACGTGCAGCGCGAGAAGGGCGAGAAGATCGCCGCCGAGATTCGAGCGGATGGCAGCAAGGCGATTTTCATCGAATGCGACGTGCGGAGGGAAGAGCCGGTTCGGGCGTCGATCGAGCGAACTGTTCGCGAGTTCGGCTCGCTGCAGATCCTCGTGAACTGCGCCGGCATCGTACAGGTGAAGCAGTTGCATGAGCTGGAGGTCGCGGAGTGGGATCGGCTGATGGACATCAACCTCAAGTCGATCTTTCTTTCGGTGAAGCACGCGATCTCACAGCTGCGCAAGAACTCGCGAAGCTATGTCGTCAATATCGGATCGATCGGCAGCTTCATCAGCCAGGGCTCGACGCCCGCGTACATCGCATCGAAAGGCGCGGTTTTGATGTTGAGCAAGTCCATCGCGCTGGACTACGCCGCCGACGGTTTGCGTTGCAACTGCATCTGCCCCGGCATTACCGACACGCCGATGTTTCGCGAGCACATGGACAAAGCCCCTGATCCCGAAGCGGCGATCGCGGCGCGGCTTAAGCGCGTCCCGATGGGCGTGTCGCTTTCGCCGCACGACATCGCGAAAAGCGTCCTCTACTTCAGCTGCGAAGACAGTGCCGGAATCACAGGCACGTCGCTGATCATCGATTGCGGCTATCTCGCCGCCGCGGAGTGGGAGCATTCGGGGCACACGAAGTTCATGGATCCGGAATGAATCGCGAGGATCTCTCTATGGAAGACGGCATGCGCATTCTGTTATGTTGGGGGCATGGAGAGAGTGAGCAAACAAGTGGTGAGGAAGCACGTCGGTCGAAAGTCTGCGGTGACCGCAGCGCGCACGCTTTCGCAGTTAAGGGCGGTGATTGACGCAAATCACGATACGCTGCTGCACCGGGCTCATCAGAAGTGCATGCAGCTGACTGGGAAGCTGAGTTTTGGCGGCACCTCACGACAGAAATCTACATGACAGGAAGCGTTCCGTCGCCACTCGACGTCACGTGCCGCGCATACCCGCGAGAAACGGAAATTGTGCTTTATTCGCGCCGAGAGGCCGAGGCTCCTGCCGAGCCGACGGTGCAAGGTGACACAGAAACGGCTCGGCGGAGCCTCGCCCTCCCAACGCGACGAAAACTGCTCGGCCCCAATAGTTTTTGAGAGCAGCGCAGCGAAGCATCTCGGGAACGTGCACGACTTTCCGTTTCGAGATCCTTCGCTGCGCTCAGGATGACACATCGATCATGAAGCAGAAGAGAACCTTTTCGCGGTACAAACTCGCCAGTGCGGATTTCACCTTTCCTTTGCTCCCGCACGACAACGTGCTCGATTTGATCGCGGCGATGGATCTCGATGGCATCGACATCGGGCTGTTTGAAGGCCGATCGCATTTGTGGCCTTCGAAGGAGTTCAAGAACGTGTCGAAGTCCGCGAAGACGCTCGCGAAGAAGCTCGCGGATCGGGGGCTTAAGCCGGCGGACGTGTTTCTGCAGATGAATCCTGATTTTATCCCGTTCGCGATCAATCAGCCGAATAAAGCGCGTCGAAAGAAGGCGCGGGAGACGTTTCTCAAGACGCTCGATTACGCGAGCGCGCTCGGTTCGCCGCATGTGACAACGCTGCCGGGGGTTTACTTCGAAGAAACCGAGTCGAAAGAGGATTCATGGCGTCGCTCGCAGGAGGAGTTGGCTTGGCGGGTCGAGCAGGCGAAGGCGCATCGGCTGGTTTTTTCTGTCGAAGCGCACGTGGGGTCGCTCGTTCCTTCGCCGGGTGAAGCCGAGCGGCTTGTGACGAGCGTTCCGGGGCTGACGCTCACGCTCGACTACACGCACTTCACGCGGCTGGGGATGCCGGACGACGCGATCGAGCCGCTGGTGAAATACGCGACGCATTTCCACGTCCGCGGGGCGGAGAAGGGGCGGCTGCAGACGTCGTTCAAGAAGAACACGATCGACTATTCCCGCGTGCTGAAGACGATGCGGGCGAGCGGGTACACAGGTTATCTCGGGATCGAGTACGTGTGGATCGACTGGGAACACTGCAACGAATCCGACAACATCTCGGAGACGATTCAGTTCCGCGATTTTCTGCGGGCGAAGATGTGACGCGTGTTCGCCCGACCTTGAGGTAAATGTGGCACAGCCGAGCTCGGCTGTGCCACACATTCGTGTTACACTGAGCGGCTGCGCTGCATGATGCCTCTTGTAGGGTCCGCTTCAGCGGACCGGTTATTCGCCTTTTCGAACCTGAGAAATAACCGGTCCGCTGAAGCGGACCCTACAAATGCGCGCGGGAATTAAATGAGAACCGTATTACTTCGGATAAGACAACGGGACATCCGGAATGATTCCGGATGTCCCTGATCCGTCCGTGCTTGCGGTCAAGTGGGATCACGCGCGGACAGCGCGTCTGCGTTGGGCGAGAAAGATCAGCCCGAGCAATGCGCTGCCGCCGTACACCGCCGGCGGAAGGGGAACCGCCGCGACGGAACTGCTCGTCGGCTGATAGAGGCCGCTGAAGTTGGCCGTCGCACGCACGTCCAGGACGTTGGTTTGTCCCTGGTCGTTGTGGCCGGGCACGAAATCGGTCTCGCCGATAAACGTCGCGTGTCCACCGGTATTGAAGTTCGTCGCGTCGGTCGCCAGGATCACCAGCGGGTTCGCACCCAAGCCTTCCCCCGCGGACGCGTCTACGGTCTTTCCATCGGCCGAGCGTTTCACGGCGATCGTGGTGCCGAGGATGCCCTCGAAGTCAGTCGAAAACCCGGCGTAGTTCGACGCCGAAAACTCGCTGAGGTTATCGTCGTAATTCGGAAATCTCGTCACCTCATATTGGAAGCTCAAGTGTCCCGACGAATCCCGCCACACGCTGTTCACCAACGTGCCGTTGACGGTCTGCTGATTCGGTACGAAGCCGGGGAGAAAATCATCGAGGCTGGTGACATCCGCCGTGAAGTTGATCGTCTGCGACGCGATCTGCACCCCCTGCGGCGTCGGAGTAATACCATTTGGCGGAGCCACGGTAATCGCCTGCCCCGGTCCCACCGGATCCGCGAGCGCGATTCCGGCGGAGAGACAACCCAACAAACACGCTGCGACTGCGCGTTTCATAACTCACTCCACAATAAAACTGTGAAACGTCGGCGGGGTGGCATGCCCCTCCTCAGCACACGAGCATAAAGTTGGTCGGGCGTGATCCGCAATACAGAAAGTCCCAACAAATGATACGGATCTCCCCTAATTCGCGCGCTGCATAATGCCTCTTGTAGGGTCCGCTTCAGCGGACCGGTTATTTGCCGTTTCGAACCCGAGAAATAACCGGTCCGCTGAAGCGGACCCTACAAATGCGCGCGGGAAGTAAATGAGAATGGTATGACTGTGCAGGAACCTGCAAAGGAGGCGACCCAAACAACGTATGGGCATACATATATATTGCTTATTCCGGCGCCCACCGCAATCGCAGTTGATCCAGCCCAACCGCGAGCAGGAGGACCGTTCCGCGGGCGACGTCTTGCGACCAGCTGGGGACGTTGAGCAGCGTGAGGCCATTGTTGAGCGTGCCCATGATGAGCACGCCGAGCAGGGTGCCCCAGATGCTGCCCTTTCCGCCGGTGAGACTCGTTCCGCCGAGGATGACGGCGGCGATGACGCTGAGTTCCATTCCATTGGCGGCTTGTGGCGCGGCGGCGCCGAGCTGCGCCGTCGTGAACACTCCGCCGATGCCGGCGCTGAGTCCTGAGAGAACGTAAACGACGAGCACGATACGCGACACCGGCAGTCCGGCGAGGCGGCTCGCCTGGATGTTGCCACCGACGGCGTAGATGTTTCGGCCGAAGACGGTGCGGCTCATCGTCCACGCGGTCAGCACGAAGAGCACGATCATGACGGCCGCGGGGAAGGGCACGCCGAAGATCGCGCCATGACCTGCGCGAGCGCCGAGAAATTCAAAAAAGTTTCCCTCCGCGGATTGCGTCGATCCGCTGGAGAATCCGAACGACAATCCGCGAAAGATCGACATCGTCGCGAGCATGACGATGAACGGATTGATTCGCCCAAACGTGACCGCGGCACCGTTGAAGGCGCCGATCAATAGGCCGGATAGAAGAGCCATGAAAATCGCGACGAGTGACGGGGGCAGATGTCTCGCCATGAAGAACGCAACCACACCCAGAACCACACCACTGGCGCTCGCTGTGAGTGTTGTTTGACGTAGGATTCGCCGAGCTAGAGCGCCGATCAGGCTGGCGGCCATCACAGCGATGATCAGTGCAACCAATTTCGACACGCCGTGCGAGAGTTGTGCCGCGACCACCCCCGTGAACGCGACGATCGAGCCGATGGAGAGATCGATCCCGCCCGCGACGATCACCATCGTCATCGCGACGGAGATGATGCCGATGGTCGAAACGGCCAGCAGAATGTTCGTGAGATTGCGAAGTGTGAGAAAGTACGGCGAGGCGATCCAGAGTGAGGCGAAGAGGATCACGTAAACGATCAGCAGGCCGACTTCGTCGCGCCAGTTGAGGCGCGAGGCGGATTTGGGTGGGGCGTAGTCGAGAGGGGGTGTCGTCGGTTGAGTCATTCGTGATTGCTTTTTGTGAAGCCGCGAGCTTGCTCGCGTTGATTGTCAGCAAAACCTCGCGAGCAGAGCTCGCGGCTAAACGGATGCGGCGGCGAGGAGGGTTTCCTCGGTGGCTGTTGCGCCGGCCAACTCGGCGACGACGTTTCCTTTCGCGAAGACGAGCACGCGGTCGCTGACTTCGAGAATCTCCTCCAGGTCCGACGAGCAGACGATCACCGCCAGGCCCTCGCGACGCAACTCGTCGATCAGGGCGTAAATGTCCTTTCGCGCGCCGACGTCGACTCCACGAGTGGGTTCGTTCAGCAGCAGGATTTTCACTCCCGCTTCGAGCCAGCGCGCGAGAATCACCTTCTGTTGATTGCCACCGCTGAGCGTGGCGATCGGCTGCTGCACGCCGGTCTTCAGGCGCACGCCGATTCGATTGATCCAATGCTCGGCGCGAGTTCGGTGCAGTTGTTTCGACACGACTCCGCCCGAGGACACCGCTCGCCAATGAGAGAAGAGTAGGTTGTCGCCGACGCTCATCATGGGGACGAGGCCTTCGAGTTTTCGGTCTTCGGAGACGAGGCCGATGCCGTGGCGCTGGGCGGCGCGCGGAGAATCGACGTGAACTCGTTGTCCATTGATGAGAACCTCGCCGGAATCGATCGAGCGGATGCCGAAAAGAGCGCGGGTGACTTGCAGGTGACCCGCGCCGAGGAGGCCGAACATGCCGAGAATTTCGCCGGGGCGTAGCGCGAAACTGACATTTCGAAACGCATGCCCACTTGAGATGTGCGAGGTCTGAAGCGCCGGCGCGTGGGGAGGGCGAGGCTCCTGCCGAGCCGTTTCCGTCTGCGAAACCGCGAACGGCTCGGGGGGAGCCTCGCCCTCCCTTTGTGCCTCCAAATCACGTCCGACCATCATGCGAACGATGTC
>JAICIO010000015.1 GCA_025924315.1 Phycisphaerae bacterium
AGGCTCCCGCCGAGCCGATCTCTCAATCACGCGAAGACGGCTCGGCGGGAGCCTCGCCCTCCCGACGCGATCAACGCCGGCTCTGCTTCCGTTGCACCAGCAGCACGCCGTTCTTTTCGTTCACGAATGGCGGATATCCGAAAAGCGCCGTCTCCCCATTCGGCTTTGTCATCGGTTCATAATTGACGGACACCCAGTCCCAGATCTCCTGACCGTAATCTCGTCCAAAGAAGCGCTTGCCGTATTCGATGTTGTCGACGTGCACGAGCGCGATCACGTCCGGCGGATGGGCCTTCAGATTTGCGACGATGTTGTCCTCGCCGTACATGATCAGGTTCGGCAGCGTGAACTGGTGATAGATGGTCGGATTCACGCGGCGCGTGAGGTAGTTCAGCAGAAAACCTTCCGGCATCGCCACGAGCGTTTGATTGGGTTGCGTGTGCTCGAGGAGAAACTCGGACGCGTCATTGAGCATTTTCCCACGGATATCCGCCAGGAACGCATCCCCGCCGGCGGAAACGACGTACTGCTTTTTCTTCAGATAGACGAAATCGACGAGGAAGTGTTGCCCGATGGCGACGAGGATCAGGGCGATCCAGATCGCACGCACGAACTCCGGCGATCCGCCGCGCGCCTTCACAATGCGGACGCTCCAGTACACAACCGCGTTGATCGTGAGCAGCGTCGCGAGAAGGGACAACGCGAAGCCGTAATGGACCGCGCGAACATTCCACAGGATTTTCCCGAGCAGCGCGCCGGCGAAGATCACCAGCATGAAGGGCAGCGCCAGCCGCGCGATCGCCTCGCGATCGTGCCAACGTCGCACGATCAGCACGATCAGCGCGATTCCACCGCCGGCCATGAACAATTGCACCGGCCGGATGAAGTTCGGCCACTGGATCTTCATCCAAATGAACCAGAATCCGACGACAACCGCCAGCGCGGAAGAAATCGAGATGATCAAACGCGTGCGGCGCGCTGGCGGAAGCATCTGTGCGATGGCTGCGATGACCGCTGCGATGACGCAATACACGCCTGCCCAAAGCAGCGTCGTTCCGATGTTGGCCGCCAGATGATCCGTGCCGTTGATCAACTTGAAGTATGGGTTATCGAGGAGCTCGCGATTGCCGAGCCATCGCCAGGAACCCTCCAGCGCGAGCACGACCTCATGCGTTGGAAGAAACGACCGCAACAGCACGAATGCGATGATCGGCGGAACAATCGCGGCGATGAGGAACAAGACGCTCGTCAGCCATCGTCGTTTATGATCGGCGTCCGATCGGAGGACGACGATCATTCCTCCGATTGCGGCGAGCAGCGCCGCGAGAAACACTTCCGCCTTCGTCAGAAAGACCAGCCCGAGCAGCGCACCCGCCAGGATCGACCAACCCATGTTTCGTCGGCGCGAGAGCATCCACAGCGCGCCGATCATGCCGATGCTCAGCAGAATCCCATGCGTCAAGTCGTGCGAATACGGCGTGATCCAGTTGAAATTCGCGACGTAGTTCAGCTGCCCGAACGTGAAGACGAACGGCATGAGCGCAAGTGCGATTGTCGCGGACCACCGATCGCCGATCTCCAGCAGCATGCGATAAAGCAACGCCGTCATCCCCATCGCCAGCACGAGGTTCGTGATCGTCAGCGTCGACAAACTCACGCCGAAGATTTTGAAGACGAGCGCGTTGAAGTACGGCGAAAACGGGCCATTGAAATACGTGAAATCGCGATAGAGGTGCTGCCCTTCGGTGATGCGCCAGGGCATGTAAATCTCGCGGCCGAAGTCGATCACGGGATCGGGCGCGCGGCCCCAGAACCAGAGCAGCATGACGAGATTCGCCACGAGCACCAGCGCAGGCCCGGCCCATTTTGCGTACGCGGGTTTAGTCATTCTTTTGCATCAGCAGGATGCCGAACCTTGGCTCGCCATTCGGGGATTCTTCGAACGGGCGCTGACCGATCAGATGCACCTCATGATAGTTCTGCTTTACCCAACGGGCGATGTCGCGCCCGTAATCCTTGCCGAAGAACGGTGCGCCGTACTCGACGTTGCGAATGTGCACCAGCCCGATGTAATCCGGCGGACGCGCCTTCAGATTGGCGAGCATCTTGTCTTCGCCGTACATGATCAAGTTCGGCGGGGTGAACTGCGAATAGCGCGACGGGTTCACGCGCCGCGAAAGATAATTCGCGATCAGTCCCTCCGGCATCATCGTGAGCGTTTTTTCTTTCGGAATCGACTGCAGATCGTCCAGCAGCTGGTCGAGCGCCGCCCCACGACCATCCGCGAAGAAACTGTCGCTGCCCGTGCCGACCGGTACGAACATCGTCTGGCTGTTCTTCCAGGTGATCTGCGCGTGCACGATGAGCATCGCGACGAGCAGACCGATCGAAATGAATCGCAGCGGCAGCCCGACGATCCGCGGAAGCCAGCTCACCATTGCGACGACGAACACGACAAGTCCCGGCATGGCGAGGCCAAAACCGTAATGCAACAGCGAGACGTTGAACGCCATCTTCGCGAGCATCAGCCCGCCGAAGAGAACGAGCAGAATGCGCAGCAGGATGGTCTGCCTGACACTGACGTCAGACGTGCATCGCCAGAGGTTTCGCGAGAACCAGACGAACGCGATGAGCAGCACAAACGGCAGCGGACGGAGAAACGTGTCCCAGTGAATCCAGGGCGACGCGCCGAGCACGATCGCGGCAAATCCGATGGCGGTGATGAACGAGCTCAACAACGCACGTTTGGGTTCGAGCGTGGCGATCCCCCACGCGATCAAGACGATGGCCGCATAAACACACATCCAAGTCAAAGTCGACAACAGATTCTGTCCCAGATGTTCCGTCCCGAGAAGGCTTCGGAAGTAGGGCAACTGCATCAATCGTGAATCACCGACCCACGGCCATGATCCCGCCAGACCATGAAGAGCGGTGGTGGTCGTGGACGCATGCGCGAGCAGCGCGAAAGCGAGGATCACGGGAACCATTGCGGCGACGACAAAGCAGGCAATATTGATCGCCAGCTGACGCGACCGCGCGCGAATGACCCAATGTGCGACGCAAAACCCAATCAATGCGGTAATGCCAGCGGCGAGGAACACCTCCGCCTTCGTCAGGAAAATGCATCCGAGGAGCAATCCCGCCAGCGCGCTCCACAATGGTTTGGGCGGCCGAATCAGGCAAGCGATCATCGCCAGCGACATCACCAGTCCGTGCGTCAGTTCATGCGAGTAGGGCGTGATGAAATTGAAATTGGCGATGCCGGTTCGATGTGCGAGTGCGCAACAGATCAAGAACGCACAAGATCCTGCGGTCGCCCCGACGTGATCGGAGGCGCGCAGTAGAAGCCGATAGAGCAGCACTGTCGCGAGGATCACGATCAGCAGATTCACTGTCGTGATCGTCTGCAGGCTCGTGCCGAAGATCCTGAAGACGAGCGCGTTGACGTATGGCGAGAACGGTCCGTTGAAATACTCGATGTCGCGATAGAGCACGTCGCCGGAATTGATCCGCCACGGGATGTAAACCTCGCGTCCGAAATCGAGCACCGGATCCGGTCCGCGGTTCCAGATGATGAACGTCATCGCGAGGAAAACAAGCGCGACGATGATCGGGCCGAGATAGGAACCGCCAAGGCGCCAAGACGCCAAGGAAGGCGACGGCTCAACCTGCTTTCTTGGCCTCTTGGCGTCTTGGCGGTTCATCGTCTTTTATGGAAGCGCCGGCGCATCGCCGAGCAGATAGGTGTGTTCGGCGTAGGCGTCGAAGTGCTCGCGCCACGCGCCCGATCGCACCGGCACGTCGCGGTGCTCGAACGGCATGCGTAGTTTCACTTCGCCAAGCTCTTTCACGGTGAGCGTTGCGTCGGTTGGCTTTTGCGAGAGGTTGGTCGTGAGGATCATCCAGCTTGCTCCGACCTTTCGCGCGCGGATTTGAATGTTGTCGTCGCTGGTCGTCGCGCTCATTTCCTTGCCGGGCGAGATGAGCCAGGGGACGAGCGATTCGATGTCGGCGTTCAATTTTGAGATCGAATTCCACGTGATTGGCGCCTGTGGCCAGTAGGAGAAATACAGGATGCCGTTGGCGCGATGGACCAGAGCGCTGAACGCCATGAACCGCACTTCATGCGGAAGCGGCTGCGCCCATTTTCCGCCATCGGAATTGGGTCCGCCGAAGGTTTGTATGAAGACCAAATTCGGCCAGTTCTTGCCGTTCACCTCGCGCGTGTTCGAGACATAATCGCCGACGGCGCGCATTGGAAAGTCGCGGTTTTTCGTCACCGGGTACACGTCGCTGATCGTGAGATCCGACGAACCCTTGTACACCCGCGGGCCGTGCAGCGTGTCGTGAACGACCGCGATGGGATGATCCTTGTCCTTCGCTTTGAGATCGTCGTATTTCTTCTTCACGTCGGCGGGTGTTTCGTTGTGCTCTTCCGGTTCGTCTTCGAGATACCACGCGAGGAGCGATGGGCTGTCTTTGACCGCGAGAAAATCGTCCGTCGGCCGTGGGACGACGAACATGCCGTGCGCTTCGATGAGCGGCATGTCGTTGGCGGTGTAACCAACGCCGAGGATCGTGTTGATGTGATGCTCGTGAAGGTCCGCCATCACGTCGGTGTTCAGGTTGTAAACGAACACGCCGATCGGGAAGAACGGCTTGCCGTTGACGGCGCAGATGCCTTCGTCGTTGAACGAAACTTTGTTCGCCGCGAAGACCGGGCTGGCCAGAAGAATCAGTGTAACGAAAAAGACTCGTCGCATTTCGTAGCGCGGGCTACCAGCCCGTGCCTCCGTTCCAAAAAACTGCACGGGCTGGCAGCCCGTGCTACGATTGCGCGACAGGAACAATTTCAGCTGATCGAGCTGCGCTCGCACGAAGCAGCGCCGTCCAACTCGCGGTGCAGATCACGATCCCCGCGGCGGTCAGGAACGGGCCGCTGATGTGCCGGCGGTAGACGAACGCGGCGATGATCGGTCCGATCACGCGCGCGAGGCTTCCCAGGCCGTGATACAGCCCGAATGCCACACCTTGTTCCTTACGACCCGCGAACTTCGAGATCAGCGACGAAAGCGTCGGTTGTTGAAGGCTGCGGCCAGTCGCATTGCTTGCGGCGCCGAGCAAAAGCAGCAAAACGCTTCGCACGAGCGCGGTCGAGCTGACAACAAACATTCCGACCGCCACGAGCAGCGGGCCGATGATCGCCAGCGGCCAGTCGCCGAGCGCCTTCGTCAATCGCCCGATCAATCCGCCTTGCACGAAAATGATGATCAATCCCGCGAATGCGAAATACCAGCCGATCTGCCTTTGTTCCCAACTGAATGCGCGGATCAAAAAGATGCCGATCGTGCTCTCCATCATGACGAAGGCGGCCATCGTGCAGAATGAAATGAGCAACAGCTGGAGCAGCACCGGCTTCTTGAGAACGGGCTTGAAGACGCTTGGATGCAGCCACGCTTCCGCTTCGGTCGGGGCATGGGAGCGGCTTTCGGGCAATTTCAGAAATGTGATCGTCGCGGCCGTCAGGCTGAAGCAAGCCGCGATGAACGCCGGAAGGCTCACGCTGATCTGACCCATCACGCCACCGACGAACGGCCCGCCGGCGAAGCCTATTCCGAATGCCGCGCCCAGTACGCCCATGCCCTTCGCGCGATTTTCCGGGGTCGTTACATCGCTCACGTAGGCCTGTGCAGTCGAAATGTTTCCGCCGGTAAACCCGTCGATCACGCGTGACAGGTAGACGAGGAACATCGTCATGCCCAAATTGTGCCAGTGATAGGCCGTTGCGGCGCCAAGCAGCGCATAACCGAAGGCGCTGCCGAGTTGTGAGATGACGAGCACCGGCTTCCGCCCGAAGCGGTCGCTGATCACGCCGAGAATCGGCGCCCCGATGAATTGGCAGATCGAGTAAACCGAAAACAGCAGCGTGACTTTGAGCGGATTCGCATCGGGATCGTGCACGTAAAACGGCAACAGCGGGATGATGATCCCGAAGCCGAACAGATCCATGAACACGATCAGGAAGATGATCGCGAGCGAACCCTTCGGCGGTTCGAGCTCGGGCCTCGGCGATTCATATTCCAGCGGCTCATCGGTCATAGAATCGCGTTATAACGGACCGTGCGATGAAATGAAAAAGGACGGAGAACGCGGAAGCCGCGCTCCGTCCTTTGCTCTTTACTGCTGGCGCATCAGCCGTGCGTATGCACGTCCACATCCGCGCCGTGCTTGTCGACATCGCCGGACGCATGACAGCCGATGGTCGTGGCGAGCAGCACAAGACCAAGCAGAGCACAAATCACTTTCACGCGGTTCTCCTTTGTTAGGACCGCGTGGAATGTAATGGGGGAAACACTGAAATGTCAGCGCGCGAAATGTGCTGGGAAGGCGCTTGCGGTTTCGCAGATAAAAACGCGTTGATCTGCGAAACCGCGAGCGAGTTCGATGCGCTTAAGCCGGAGCGGAAGTCGCCTGTTTCCGTCGTCGCACGATCTTCCAACCCACCCAGATCAAAAGCACCCACGGCGCGACGAGACACAGGCCAATGATGATCAGCTGCAAACTCCAGAGAAGTCCGGAGACGCTCGTCGCCAGGCCATTCCGAATCGTCGCCCAAAGCCCGTGATCCGCGCCCACAATCTGTTCACCGCTCGTCAATGTGAGATCGATCGTCGCGCGGGCGAGCGGGCCATCCGGCGCCTGCATGTTCTTCGACGATTGAATCTCGCGCACTTTTCCTTGCGCGCGGATCGCGTCGATGATCGCGCCCGCCTTGGCAAGCGGAACTTCGATGCGGGCGCGGGCGGTGCTTTGGCCGGAAGCATCTTTTGACACACCCGAATCCGCGACGCGACCGCTCGCGGCTTCGACGGCGGCGGTGATCTGGTTCAGGCCTTGCTCGACGTCGGAGGTTTCGATCGTCACGCCTGTGCTTTGCCGCGGCGCAATGCGGTCGGCGTCGGTCAGCGAAATCTGCCAGTGCAGCTTGCTGTCCAGCGTGTTTTCGTTGTCGGTTGAGCGCGTGACGGTGCGGTTGATGATCTGGCCCTGGCCCGCGAGGATCTTCTCGAACTCCGCCTGCTGCTCGCGCTTCAGCTCGACCGTCATCGTCGCGGAAACATTCTGCGGATCGACCTGGTTCATTTGCGATTCGATCACGCGGAGGTTGAGCGTGTGGGCGGAATCCAGAATCGCGCGATAGCTGGTCGGCACATCCGGCGTGGCGATGCTCATCGTCTCCGCCTCGCGCGCTGCCGCGACGGCGGTTGACACGATCTGCACACTGAAGCCGCGCTTGGTTGTCGTGACGTTGGCGGTGTCGGTGTTTTCCACGACGGTCATCTTCATCGCCTCGCCCTGCATGCGCACGTCCTGCAGCACGGCTTCGGCATCCGCCGATTTCGTTTCGAATTGGATCGTGCCAGTGGTCTGGTCCGGTTTGGCGCGGTTGAGATTGCTGCTGACCACGCGGCCGTTTGCTTTCTCAATGCGCGCCAGAATCGCGTTGTACGACTTCTCGACGTCGTCGCTCGCGAGGTTCAGGTTCACCGTCTGCCGCGGGGCGACGTTCGCGAGGTTGTAGAGCGACACGTTCAGCCGTGTGTCGCCGCGCTCGACCTTAAGGCCATCTTTCACGACGACATCACTCGGCGATGTTTGCTTGCGCTCGATCTCCAGGCGGGCGACTTTGCCCAGTTGTTTCAGCCGATCGATCACAGACCCGGCTTGATCGGGCGCCACATCCGCGACGATTTTCGCGGCGAATTGGCCGGCTTCGAACTTCTTCAGCTCGCTCTCGACGACGCGGCCCTTGGCGTCTTCGATCGCCTTCAGCGCGTTCGTCCGCGCCGTCTCAACATCCTCCGCCTCGACCCCCATCTGCACATCTTCCGTCTGCTTCACTTCAGCGGTCTGCCGAATGTCGCGCTCGAAGAGCGAGAGGTTCAGCGTCGCCATCGCGACGAGGTTGTTGTAGTAGTTGATCTCGCCCTGCACCTGCTCGATCTTCTCCCGCCACGTGCCGAGCTCCTTCTCCGCGGCGAGCAGATCTTTAATCGCGCCTTTGCCGTTCTTGATGAGATCAAGCAAGCGCTCCTGCATCGCCTGAGCCGCGCGCAGCTCGCTCTGCAGATCGTTGTATTGCTTGGTGACGTCGTCGGCGGTCAGGTTCTGCCGTTTCAGATCGCCGAGGCCGCGCAGCTTGAGCACGAGAGTGTCGAGATGATCCGGCGGAACGCGCAGCGTGATCGTGCCCTTCACCTTTCCATTCGGCAGCTTCTCCGAAGTCGTCGTGCCGATGAACCCGCCTTCTTCGCGCACGATTTTCGAAACGGTGACGACGGCGTTGTCGAAGCTGTCGATCTCGAACTCCATCGTGCCGTTGCGGATGATTTTGCGATCGGAAGGCTGAGATGTTGCGGGCGGCGCGGGTGGCGTTGTTGGCGCAGGCGCCGGCGTCAGCGCCGGCGTTTCCGGAGCCGCGACAGCCGCGGGAAGCGCCTGTTTCGCGTCGACCGTGACTGTACCATTGACGGCGGCCGCGGATTCCTGCTTCTCTGTTCCCTCGACTGTCTTCGCCTGGCTTTGCTGGCCTTGCTGGCCCTGCTGTCCCTGGCCTTGAGTTTGTGAACCGAGCTGCAACGCCACTTCCTTCGGCTGTTCGCGAAGCTTGTCCTGCGCATCCGGCGCGCTCGTGCCCGAAACCGGTTTGAAATAGTTGTTCGCCTCCGCCGTGCGTCGCGTGTAAATCGAATCGCCTTGCTTTGAGACAAACGGGCTCTGAGTGAAGGCGACATGGCCGTCGCCATACAGGACGTTTTGCCCTTCGCGATCGCCAGCTGCTGGCATATTCGCCGACTGTCCACCCGCGCCTCTCCCGGCGTTCTGTTGCGGCGGGTTGGAAGGGCCGGCTTCCGACTGCGTAACGATTCCACGGAACTGCCGGCCGTTTGTCACATTCCCGTATGTGAAACGATTCGCCGGCTGGCGTTTTGAATTCATGTCGCCGGCGACGGCGTAGTCGGAGGAGAGATTCTTGTTCATCTTCCTCGCATCGCCGTCATAGTCGTACGCAAAGTAGCCATAACTGCCTTTGTTCTCATTCGCCGAAAGCTGCGTCGCGGCTCCGATTTGCCGTAGATCGCTCGCGGTTTTCCCGATTTGCGCGTCGGCCCAGAGCGTTGGGATCTCGCCGCGACTCATCAGATCGGTGGCGACATAACCAAACCCGCCCATGACGATCACCGCCGCCGTAGCGAGCGCGGCTTTCCGTATCCCGGGATGAATCGTCGGGAATTTGAACACTCGTCGACGATGTCGATCGGTTCGCAGACGCTGCACCAGTCGATCTTCGAATGAGCTCGACGGCGCGACACCCTTAAAGAGATCATTCAGTCGCCGATCATCGCTCGCGGCGGCTTGCAGCTTCGCGGCGCAATCTGCACACGTTGCGCGATGCGATTCGAATCGCGCAAGGTCCTCGGCTTCGAGGCCTCGCGACAAATACGCCGCGATCTGCTCTTCAAACCAGATGTGATCGTTTTCAGTCCGTGTCACTGTGCGGTGTCCTTTGTCATTCGATCTCGGAGCATCCTGATTCCACGATGTAGGAGCCCGCGCAACGATCCGTTCGACATCGCCAATTGACTCGCGATCGCTTCGTAATCGGCTCCGCCGATGTAACGAAGCATCAGCGGGATGCGGTATTCCTCCGGCATCGAGCGCAGGATCGACAGCACGCGCTGGCGCTCGTCTTCCTGCTCGAGCTGATCCGGCGGAGAGGGGGATCTCGACGCGATCGTCAGCAGCGCGTCCCCCTCTTGTTTCGCGCCGCGTCCTCGCTTCTTTCGCGAATCGTGTCGGGCAGCGTCGATCACGATGCGCTGGGCGATCGTGTTGAGCCAGCTGTGAAAGTTCTTCGCGTCGCTCAGCGAGCGGATCGATCGCCACGCCTGCAGCATCGTTTCCTGAACCAGGTCCTCCGCTCGGTGCGTGTCGCCGGTTTCGAGGTACACGCGAGCAAATAACCACCGCGCCGATCGGCGAACCAGCTCTTCAAAAGCGGCTTGGTTCCCGGCCTGGCTCTGCACAACGAGCGTTTGATCGGACTCGCGATTCATGCGGTTGTCACAGGATTAGACGACGGTCGTGGAAATTCGTCGCGCGAAAAATTCGGCGCTGGCAGATGAAGCATGGCGCGCGACGATTAAAACCGTCTTTCAATGGAGGTCGATATGATTCGTAAAACGGCGAAAGGGTATAAAGTGCTGAGCGAGAAGGGCAAAAACCTCGGCGGGCCGTACAAGACCAAGGCCGAGGCGGAAAAACGCCTGAAACAGGTCGAGTACTTCAAGCACAAGAAAGGATAGGCGTGGCGGGCGGATTTTAGTCCGCCTGTTGCATTCCAACCCTCGCGCGAAGACAGCCGGACTAAACTCCGCCCGCCGAACGATTATTCTTCAAGGTTTAGCCACTTCATCTCGCCGTCAGTCAATTCCACGTCGAGAGCGGGTAAGCTCGTGTGCAGCTCATAGAGGGTGCGAGGTCCGATCAGCGGGAATGTTGGGAACGGTTGAGAGAGGACGTAGGCGAGGGCGATGTTGATCGGCAGAACGTTTTTCTTTTCTGCAAGCTCATTCACCCGCGCGAGGCGCTGAAAGTTGTCTTCGCTGTACCAGCAGCGAGAAAGCTCCGCGTCGGAGCGGTCTTCGGGTTTGGCTTTTCCGGGGAGGAAGAAACCGCGGGCCTGGCTCGACCAGGCCAGCAATGCGATCTGGTGTTCCTTGAGCCACGCGCGCGATTCGGCATCCGATGCCGCGATGCATCCGCCCCAGACCGGATCGACCATCCGCGCGAGGCTGAAGTTGTTGCTCACGACGCTAAAGCCTGTGAGGCCTTTCGATTTCGCGTACTGGTTTGCCTCCGCGACGCGGTCCACGGTCCAGTTGCTGCCACCGAAGGCGTTGATTCGGCCGGCCTTTTTGTGCTCGTTCAGCACGTCGATGAACTCACCCACCGGAATCTCGAGATTGTCGCGGTGCATCATGTAGATGTCCGCGTGATCGAGCTGCATTCGCTCAAGGCTCTGGATGAGCTGGGCCGTAAGATCCTTCGGATTACACGCGGGCGAGTGGGCGCCTTTGCAGATGACGTTCACTTCACCGCGCACGTTGCGGTTCTTGATCCAGCGGCCGAGAAGTTTCTCCTGCAACCCGCCGCCGTAGATGTAGGCGGTGTCGAACGTGTTTCCGCCGCGCTCGAAATAGTCGTCGAACATCACCGATGCGTGCGCGAGCGTGGTTTGATTGTCGACGCCCATCACCAGCCGCGCGACCTGCTTCTCGACGCCGGCGATCTTACCGTACTTCATCTTCGCGCCGGATTTGTGGGCGAGCGGTTTGCGAGAGACGGTCGGAATAACCGCATCCATCTTCTCCGCTTCGTACTGTAATCCGATCTGCGCGCGCCACATGTCGAGCGCCTTCATGTTGCCGAGCGTGTCGTTCCAGCTCATCGCGGGTGAAGGCGCCTGGCGCTTGTCGAGATTCGCTGCGACGGTGTCGGCTTCGATCCCGTAGATCTGCTGCGAGGTTTCAACGTTGATGTGGGTCGGAGCCTTCTCGCCGCGCTTGTGCAGCGTAATGGTGACCGTCCCACCATCGCGCGCGGGCACCCACGGCTGCGGGACATGAATCCACCCTTCGCTGCCGTAGATGCGCAGCGAGTTATCCTGATTCGCCTGCACGCCGGTTGCCAGTTGTCCGACGATTCCGCCGGGGAATTTGGCGCTGGCGATCGCGTAGTGATCGACGCCGCTCGGACCCAGCTCGCCGACGGCTTTGAACTCAATCGGCTCGGCGAAATCTTTGCCCGTCGCGACACCTGCGATCAATCGCGACATCGACACGGGATAGCAGCCGACGTCGAGAATCCCGCCGCCCCCGAGCGCGTTGTTCGTCAGCCGGCTCGTGTCGTTGAAGGGGATCGGCCAGTGGAAGCTGAACGTCGCTTGAATCACGCGCACATCGCCGATCGCCTTGTCGCGAATCAGTTCGACGAGCTTGTGCGTCTGCGGATGGCAGCGATACATGAACGCTTCCATCAGGAACACGTCGTTTTCGCGTGCGGCTTCGACGATCGCCATGGCCTCGGCGTGATTCAGGCCGATCGGCTTTTCGACGAGCAGATGTTTCTTCGCCTCGGCGCCTTTGATCGCCCATTCGGCGTGCATGGGATGCGGCAGGGCGATGTAAACGGCTTCGACTTTCGGGTCGTCGAGCAGCGACTGGTAGCTGGCGTGGCGATTGGGGACGTTGAATTGATCCGCGAATTTGTTCGCGGACTCTTCCGACCTGCTTCCGACCGCGACGAGCGTGCCGGTTTTTGAATGGGTTACGCCCTGCGCGAAGGCTTTAGCGATGGCGCCGGTGCCCAGAATTCCCCAGCCGAGTTTTCCTGTCATTGCATCTCCGCTCTACGATTTCGCGGAGGATAGCACAGAGTGGGGTGCGAGATAAGCGAATCGCCACGGTCCGCGGGACGAGGGGTTCGTCCCGCGAAACCGTCAGCGATTTTGACACAGCGCGAGTGGTTGCGTGCTGGCGCCGTTGTCACCAGAAAATCGGCTTGTTCAGCGCGCCGTTTCCCCAGCCGGGTTGCACTTCGTCCGGTGCGGGGCTCGGATTGATGTAGAGGTTTCCTTGGGGATTGAAGCTGCTGATGCGCGGGCGCCGCGATTCGGCATGACCGTCGCCGAAGAGTTCGTTGATCCAACCGTTCATGGGCGTCTTGCCCTTGCCGTGGAGGAACGCGAAGCCGTACGTCTGCTGTACGACGTTCGTCGTGTCCTGCTGGCGACACTGATCGGCCATAATCGCTGTTTTGGGCGCCCACTTATCGCTTATTTTCGTGACGTAGTCGTCGTGGTTATCGCCGTTTCCATTGCGGTCCCACCAGAAGCGATCGAGCTTGAGCGGCGCGGCATTGGGATTGGACGGCCCGCCACCCGGTGTGGTGCCGGTCGCGGTCGTGAAGCCGCCCGTGTAATGGCACGCGGGATAAACCGGATTCGGATCACCGAGGTAGAAATAGCGGATGAGTCCGGTGGCCGCGTAATCTTCGGGCCAGTGGGAACTGTTTGATCCACGCGCGTCGGTGTCCCAGATGTATTGCGCGGGGCAGTACATGACCATTAGATTGCCGATCGTCCACTGCGGATTCGGGATGAGGCTACTGGTCAACCGCGTGGGCTGCCCTTGCGGATTGGCGATGCGATTCAGCGCTTCGCGCACGTCGGAATAGAAATAGTGCACGGTCGGATTCGCCGGATCCAGCGGGACGTTCATCGAATCGCCACCAGCGGAAAGCTTTGCGACGGAATCCACCACGCACGGCGGGAGGAATCCCTTGTTCTGATTCGCGTAGATGTAGAAGAACTGCCCGCAGGTGCGGAGGTTGCTGAGGCATTGCACGCTGACCGCCTGCGCGCGGGCGGCTTGGATGCTCGGCAGGAGAATGGAGATCAACAGCGCGATGATCGCGATCACAACCAGCAACTCGACGAGCGTGAAGCCCACACAGCGCTTCAGTGTCTGACGGCAAGACATGGCGGATCCTTTCGAGTCAGAACTCAAATCAGCGACTGCACAGAGATGTCGGGTGGGATTATGCCGAATCGATCGCGCGAAAATCTTCTCGTTTTGGGGAGTAAAGTTATCGTTTTTTGTTGTATAGGCAGAAAATAGGCGTGGCAGTCCTGGCGGCGCTCAAAATCGAGCGCCGCCAGACTGCGAAACCGCACGTATTGGCAGACCTTCTGGTCGGATGCGATCGTCGCTCACCAGAAGATCGGATTATTCTTCGTGCCGTTGCCCCAGCCGGGTTGAACCTCGTCGGGGCCGGGATTCGGATTGGTGTATAGAGTGCCATCCGAATTGAAACTTGAAGCCCGCGGACGCTTGGACTCGGCGTGACCATCGCCGTAAAGCTCGTTGATCCAGCCGGACAGGGGGGTCTTACCTTTGCCGTGAAGGAACGCGAAACCAAACTGGTTCGTCACCGCCGAGTTTTGCTGTCGGCACTGGTCGGCCATGATCACCGTTTTGGGCGCCCACTTGTCGCTGGTCTTGTTCACGTACTCGTCGCGATTATCACCGCTGTGGTTCCGATCATAGAAGAACCGATCGAGCGAAGCAGGAGGGGCCGCGGGATTGATCGGCCCACCGACGGCATTGAACCCACCTTGATAGTGGCAGCTCGGATAGAGCGGATTGGGACAGCCGAGATAGAAATAACGGATGCACCCACTGGCCATGAAATCTTCCGGCCAGTGTGAGTTGGACGATCCGCGTGCATCGGTGTCCCAGATGTATTGGGCGGGACAGTAGAAAACCATCAGATTGCCGATGTGCCACAGCGGATTGACGATCGTCCCAGGGCCGCTCGGATTCGGAATTCGTCCCCCGGGGCTGTTCGGATTGGCGATGTGGTCTAGCGCTTCTCGAATGCCCGGATACTTATACGTAACGCCTGTCGCCGGATTGAGCACGCCGGAGTTGCCGTTTTCAAGCGGGAACTTTGCGACCGAATCGTAATCCGCTTCGGGCAGGAATCCCTTGTTTTGATTGGCGTAGATCTGGAAGAACTGGCCGCAGGTTCGCAGATTGCTGAGGCATTGAACGCTCAGGGCCTGTTGCCGAGCGGCCTGTAGACTGGGCAGAAGGATTGCAATCAGCACGGCGATGATGCCGATGACGACGAGTAGCTCCACGAGCGTAAAAGCGCGCCGTAGAAACGTGAGGGACGATCGCATGTGAACCTCGCAGTAGAGAGATGCGCCGCGTGGCGGCGAAGGACATCGGCACTGGCCGAACCATCGCCGCAAAAGCCGACGGTTACGAGTCTCCGTACGTTATTCCAACCCGCCCCTTCGGTCTTCTCATCATCCGTCAGCAAAGTGATCATTTTTTATTGGGCCCCATTGTTTTGATGCCAAAATAATGGGGTCCAATGGAATTGGGGCACGGGCAGTTGCTGGTGACTGGGTTATCTGGTTTGCAGAGGGGAGGGCAGAAAAGAAAATCGCCCGCGGCTTCGTACGGTTCAGGTGACCGTTCTACGAAACCGCGGGCGATGTAAGCGTGTTCAGTTTGTCGCGGGTTATCGAACGCGAACGCCATCCTTCAGGAACGGCTCAGCCAATCCTGAAATCGTTCCGTCAGGACGCTTGATCGGCTCCGACGAATAC
The DNA here is from genome assembly GCA_025924315.1 of Phycisphaerae bacterium. Lineage (GTDB taxonomy): Bacteria > Planctomycetota > Phycisphaerae > Tepidisphaerales > Tepidisphaeraceae > JAICIO01. Next base: position 15,245 of record JAICIO010000015.1, read on the forward strand.
TGCGCAAGGTAGACGCGGCGCATGTTTTTACTCTTGTTCGCGCCGCTTCGGTGGAAGCAGACGCTGGAGAAACACGCGATGCTGCCGGCCGGGACGATGACCGCCTCGCCGGGGTCGTCGCCGTGATAACCGACGAGATCGAGCCCTTGGCGTTCGTGCTCGATGCGCTCGCGGACGCCGGCGCGCTTGTACGGCAGCATATAGACGGTGCCGTTCTCTTCGTTCACATCATCCAGCGTGCACCAGCAGGTGAGATACGGCTTGTGCTTGGCCTGCACGTAGCCGGAATCCTGGTGCCAGGAGAACTTCACGCCTTTCTCGGCGCCCTTTAGTACCCACTGTTCGTAGAACAGAAACGCATCGGGGCCGAGCGTGGCGCGGCAGATGTCGGCCATCAGGTCCGAGAACAGAAACTCATGAAGCCGTGGAAGCTCGCGAAAGCGATTCGCGATGAAGTAGCGGTTGTTTCGGATCTGGCCCTTGTAATTGTCGGTGCCGGCCTCATCCATTTCCTTGTGGACGATGTCGAGCATGTTGTTGCACTCACCCCGGAGCATGGCGAGCATGTCCGGCGGGATTACGTTTTCGAGAACGAAGAAACCATCTTCGATGAACTTGCGACGATCTTCGTCGCTCACAACAGACGTCGTTGCCAATGTCATTATCTGACTCCTTGTGCAGGCATTATTCCCAACTCGGGCCGATGGTTCTACTCGTTTTCCGCTGCAGAACTTATCATTTCGTGGCCGATTGCGAGGATTTATCTCGTGGAGTGTAAGCCCTTAAATTTCGGCTAGATGCGCGATGTTCACGGCTCATGCATGGTTTGCTCGATTCGGCGCGCCTGATCGAAATGCGCTTGAGCCGCCGATTGGTCGCCGCGGAGCAAATAGGCTCGAGCCAGCATCTCGTGAGCAGTTGCCCATTCGGGTCGCAAACGCAGCGCTTCCTGAAACTCGGCGATCGCTTGATCGATACTCCCCAGCCGTCCGAGACTCAGTGCATAACGGTAATGGAACATCGGGTCTTTGGGATAGAGTGCGATCGCGCGCTCGTAACGCTCGCTCGCGTGCACGTCATCACCCGCGTCGCTCAGTGCCGTGCCGACGACGAATTCCGCGAAGGAGTTGTCCGGGTCGATCGAGAGCGCGTGCATGAACAACCCATACGTGTCGCGCCAAAACAACTGCTGATAAAAGGTAAAGAGGCCCAGCACGAGCACCGCGATCGCAGCGACCGTCGCAACCGATCCCCTGCCGGCGCCAACACGTTTCGCGAGATCGTCCACGCCCCACACGAGCATTATGAGCAGCCCGACGATCGACAGGTACATGTACCGGTCCGCCATCGCGTGCAGCGCCACCTGCACGACGCCGAGCGTTGGCGCGAGCACGATCAAGAACCAGAGCCATCCGACGGCGAGATACGGCCGCGCGCGGGCCTGCCATGCGACGACGGTCGTAATCACCACGACCAGCGCAAGCGCCGCTGCCACTGTCCCGGCCGGCCAGTGATTCGGAAGCGGATAGTAGATCGAGAGCTCGAGCGGATAGATCACTCGAATCAAGTAGCGCGGGATAGAAACGAGCGAATTGCCGATGCGACTGCCGAGCGTAATGTCCGCGGCGAGGTTGCCGGCGCCACAGTGCGCGTGAGCGATCATCGTCACGACGGTGATTGCAATGGCGATGAACAGCAGCGGAATTTTTTCGAACCAGATAATTCGCCCGCGTCGCTTGAGCGGCCAGTAGTCGATGACCAGCAGAAGCGCGGGAATTGTGACCGCGGCCGGCTTGGTCATCACCGAACAGGCGAACGCCAGCACCACGAGTGCCATCCCCCCTATGCTCGGCTTGCGCGCATAGATCGTATACGCAAGCAACATAGCGAGCATAAAAGTGGCGCTCAGCACACCTTTCCGTTCCGCGATCCACGCGACCGTCTCGACGTTCAGCGGATGGGCCGCGAACAGCGCAGCGACGATCGCGCTGCGCCACCGCGCACCTGTCAGCGCACGCAACACGAGGAAGACCAGCGCCGCATTGATCGCATGCAACAGAACGCTCGTCGCATGATGGCCGCTGTAGTTCTGGCCGAACAGCTCGACGTCAAGCATGTGCGAGAGCCACGTCAGCGGAAACCACGTGCAGTCGGTCGTCGTCGTAAATGCCCATTGCATCGAGGCCGAATTGAGGCCGCCGGCCACCATCGGATGCGTGGTGTAGGTGGGATCATCAAAATCGATCACGCCATGCGTCAGCGTGGGGAGATACAACAAAAACGCCGCGAGCGCGAGTGCGGCGGCGATTGAAGCGTCGAGCCGGAGATGGCGAGTCCTGTTGGCTTGCTCCATAAAAAAGCGGCTGCCGTTTAAGGCAGCCGCGATCGTACAAGTTTCAGTCGCGTGAGGCGAAGATTACCAGCAGTCGATAGCCGTCGTCGTGGAGTTTACCCCGTGCCCGGGCTGTATTTCGCCCGCATCCGGGTTGGGATTGATGAACGCAGTGCCGAATATCTTGCCGGGTTTAGCGCCCCAGGAACTCCAGTGCGGGCGCTTGGATTCGGCGTGGCCGTCGCCGAACAGCTCGTTCATCCAGCCGGTCAGCGGCTTCCCGGAAGTGTTGCCGTGCTGCAGCTGGAAGCCAATGTCGTCTGTATTCCCGCTTGTACTGCTGCCGTTGAGTGAGCGGGTTTGATCGATCAGCACGGCGATTTCTGAGGCGCGCTTATCGCCGACCTTGTTGATGTAGTCGTCGCGGTTGTCGCCGTTGTGGTTGCGATCCCACATGCGAAAGTCCAGCGTCCAATTTGCCGGGACCCCATCAGGGCCGGGCTGCGTGTTCACCGTGGGCGGCGCACCTTTCCAGTGATAGCGAGGATAATACGGGTCGCGGCAGGCGAGATAGTTGTACCGAATGCGCGTCTGCGCAGCGAAATCCTGCGGCCAGCGCGATGACGCATTCCCCGGTGGTATGCCGTCCCAGATGGTGTTGACGGGGCAATAAAAGACGATCATGCCACCGACTTTCCACTCCGGATTGACGGTAGTGTTGTTTCCGGCACCGATGGGAATGCGGATCTCCGATGCTCCGGACTGGGCGATGCGATTGATCGCCGACGCGCAGTCCGAATACTTGACGATTTGGGTTGCGCCGCTGAAGTCAGGATTCGAACCCGGCAACGCCGCGGCGCCCGTCGCCACTGGAAACTTATCGATGCTGTCCAGCACGCCCTCTGGATACCAGCCCTTGTTCTGCGTGGAGTAAATGTAAAAGATCTGCCCACACGAGCGAAGGTTCGAAAGACACTGCGTATTGAGCGCCGCCGCCCGCGCTTTCTGCAGCACCGGCAACAGCACCGAGATCAGCACGGCAATGATCGCGATGACGACAAGCAACTCGACGAGCGTAAATGCACGGCGCGCGCACTTCACGATTGGTGACATAGATAGCCCTCTACAGAGATACAACGGCCTATCCCGTCACAAACTTTCAATAATATTTTGCGATTCAGTGCTCTTATTTTGACCGGAAATGCTCATTTTTTGTCGTTACGCTCTCCGAACAATGAAAAAAAGAAGGGGCGGCTGCCTTTCGGCAACCGCCCGTCGTTTCTTGCAGTTGGTCGTGATGTGGTCACTTACCAGATGATTTGCTGGCCTGTCGCAGAGTTGTTGCCCCAACTCGGCTGCAGTTCCTCTTGATCCGGATTCGGATTGAGGAACTTCGTGCCGTCTGGGCTCCACGACGCGATGCGCGGACGCTTCGAAGCGGCATGGCCATCGCCGTATAGCTCGTTCAGCCATCCTGACAGCGGCGTCTTACCTTTGCCGTGCGTCATTGCGATGCCGTAAGTGTTGGTGTTTCCACTGTTGAGGAACCGGATCGAGTCCACCATCAGCGTGATGTTGGAGGCGTTTTTGTCGCCAAGCTTTACCATGTACTCGTCGCGATTCGTGCCATTGTGGTTACGGTCCCAATAGCGCCAGTCGAGCGTGGAATTAACCGCAGAGTTGGTGGGGTACGGACCACCAAAGTGGTACATCGGGTAGTACGGATTCGGATCGCCGAGGTAGTTGTATCGTATGCGCGAGCTGTACGCGAAATCCTCGGGCCAACGCGAACTCGAACTTTGATGGGGCTGGTCGTCGAAGATGTAGTTCGACGGGCAGAAGAAGATCTTCATCCCCCCGATGGACCAAGCGGGGTTATAGCTGGCTCCGATGCGCAGGTCCGGTCCTTGGGGTTGTACGATTCGATTCAGCGCCGAAGCGGTGTCAGTGTAATACTCTGTCCCGGAGGTAAGGAGGGCGATCCTTCCCGCGGACGGAAGTTTATCGACCGAGTCAACCACGCCCATCGGGAAGTAACCCTTGTTCTGATTCGCATAGATGTACAGAACCTGACCGCACTGCCTCAGCTGCGCGAGGCACTGTGTGCTCTCGGCCTGCTTCCGAACCTGGTTCAGGGCCGGAAGCAACATTGAGATGAGCAGGGCAATAATTCCGATGACGACAAGCAGCTCAACGAGCGTGAACCCGCGCTTGCGCGGGGACGGTGTGGTGGACATCGAGAAAACCTTTCTGGTGCAGATCCGGGTGTCAATCGTTCCTTATCGCTTGGGCGATGGTAGACTCATTACTCTAGGCTTGCTTCTCATGTTCGAGTCAATATCTTCTCATTTTTTGTCTTTATGAAGGAAGTCGGGAACATCGCTGCGGGCTTGGACGGATCGGTCTGGTGGATGCGCCGTCCCGCGCCTCGTTACACGCACCGCCACGATGAGCCGGAGATCAATCTCGTCACACGCGGCCATGCGACCTACGTGCTTTCCGACCGGCGCTATGACTTGCGGAAAAACACGCAGGTGTGGTTATTTGCGGATCAGGAACACGTGCTGCTCGATGAATCCCCTGACTTTCAAATGTTCATCCTGATCTTTCGCCGTTCGCTCGTGCAACAACTCTGCACGACGGAACGAACGCGTCCGCTCCTCGAGACCAACCCGAAAGGCGAACTCTGCAAATTATTGAATGACGAATCTGCTGCGCAGCTCGTGGCGCTTTTCAAGCAACTGCACGACGCGAAGCACGACCCGGCGCGGTTCAATGCGGGCATCGCATACGCGCTTCTCGCGGCGTGGGATGCACAGCTCTCGGCCGATCAGGTGCTCGGACAGGATGTTCATCCGGCCGTCGAACGCGCCGCGCGGATCATTCAGGCGGAACCCGAGCCGATTTCGCTCGATCAGATCGCAGAACAGGTGGGGCTGAGCGCATCGCGCTTGAGCCGACTCTTTCACCAGCAGGCGGGCGTGTCGCTCGTGGAGTTTCGGCAACGACAGACGTTGCAGCGTTTCTTCAGATTATTCGGCGACGGACGGAAGAAAACGATGACCGCCGCGGCACTGGAAGCCGGATTCGGCAGCTACCCGCAGTTTCATCGGGTTTGCAAGCAGCTCACGGGAAAGACCCCCGCACAGTATCGCCGCGAAGTGATGATCAATCGCCCTGATTAGAGCGGTCTACTTTGTGTCGAGCGGAGCCGTTGATGCCACCGGTTTGACTTCCGAAAGTTGCGCCGCAGCCGCGCAACGATGCCGATTCGGGCAATTTGGATTCTTACACGCGGCCGACCCGTGCAATTGATCCACGTTCTGCGCCGTCGCGCTTTCGCCTTTAGCTTCCAACGGATTCGAGTCGTCACACATCGTCAGGATCCTCGCACGACCAATTAATTAGCGGCGGAGCAAAGCTCCGCGGGTTCTCGACCGCTCAGCCCATCACTCCAACCTTCTGCCGAGCGCCCATCTCCATCGCCCCACCCATTCCCATCGCCCCGCCCTCGCATTTTTCTTGAATTGCCGTCGCCGCACCACAGCTCGGATCGAACCCGGCCAGCATCATTCCCTGCCCGCGCGAGAGGTGAACGGCGGCGCTGGGCGGATCGAGCGGATCGCGCATTTGCACGAGCACGGTCGTGCGCGCTTCCTTCGATCCGTTGATCCCCGAACCATGCACCGTGAGGTACGAAAAGAACAGCACGTCGCCCGCCTCGGCCGGACAGGGCACTGCTTTCTCCACCGAATACTTTTCCTTCGGCAGCGAGTGATCGCGCGTGCCGCCGTCGTCGATCGGACCGAGCTTGTGCGTGCCCGGGTACACGCGCACGCAGCCCTTTTCGATGGGCGCGTCGTCGAAGTGAATGATCGACGCGATCATCGAATTCTTACCGTGCGGGAAGTACGGGTAATCCTGGTGCATCGGAAACGGCGAGCCCTTTTCCGGCGGCTTGATGAACATCTTCGAGTGATGTAGCTGCACGTTCGGCCCGATGATCGACTGCGCGATCGACGTGAAGCGCGGATCGAGCATCATTCGGGCAAACGCCGCCGACTGAAACTGCACGTCGTGGCAATGCAGAATCACCGTCTTCTTCTCATTCGGACTGCGCACGCTATCCCAGGTCGCGTCAATGTCGCGAATTTGTGTCAATCGATCCGCGAGTGCATGCGCCTCCGCGCGCAGCATGGCGGCTTCCTCCTTCGTGAAAACGCCCTTGACAAGGATGTAACCGTTCTCGTCGTAGAACTTCTTCTGCTCGTGCGTCAATCCGATTTGAATAGATAGCAACATCGCATCCGTTACGAGCGGCCGCAATTGGAACGTTTCAACAGAAGTGGTATAAATTCAACAATGGCGAAGGGTGGTAACGAATGGTCCTGGCCGCTGAAAACATTACCCAAGGTCGTCGTCGCCGGCCGATTTCCGCTGGAAGATCGCGGATTTGGTTATCGGTACCGCTCGCCGACCCACGCGCTTCATATCTACGATTACCATGGACAAATTCGGATCGATGACCACGCCTTCAGTTTGAAACCAGGCGATGTGACCATCACCGAAGCCGGCCGCGCATCGACCTATGACTTGCCCGCGCCTGGCCAGCACTGGTGCATTCACTTCAACAAGGTTGGCCTGCGCGGCGAGCTCGCGCAGCTACCGATACATTTCTCTCTGGGCTCGATGCAGGAGTTCGCCGTCGACCGCGTCCGCGAGATCGCGCGACTGCAAGCGCAAGCGTCGCCCATTTCGCTCGCGGCTGCTTCGGCGGCATTGCAGGAATTGATCCTCTGGCTCGCGATGCAAGCACTGTCGCATGGCGACGAGCGGCGCGAGAACCGGTCCGCCAGCGCGGTTGAGCGCGTCGCGGCGATCGTCCATGCGCGATTCACCGAGCCGCTCACGATCCCCGAACTCGCGGAAGAGGTAGGAATGACGCAGAACTATCTCGCGAGGATGTTCCGCAGACGCTTCGGCATGACGATCCCGCGTTATTTATTGAACCGCCGAATCGATTACGCGCGGCATCTGCTCACGACAACAAACATTCCGGTTCATCGCGTCGCCGCGCGAGTTGGTTTGCCCGACGCCCAGCACTTCAACAAACAATTTCGCAAACGAGTCGGCACGAGCCCAAGTCAGGCCCGCATCGAATTCCGAGAATAAAAACTGAACCACACAGCCACAAAGTCACGAAGCGGTTTCCGAAAAGTCGTCGCCTGCTTCGTGTCTTCGTGCCTTAGTGGTTCACTTTCTTTCCGTCTTTCAGGATCGGTTCTGCCAACGCCCAGTGGCGTGAACCGTCCTTCGTCATGATGGGCTCGGCCGAGTATTGCGCGAGATATACGCGGCGCATGTTCTTTGTCGTGTTGGTTCCACTGCGATGGAAGCAGACGCTCGAAAACACCGCGATGCTGCCGGCGGGGACGATCACCGGCTCGCCGGGGTCGTCGCCGTGATAGCCGACGAGGTCGTTCGTGCCTTCTTCCTTGATGTGATCGATTCGTCTCCGCACGCCCGCGCGCGAGTACGGCAGGATGTAGACCGTGCCGTTCTCTTCGGTCATGTCGTCGAGCGCACACCAGCACGATAAATACGGGCGATGATCGTGGCCGACGTAGCCGCTGTCCTGGTGCCACGCGAACTTCATCCCCACCTCGGCCGCCTTCACCACGTATTGCTCGTTAAAGAGAAACGCATTCTCGCCGAGCGTCGCCCGGCAGATCTCGGCCATCAGATCGGAGAACAGAAACTCGCGGAGCTTGGCGCTTTCCTTGTTGCGATTGCCGATGAAGTATCGCTTGTTGCGATGGCTGATGCCCAGCACATCGGTCTTCTTCTCGTCCATCTGCGCATGAATCTTGTCGATGAATCCCTGGCATTCGTCCCGCAGATTCTGCAGATACTCTTGCGGAATCGCGCGCTCCAGGACGAAGTAGCCCTCTTCCCGATATTGCCGTTTCTGCCCATCCGTAATCTTCGGCAACGTCGAAGGCATGAAAGTTCTCCACTCGCAAATTATGACTCATCTTCCAACGCATTCAGTATAAAATGATCAGCCATGAAACGCATTGCCCCCATCCTCCTCGCGGCGGTTCTCGTGATCGGATGTGATTCAAAGGAAGAAGTGACGACCGAAAAGAAAACGACGGTCATCCACAGCACGACGGCCGACAGCGCCGGCGATAAGGTCTCGCACGCCGCCGACAAAACCGGTGATGCGATCGAAGTGGGCGCGCAGAAAACCGGCGAGGCGCTCAACGTTGCGGCGCAGAAGACTGGAGATGTGCTCGGGCGCGCCGTCGATAAGGTGAACGAAAAAGTCCCCGAGGCCGCGAATCGCGCGAATTCGGTCCTGAACACACCCACGAAATCCACGACCGCGCCCTAACGTTTAGCCGCCTCGCGTGCAGGGCGCGCTTCTTCGAAAGACGCGCCCCGCACGCGGGGCGGCTAAACCTCACTCAACGACCTCTCAGCGCGTCGCCGCGAGCGCGGATTCGAGTTCCTTCACGCGCGCCTCGAGCGCCGTGACGCGCTCGAGCGTCGTCAGCTCCAAACCCGCCAAGCCATCGATCATTCCGAATAACGCATTTTCCGTCGCCGTTACCTGGCCATGCGACTGGATCTTCTGAAGATTTTGGCGCACTTCGTCGAGATATTCCCTGGGACTCTTCATGGTCGGCTCCTTGTCCAAAGGTTCAGTTGTGCTTTCGTCCGCCGTGCTCGGCGGCGTCCTCGGCGTCCATGCTGGCGCGGATCCCGCCTTCGCCGTAGTTTTTCGCATCGGGCATCTGCCCGCCGTGCTGTTGGGGAAGCGTTCGCGTCATCTCTTCCGGTGGATCGACGACGTTCTGTCCGTGCGCCGCATCGGGCAGATCTTGAGCCGCCAGGCCGCTCTGATCGACAAATCGCCGCTTGTTCGCCTCGTCGCGCGTCTCATCCTTCACCACGCCATGTTGCTGCTGGCCCTTCTTTTTCGCCTTTGCCACGCGGTCCTCCTGGTTTGCTTTGGGGAAGAATCGTTGCAACGGCCATGCCCCATCCCCGAAAGGCGATCATGAATTCGTCACGAATTTCCGTCGTATGCATTGTGCTTTCGCTGGCGATCGCGCCATGGGTCGTGGCCGACGACGTCAGCGCCCCCGCGGACATCGTGCGAGCCATCGTTGAAGCCGACGTCGCGGGCGAATCGATGTTCCGCGCGATGAGCAAACTCCAGCGCCTCGAGGCCGAACAAAAGCACGACGCCGCAGAATTACTGACCGAGGCAACCAAGTCGAACCTGGATCGGGAAAGAATCAATGCGATCAAAGCGCTCGCGCAGCTCGGGCCGACCGCAGCATCGAGCAGCGACCGCTTGATCGCCATGCTGCAAAGCACCCAGGAAACGCCGATGGTGCGCGCCCTATCCGCCGACGCGCTCGCAAGAATTGCAGATGCCACAATCGCCGCGCCTGTGCTCTCGGACATGCTTGCCGATCACGAAAAGCTTGTGCGCGAACAATCCGCTTTTGCCCTCGCGGATCTTTCGCCCAAATCGCTCGCGACCGTCTCCGCAAAAATCATTTCCGCATTGAACGATCCCGAAGCACAGATGCGCGCCGCACTCGCCAAGGCCGCGGGCCGCGCAGGCGCCGGTGGCGCGAAGGACGTGGTCGATCCGCTGATCAAATTGCTGGACGATTCGGAGGTGCCCGTCCGCCTCGCCGCGGTTCAGGCGATCGGCCAATTACACGAAGCCGGCGCACCCGCCGTCGATAAGCTGACCACGGTTCTGCAGAACTCCGACCGCGCACTGCTTCAGGCGACGGCGCTAACAATCGCGCAGATCGGCGCTCCGGCTCAATCGGTGCTGGGTCCGATGATGCAGGCGTCAGATCGGGCTGACATTCGCGCGTCCGTCGCGCTGCTCAAATACAACATCGGACAGACCGGCCTCGGCCTCTCCGATCTGAAAGACGCCGCCGCGCACGCGGGGCCCGATTGGGCCATCGCAGTGAACGAAATCGGCGCACCGGCGGTTCCCATGCTTGAGGAGCTGCTCGATTCCCGCCGCACAGCGCCGCTTGCGATCGAAGCATTGCAGCGCCTCGGACCCGACGCGAAAGACGCGCTGAGCACCCTGCGCCGTGTGCAGAGTTCAAGCGAAGGCGCCCTCAAATCCCAGGCGACCGCGGCGATTCAGGTGATTGATCAATAATCTGCCGAAGCGTTCGAGCGATCCAGTCCAGTTCCGCCGGCAACCGTCCAAAGAGCAATTGGATTTTCCCACCTGCCTTCAGATGGATGACGAGACGATCCTGCAACTCTTGTGCGAATTCGTTGTAGGCGCTGATATCCAGAATCTCATCTCGGTGAATTACGCAGCTGAGATCTCCATGGGGCCCGTCGCTTTCGATCCGTAATTCGTTCGGCCGAGCAACGATGATGGTCTGTTCTTTGAGATCGCGCTCGAGCCGGTCATGCGCCCTCCGCCAGCGGTCGTTCCAAAGAAGTAGAAAGAGCGCGCCAAAACAGAGCATAGTCAGACTGAACACAACCGGGCTAAGCAGAAGTGTCGGCGGAAGCGGGATATTGATCGCGACAGCGCAAACGAGAAGAGCCCCGAACGTAATCGCGGTTGTCCACGCCGCATAAATCGCGGTTCGTTTTAGTACCCGCGATCGGACAAATGGATCGATTTCGCGCGCCGCGGCGATGATCGTGAGCGCTCCGTCCTTCCATTCGCGCAGAATGGTGCTGCCCGGCGGTAGGTTGTCATAGGTGAGCGTGTGCACCGCCCGTCATTTTAACCACGGCACGAACCCGACCTTCAGTGCAGGCGAGTTTTCGCTCGGACGGAAATCGTCATGGGCCGGATCGACGAACTGGGGATCCGCGATGATGGAATCTTTGTCTTTTCCCATCGCGCGCCACTCGTCCCAGGTTTTGCCGGCGAATGTGAGCTGTGTGCTTTTCGTGCACCAATAAACATTGTGATCGTGCTCGGAATTGGTCGCGCCCGGCGTGCCATCGGCGCCGGAAAGCATTTTCGGTGACTCGCCGATCACAATGTTCCGCGTGAACATGAAGCCGTTGTGATCCTCGGGACGGCTATGTTGCAACTCCCAATCCCGGCCGAACGCGAAGATATTGTTACGGACGATGTTGTCCTTTCCGTAGTGCAGATGAAATCCGCCGTGCGTGGTGCGGTAGACGAGGTTTTGTTCGACCAGCACATTGCTGCTTCCTTCGTCGAGGTAGATGCCCCATCCGCCGTAATGGATGCCGGCGATGTCGTGGAAGGTGTTGCGGCGCACAACCGTGCCGTCGCGTGCACCGAGGATGTAAATCCCGCCCATATCGCTGAGGATTGGTTCGGGATTGTTGGATTTAGTGCCAATGTGGTGAACGTGATTCTCCTCGACCACGTTCCCACGGTTGAGCGATGGTCCGTAGCCCCAGCTCCAGCCAAGCGAAATTCCGCTGTAGAAGAAATCACTGATCTCGTTGCGGGCGATGGTGTTGTTGAACGATTGCCCGACCCACAACGCCACGGCGCTGTGGAAGATGTTGCCACCGTCGTGCAGCGTGCAATTCGTGATGCGATTCGCGAATGATTGATCCGCTGTCTTCTCACGAATGCCTCCTTCGCCGAGCTTGATCCCGCCGGCGCCGAGATCTCCGAAGCGACAACGATCGACGCGGTTGCTCTGACATCCGCGTGCCAGCTCCAGCGCCCAGTCGCCGATGTGTTCGAAATTGCAGTGCTCGAACGCGCAATCGCCTAAGCCATCGCCGTGCACCGCCGCGGGAATCGGGATTGAGGCTTGTGAGAATCCGCCGACGTTCTTCGTCGGCTGAGTCGTTTGCGAAAAGGTGAAATCCCAGCCGGTGTGGGAAAACGTGATGCCTTGAAATTCGACGTGGCGGATCGGCTCGTTCTTCTCTGGATTGCCTTTCAGGATCATCACCTGCTCAAGCATCGGAGCGATGACTTCGGCGTTGTTGATCTGTTCATCAGGCATCGGCGCGTAGAAGAGCGTTCGCGTCGCGCGATCGAAGTACCATTCGCCGGGCTGATCGAGCAGAACGATGGAGTTTTCGATGTAGTACGGATCGTTCACATCGAGTCGAAACGTGTTGCGCGCGTTGAAGTTGAACAGGTGCTGCCGGACATCGACGGATGCGATCGGCAGGTGCGATTCGACCCAGCGGGTCATCGTGACGACGCGCGCGTCGGGCCCGAGGTTCGCGGTTGGAAGATCGCCGTCCTTGAAGTTGAACCGCGTCTGGCCTTGATCCCATTCCTTCATCTGATCGGGCAAAGCCGCAACGTGGAAATAGCCGGAATTGGGGCTATGCGCGACGTGCCGAAACTCACCGTTCACCCAGATCGCCCTGATCGATTTCGGCAGGGGATCAGAAAGCTGTGCGTACCAGACCGGCGTTTTGTAGAGCTCTCCGGCTTTCCATCCGGTGACGAGCCGGCCGCCGCTGAGGATCGGCTTTTCACTTTGATAAGCGCGAACGACGAGCGGTGATCTCGCTGTGCCTGAGTCTTCGGGCCCGAACGTCAGAGGCTCGTGCAGCTCATAACGTCCCCCGCGGAGCGTAATAAAAATCGGCCCCGAGTCATCGCGAGGAATCTTTCGCGTCTCATCGCGTGCTCGAACAATCGTCGCGAACGGATGATCGATCGTTCCCGCCCCGTCATCGTTCCCACTCGGGCTAACGAATATTTCCCGCCCCTGCACATGTACGACAAATAAAGTCATCGCCAGGACCAAAAGCTTCTGCATCGACGAATCTTAATGAGGACGAATCCCGTTCGCGACCGGAATGGCGTCCGATAAATGTGAAGCTGTCTGGGATTTGCTGATTGGGCAAACCAATCGTAAATCACCCTTATGCGAAAGTCGGGGGTCCATCTCGATGCGGAGACGCTCCAGCAGGAGCAGCGGCGACGCGAAAAGCGCTTTGCCTGCATCAAGCCCGTCTACGTTCGGCCGTTCGCCCAATCCGTCGACGAAAAGTTTCTCTACAGCCGCCTCCTCGACTGCTCATCGCACGGCGTGTGCGTGCTCGCGCCGAGGCCGATGCAACCGCGGGAGCAGTTCCTGCTCAAGCTCCGCTTTGAACGGCTGGCGCTCGTGCTATACACGGTGCGCAATTGCATGGAAGGCGACTATGCCAGCTGGCGAATCGGGGCGGAGTTCAATGAGATCATTGGACTGTCACAGATCGACGCCGGCAATGCGGTGCTCGAGTCACTCCTGAAGCTGCCGGACAAGCCCGTGCTGACGCGTCCCGGGATTCTGAATGCGCCGTGACCGCTAGAAGAATCCGGCCGTTTTCGAATCGCATTCTCGCGGGCGTTCCATACACTAGCCCCCATGACGAACGCGAATTCCCCCGTGGAGTTCCCGGCGACTCCCGTCGCGCCGGCTGTTGTTCAACCTTCAACCACCTCTGCGCCGTCGAGCGGTGGACGCGCTGTTTCCGCCATTACGCGCATCGGCCCGTTTCTCGCTTGGTTGTTCACGGGATTCGGGCTGATTCCAATGCTGCTCCACGGCAAATCGCGCAGGGCCGACGAGATCGTGACCTACAGCGTGCACCGCTCGTTCTTCCTGTGGGCAATCATCCTCACGGGTTTCATCGGCGCGCTCTGCGTGCATGAATTTCCCGGCAGCGCGCTCATCTGGGGATGGATCTACCTCTTCGTTGTACTTTATACATTTGTCACGCTGCTGTACGACGTGAGCACCCCGCGGGCGCTGATCTGGGGCGGGATCGTGCTCCTCATCTGGATCAGCTCGCGCTATCTGGAAAAGGTTCGCGGAATGATTCTGCTGACGGGCGTGTTTCACTTCCTGCGCAGTCTGCATCCGACGCTCAACCCCGGTTTTGCGATCGTGATGAGTCTCATGTTGCTCGTGCCCTGGATTGCATCGCTGTTCCATTCGTTTTGCTATGGCCGAACAATCTTCTCGCCGAACACGATTGAGGAATGGCACCTCGGTATGGGTAGCGAAATCACCGATCGCAGCGGAATGAAATTCCGCAGCCATTATCGCGACTGGTTCGAAACGATCCTGGGCCTCGGTGCCGGCGACATCGAAGCGGTCGATCCGAATCACAACGTCGTGAAGCGATGGGAGAATATTGTGTTCCTCGTGTTCAGCTGGAAGAAGCTGGACCAGGTCTTCCACCAACGCGCCGCCACGGTGGACAACGCGCCGGAGGATCCGGTGGAAGTCGAAGAAGTGAAGAATCATCCTGTGAAGGCCCAGTAGATCCACTGACAAAAGACGCGAAATCGCAAGCGACCTGTCGCCAGTGCTTGAGGCGACGTGCGCCGCTTGCGATTTCGCGTCTTTTGAATACCTATGATGCCCCTGAAATGAGCAACACCGAACCCAACAAAATCATTTATTCGATGGTCGGGGTCTCCAAGAGCCACGAAAAGAAAGTCGTGCTCAAGGACATCTACCTCAGCTACTTCTACGGCGCGAAGATCGGCGTGCTCGGCCTCAATGGCTCGGGTAAATCCACGCTGCTGAAAATCCTCGCGGGCGTGGACAAGAACTTCGACGGGCAGATCTCCCTTTCGCCCGGATACACGACCGGGTACCTCGAACAGGAACCGCTGCTCGATCCGGATAAAACTGTCCGCGAAGTCGTTGAAGAAGGCGCCAGCGACACGATGAAGCTGCTGAAGGATTACGAAGCGATCAACGAGAGATTCGCCGAGCCGATGGACGACGAGCAGATGAACAAGCTGCTCGAAAAACAGGGAAAGCTGCAGGAGAAGATCGATCACCTCAACGCCTGGGATATCGATCAGCAGCTTGAGATGGCGATGGACGCACTGCGGCTTCCGCCGGCGGATCAGAAGACGGGCGTGCTGTCCGGAGGTGAGAAACGTCGCGTGGCATTGTGCCGACTGCTGCTGAAGAAGCCGGACGTTCTCATTCTCGACGAGCCGACGAATCACCTTGACGCGGAAAGCGTCGGCTGGCTCGAACAGCACCTTCAGCGCTACGAAGGCACGGTCATCGCCGTCACGCACGATCGCTATTTCCTCGACAACGTCGCCGGCTGGATCCTGGAACTCGATCGCGGATCCGGGATTCCGTACAAGGGGAATTACACCGCGTGGCTCGATCAGAAGCGAACGCGCCTGCAGATCGAAGAGAAGGTCGAGAGCGCTCGGCAGAAGGCGCTGGCACGTGAAGCAGAATGGGTGCGACAGTCAGCGCGCGCGCGACATGCCAAGTCGAAGGCCCGCATCGCGCGATATGAGCAGATGCTCAACGAGGACACGAAACAGAAAGAGGCGGAGATCGAGATCTACATTCCGCCGGGGCCGAGGCTCGGGCAGAAGGTGATTGAAGCGAAGAAGGTCAGCAAAGCCTTCGGCGAGAAGTTGCTGATGGAGAACATGAGCTTTTCGCTTCCGCCGGGCGGAATCGTCGGTGTGATCGGACCGAACGGATCGGGCAAGACGACGCTTTTCCGCATGATCACTGGCCAGGAGAAGCCCGACAGCGGCGAGTTTTCACTCGGCGAATCGGTGAAGCTCGCGTACGTCGAGCAAAGCCGCGAAACGCTGAACGACGACGACACGATCTGGCAATCGATCTCCGGCGGGCTGGAAAAGGTAAAGCTCGGCCCAATCGAAATGGCCAGCCGCGCTTACGTCTCGCGCTTCGGCTTCACCGGCACGGATCAGCAGAAGAAGCTCACGATGCTCAGCGGAGGCGAGCGCAACCGCGTGCACCTGGCCCGGATGCTGAAGCAAGGCGCGAACGTGATCCTTCTCGACGAGCCGACGAACGATCTCGACGTGAACACGATGCGCTCGCTCGAAGAAGCACTGGAGCGTTTCGCGGGTTGCGCGGTGGTCATCAGCCACGATCGCTGGTTTCTCGACCGCATTGCGACGCACATCCTCGCGTTCGAAGGCGAGAGTCAGGTCGTGTTCTACGACGGCAACTACACCGAGTACGAAGCCGACCGAAAGAAGCGGATGGGGATTGCGGCGGATCAACCGCATCGGATCAAGTATCGGAAGCTGACGAAGGCGTGATTGGTCGCTTGACTTCGACGAGCTCAGTCGAGTCGCGGTTTCGCAGATCGAAGACGGTTGCATCTGCGAAACCGCAAGCGGAGCGCGGTTACCGAATGACTTTCCGACGCTCTCTCGGGAAGAATGCTGCGTACAACCAGATCCCTGCAATCAACAGCATCATCCAACCGAGCCCCGGGTGCGTCGGCGCGATCTTCTGCAGCGCGCTGGGCGCGACGTTCACGTGGGTCTGCAGGAGGTAATGGACGATCATCAGCGTCGATAGCGCCGTCAGCAGGACGTGCATTAATCCCCAACCGACCGAAACTGCCAGTGCAACGGCGCTGATCGCGGCGGCCCAGATGAGGAAGCGTTCGTGCATTTGCGGGAGGATCGCGAAGAGTAAAACCCACGGGGCGATGAGGGAGATCAGCAGGTGCACGTCGTGGCGGCGGTCGTGAATGGCGGCGCCGATCGAGCAGAGAACGAGCGAGATTGCGTAGATCGCGATCGCGAAGGCGCGGACGGTGACGTTCCAGTGAATCGCCATGCGCTCGATGTTGAGGGTAAAGAGGATTTGGTCGATCTTCCAGCCGTACGTTTGGGCCATGAGGGCGGGGACGTTGCTCGCGGGGCCGATTGCCAACTGTATGAACCGTCGCGGGCCGTAGAGGAAGCCGACTTTCAGCCAGTCCCATTCGGCGCCGAAGGTGCAAGCCGACGCGAGGATGGCGGCGGCGAGGACGATCGCGATCCACGCGGGGACGGTTTTCTTCGCGATCCACCACGGGGCGACGAGAATCATGGCCGCAAGGATCAGGCCGATCCAGATGCTTTGCACGGTGTTGGCATTGAGCCATGGCCAGATGACCAGGCCCGTTGCGACGGCGGCGGCGATCCACCATGAAACGCCGAGACGTTTCGGATAACCCCACGGCGCGAAGCACGCCGCGCACGCGACGGTGCCGGCGATCCAAATGCGTGCGATGTCGCCGTTGACCAGCCAGTAGCCCGTGAGGAGCGCGATCGTCAGCGCAAATCCGCCGAGCACGCGCAGCATTTCGCTGAATCGTCCGCCGAAGAGCGGCCAGAGCAGGAAGATCGGCGCAACGAGCAGCATCTGCGTTTTGAGCAGCGCGCCGATCGCGAGGCAGATTCCCGCGGCGAAGAACCACTCCGTCGATGCATAGAACATCGCCAGCAGATAAAGCGGGACGAGCCAGACATCCCACTGTGGCCAGACGTGCGCTTCGAGAAGAATTGGCGGATTGAACCACACGAGCAGCGCGGCGATGAGCCCGCCGATCGCGGCGCGCGGCAGGGGACTCGGTTCGCTCAATCCGGGATATTGCGGTCGCTCGTGTCGCGCGAGCCGCTTCCGACGGATCCAATACGCGACGAGCAGAAACGCGGCGGCCGTCGCAGCAATTTCAAAAGCAAGATTCAATCGCAGCATCGGCTGAGCAACGTCGTCGTCGTACGCCATTACAGACGGATCCTGCATCCGCGCGACATTCGCCCACGCCGCGACGATCGCGAGTCGCAGCGGCGGATAATCGATCGCGAACTTCCCGTCGTGCGACTGATCGACGACGCGGTGGTAGTAGCCGAGGTACGCCGTCAGCATGTCGGGCCACGGCGCGGGACCGGGCGAGGTTGGATCTTCATCCGCCTGTGCTTTGGCAATTCGAACGACGTCGAGCCCGGTGGCGAAGGATTGGGTGGCGTCGTCCGGCGTTCGCAGGTCGGTCGAGCGATTCCACAACACCGTGCGAAGCTGCACCCCGCCGACGATTGCGACCGCGAGAAGGGCCAGCACGAGCAGGAGCGTGACGGAGCCGGCGAGGCGACTGGGCCGCTCGTAAGCTGCACCACCGTTATACGCGGCGAAAAACTGCCGCCGATCGGATACATCTTCCACGAGCGAACTGTAGCGTGAGCGCCTCATCCTTACACCTTCGAAACGTCCGGGTGACCCTTTCAGCGGCCATATAGATGTAGGCGGACAGACTGCGCGCGTTGCCAACACGGACGAAGTTTGGCTGGGTCACGTTGTCACAACGGGAATGCCTGCAACGAGTATAACGGATATTGGGCACCGGCGAGGGCGAGTCGGAGCCTCGCCCTCCCATCGCGCGTTCAGTAGAGTAGTTTATCCCGTGAAAAAACTGACATCGCTTTTCATCCTCGTAGTACTCGCTTCGGGCTGCACGCCCGATGCGTATCAGCAGCAGGCCGACCTGCAGGTCTCGAAGATCCTTCGCGATCGCAAAGAGCAGACGCTGGGGTACACGCCCAAGACGCCGATCGCGCCGACGGTGGTCGCGCCACCGACGAAGAAGTCTTACGCGAAGATTCCGCAGACGCCGGTTCCTCCGCCGACGACCGCGCCGATCGAAACCTCGCCTTCGATCCTGCCGTATGGTCCGCTCGGTCCGGAGAAACTTTTCGCGGACAATCAGCCGACGCCGAAGCTGAGCGTCGATTTCGGTTACACCGCGGCACAGCGCGAAGTTCACGAGCGACTGGAATACGGTCCGCTGATTCAAAACACGAACCCGACGCGGCTCGATCTGTTTTCGTCCTTGAAGTACGCGGTGCAGCACAGCCGGAATTATCAGTCGCAGATGGAAGATCTGTATCTATCCGCGCTCGACGTGACCCTGCAGCGGCACCTCTTCGAGCCGCGGCCGTTCGTGACGCAGAGCATCAACTACAATGGCGGGCAAAAGGATGTCGCGTACCAATCGGCGCTGAGCGCGACGACGACCGCGGGCGTTCGGCAGCAGCTCCCGTACGGCGGCGAGATCGTCGCGCAGGGGTTAGTCACGTTCGTCGATGCGCTGAACGACAATTCGCTCGGCGGAGAAAATGCGAGTCTCGTGCTGTCGGCCTCGATCCCGCTGTTGCGCGGGGCGGGAATGGTCAACCTCGAACCGCTGATCCAGAGCGAACGCGAGCTGGTGTATCAGGTGAGGACGTTCGAAAACTTCCGCCGCCAATTTGTGGTGGACGTCGCGAGTTCGTATTTCAATCTGCTCACCACCTATCAGCGCGTGAACGATCAGCGCGTGCAGTACGAGCGATCGGTCGATCTGGTCCAGCAGACGCTGGAAACCTTCGCGGCGGGGAAGGTCGGGGTCACCTATCTTGCGGTGCAACAATCGCTCACGCAGCAGATCAACGCCGAAGCGGCGCTCATCTCGGCGCAGCAGGCGCTGCAGGCGGCGCTGGACAATTTCAAGTTGCAGCTTGGCATGCCGGTCGATGAGGATCTCGACGTCGTTGCGGTGGAACTCGACGTCAGCAAGCCGGATGTGACCGATCCGTCGCTGCCCAAGCTCGCGCAGACGTATCGCCTCGATCTCCAGACGGCCCGCGATCGCGTGGAAGATGCCCGCCGAAAGGTCGATGTCGCGAAGAACCAGCTGCTACCCGACCTCAGCCTTACCGCGCGAGGTGAAGAGGATAGCCTGCCGAATTGGTCGGGAACGCAGATTGACTCGAAGGCGCTGACATATAGCGCGGGCGCGACGCTCGATCTTCCGGTCGATCGCGTGGCTGAGCGAAATCAATATCGCACCGCGCTGATCAATTACGAAAAGGCGCAACGAAGCTACGTCGATTTGAGCCAGAACGTCACGGCCGATGTTCGCCAATCCGCGCGCTCGCTCGAGCAGGCGCAGTTGCAGGTCGATATCAATGCGCGCGGGATTCAAGTTGCGCAGGATCAGCTCGAGTATTCGACGTTGCTGTTTACGCAAGGCAAGTCGCCGGTGCGCGATATCACCGACGCGCAGACGGCGCTGCTCGACGCACAAAACGCGTATCACGCGGCGAAGGCATCGCTGCAGATCAACGTGCTGCGCTTTCTGCAGAACACAGGGACGTTGCGCGTGGATCCGTCCGCGGGTGAACTCGGGGCGGCGCTCGATGTCGCGCCGTCGATCATCGGAAAGCCAATCGATACGCCAGGATTGAAGGGGTAGGTGTTCGATGAGCGTCGAAGCAATCGCACCGCCGGCGGCATATTCCTCCCGTAAACTTTCGCGGTGGCTGATCGCGCTGCCGATTCTCGGATTGCTCGGCACCGGGGGTTATCTCGTCGCTCGCCGGATTGATTGGGGCGCAACGAGCGGTCCCGCGAACAATGTCTTCTATCACGTTGTGCCGATGGATCTCGCACTGGAGATCAAGAAAGACGGCGAGCTGAAGGCGATCGATAACCTTGACGTCGTCTGCCCCGTCGAAGGCCTCAACACCATCACCACCATCGTTCCCGAGGGAAAGACCGTCAAAAAAGGCGAAGTCATCTGCGAACTCGACTCCTCCGACATCAAGCGAAAACTGCAGCAGGCGACGCTCGACGTGAAAAAGGCGGAATCCGATCTCACCGCCGCGAAAGAACAGCTCAGCATTCAGGAGAGCAAGAACAAATCCGATCTGGCCGCGGCCGAGGTTGAACTGAAGCTCGCGCAGATTGATCTGCAGGGCTACGAGAAAGTCGACTATCCCGCGAAGCTGAAAGGGGCGCAGCAGGATGTCGAGATGGCGAAGATCGCGCTCAAGGATAAGCAAGATTTACTTGCGCAGGCTCAGCAACTGCTCTCGAAAGCGTTCGTGACGACATCCGACCTGAAGAATGCCGAAGTAGAACTGATCAAAGCCAAGACCGATCTCGACAAGAAAGACTCGGACTTGAACGTTCTCATTTCGTACACGCACGAGAAGGACGAGGCGGACAAGAAGAACAAAGTTGCGCAAGGCGAGAGCAAGGTCGAGCAGACCAAATCGGAGAACAACAGCAACCTCGCGCAGAAGGTGGCGGACGCGCAGACCAAAGAACAGACGTTGATCCTCGACAAGGAGATCGAGCGGCATCTGAAGGAACAAGTCGACTTCTGCACGATTAAAGCGCCCGGCGATGGCATTGTGATCTACGGCTCAAGCGATTCGTGGTACTACCGCGACACGCCGATCCAGGCGGGGGCGAAGGTTTCCGAGCAGCAGCTCATCTGCCGGCTTCCCGATACGAGCCGGATGAAGGTCATCGCCAAGATTGGTGAATCCCAGGCGCAGAACCTGAAGATCGATAAAGCGCATCCCCTGCGCGCGACGGCGAAAATCGTCGGCGTGAAGGAAGATCAGGGCGGGTGGGTTTCGCAGGTGAGTATTCTGCCGGACAACTCGAACCGGTGGTGGGGCAACGACAACAAGGAATATCCCGTCGACATCACGCTCGACAAAACCCCGCCGGGTCTCAAGCCGGGACTGACCGCATCCGTTGAGATCCACATCGAGACGCTCAAAAACGTGCTGGCGGTGCCTTTGCCGGCGATCTATTCGTCGGGGGCGGATTCGTATCTTTTCGTAAAGCGAGCAACGGGCCAGCCGAAGCCCGTGAAGGTGAAGGTCGGCAAGATGAACGAAACGCACGCCGAAATCGCGAGCGGAATCGACGAGGGTGCCGAAGTCGTCGTCTTGCAGGTCGGCCAAGGACGACAACTCCTTGAAGCAGCAGGAATTGCAGATGCTCCAGCGACTCAGCCCGTAGAAAAAGCCCCCGCGGCGGGGAAAAATCCACAAGTCGCGGCCAAATAGCAATTTAGTGAATTTCCCTCCTTGAAACTGTCCGCTACTGCCTGATTTGAAACTTCTTCAAATCCCCCTCACAATCCGCGTAAACATTTGCCGACCTAAAGCAGTAGTTAGGACGTAGGATCATGGTCGGCCTTGGGGCGTTTGTACCGGGCTACACCTCCTGCATTCGTGGATGGAAATGAGTCAGATCGCACTACCTTCGTCTCTGCCCGCTCGCCGACCGCGCATCATTTGGATCGCGCCGGTTGTGATTTTGGCCTTGATCGGCACTTGGGCGACCTTCCATCGCCGCGCGGTTGCCGAAGGAGATGCCGGCTCGCTGGTCTGGACGCACGTCACGCCCGCCGATTTTGATGTGAAGATCACAAAGGACGGCGAGCTGCAGGCGGTCAACAACATCGACATCACCTGCCAGGTCGAGGGCAGCACAACCATTCAAACGCTGGTGAAAGAAGGCGCCACCGTTAAGAAGGGCGATGTCCTCGTAACGATGGATTCGTCCGCGATCCAGCAGAAGATCGACGACACGACGCTCGATCTACAAAAGGCCGACGCGGATCTCATCAATTCAAAAGAAATGCGCGACATCCAGGAGAGTCAGAACTCCGCCAACCTCGAGGCGGCGCAGGTCGCGCTGACACTTGCGCAGCTGAGTCTTCAGGAGTACGTTGACGGCACGTATCCTCAGTCCGTCGTCAATGCGCAGGCAGACCTCGACAAGGCGCAGATCACTCTCAAAACCAAACAGGAAGATTTCGACCAGGCGGAAAAGCTTTTGGCCAAGGGCTACACCAACGCCGCCGATGTGAAAGACAAGGAAAACGATCTCGTCGACGCACGCAATGGTCTGGCGAAAGCCCAGACTGCGATGATGGTGCTCACGAAATACACGCATCCATCGGACTCGGCTGAGAAGAAGAACGATCTTTCGCAGGCGGAGAAAAAGCTCGCCCGCACCAAGCGTGAAAACGCGATCGCGAGCATGCAGCATGAAGCGGACGTCAAGGCGCACGAGCAGAATCTCGACACGCTGAAGAAGCGTATGGATCACTACAAGGACCAACTCGCCGCTTGCACGATCACCGCGCCGGCCGACGGATTGGTTGTTTATTCCAGCAGCGCCGACCGCTGGTCAAATAATCCGATCCAGGAAGGTGCGACGGTTCGCAACCAGCAATCGCTCCTGCGTCTGCCCGATACGAGCACGATGAAGGCGACCGTCCGCATTCAGGAAGGCCAGGTTCGCCGCGTACATGAAGGCCAGCGCGCCGTCGTGCGATTGGGGCCTGACATGCCGCCGCTGGGTGCAACGATCTCTAAGATCAGCGTGCTCGCCGACAACAGCCAGCGTTTTTGGAATCCCGACCTCAAGGAATATCCGGTCGACATCATGCTCGACAGCACGCCGAAGAATCTCAAGCCGGGGATGAGTGTTACCGCCGAGGTTTTCATCAAGCGGCTGAACAACGTGATTGCGGTTCCGCTCGCGGCGATCTACGCCGTTGGCACCGACACCTACGTCTTCGTCAACAAGGACGGGAAGCCCGTTCCAACGAGGGTGAAGGTGCAGGATACGAACGACACGCACGCCGCGATCGAATCGGGCCTGAGCGCCGGTCAGGATGTGCTCGTCCTGCAAGCCGGACAGGGCCGCGATCTGCTGGAAAAGGCGGGCATCAAGATTGAAGTGAAGGAAGAAAGCGACGACCCGGACACCAAAGCCCGCAAGCAGCGCGACGGCCAACCCGGCGCTCGCGATCGCAACGGCATGCCGGGCAAAAATGCTCCCAACGTCCCCGGCAACGGTCCGACCAAAATGGACAAGCCGACAGCGGGAATCAAAGGTCAGGCCAAGGTCCCCACGACCCAGCCGCTTGCGGCTTAGCGGGAACACCAAGCAGCGCCACTCACACCCAAGGCATCACAATCCAAAGATTCTGCGTCAGCGTGGCCACCGCGATCCACAAACACGCGATCGCAACGCACCGCTCCCATGTTCGCCAGTGCGCCAGTTCAAACCCAATCGGCAGCGCAACCAGCGGCAGCAGAAAGTTCCACACGCGAGACGTTTCCGTCGGATAAAGCCCCAGGATCGCCAGCACGATCGGCATCGCCACCGCGCACAGCATCGTGCGGGTGAGTCGATGATTGCGACCGAGTTCCACCCACGCCCGGCGCACGCCGAACAGTGCTAAGGGATAAGAAACCCAACCCGTTCCCAGCGCGAAATCGATCAGGTTGAACGGTGCCGTGTGAATGATCGATGGCGAATGCGCGGCGCTGATGATCCGATGCTGATTCGTATACGCCGTCTGAAAAACCGCCGGCACGTTGTAACCCGTGAGCAACCAGAGTATCGCCAGCGCGACAACCAGCACCCCAAACGCCACCGCCGCGTGAATCGCCGCACGCCGAATCGCCGACTGCGTGGATAAGCCCGTGCAGAAGATCGCGTAGGCGACGAGGAACAGCGCGAGCGTCGTGACCGTGAACGTCACCACCAGCATTCCCGCGACCATCGCTCCCATGATCGCGGAATAGATCACTCGATTGCGCGCCAGCGCCATCGACCACAGTCCTACCAGCGCGCAGCTGAAGATCATGTAGCAGCCATCCAGCAGGGGAAAACTCAGCAGATAGCCGGGACAGAGCGCCACAAAACTCGCCGCGAAGAAGCCTACATCGCGACGACCGGTAAGCAGCGCAATAAGCCAGTACGTCATCGCGATGGAAATCGTCGCAATCAGCCCGATCGTGAGCCCGCTGAGAATTGCCGATTGCTCACCGGCGCCGAATGCGTTGAGAAACAACGTGAAATAAAGAATCGGCCCCGCCGGCTTCGTTTGCGCGTGCAGATTCAGTTGCGGAAGCACCTTGT
Source organism: Phycisphaerae bacterium (assembly GCA_025924315.1). Classification (GTDB taxonomy): domain Bacteria; phylum Planctomycetota; class Phycisphaerae; order Tepidisphaerales; family Tepidisphaeraceae; genus JAICIO01. The sequence continues at coordinate 40,118 of JAICIO010000015.1, forward strand.
CGTACTGCGCGAACCACCCGTCGAAGGATTGCAGTGCCTGTGCGTCGCTGTAGTAGCTCATCGCATACGGGCTGCGCACGTCATCGCGCAGCAGGTCGAGCCCCATCGGGTGCGTCGGCATGAGCACATTGACGAGCATCATTGCGTAAGCCGAGAGCATCAGTAGCGGGATGAAATACACCTCGCGCGCTGGCCAGCGCGCGTACAAGGCGTGCCCAACGACAAGCGGAATTGCCGCGAGCAGCATCAGGCCGTACGTGCGCACCATTCCTTCGTGTCGCCACGGCCAAAACCACCACCATGCGCCGTTCACGCCCTGCACGTGACGACACACCAGCATCGCCAGCACAAGCGCAACGACCCCGATGACCCCCAGCTTTATGTAGCGTTCGGCAGTTGTCTCTGGAGCGGTAGTCGTCATTTGTCGCGAAAAAAAGCACGGGTTGAAAAACCCGTGCTACTTAGAACCCATTAGTAATGAACTCGTCAAGCGATCTGCTGCAGGCGATTCGCGCGCGTCGCACGCTGGATGCCGGGCAGCACATACTCGCGCGCGACCGCGTCCCAGCTCATTTTCTGCGCCAGCTCATAACCACGTTCGATGAACGGCTCGAATTCCTGCGGCGTGCGTGGCAGACGCGAGAGCAGTTCACCCGCGACGAGCTCGGCGACGCGATGTTCGATCGCATCGCGCTGCGGCTGGCCGATCGCCATCAGCTGCTCAGGCCGCAGCGTTTTCTCCGGCAGATCCGTGTAATCCGCAACGATCGCATTCGGTGTGGGCTTCCCGCCCGCGGCATGATTCACGAAGCCGGCGCATCCACAGCATTCGCTGAAGACACAGATCCCGCCGAAGCTGATCGGCTCGACTTGCGCGATTCCGAACGGTTCATAGATGCTCTGCCCAAACTCCGCGTCCGACCCCTCGCGGATGTCGATGAACGACATGTCCGCGGGCATACGCATGCCGCACACCTTCTGCTCCCAGCCGAACTGGTTCACGAACACGACTTTGATGTTCCGCGACTGCGCGTTGAATTCCTGCACGCCCTGGTAATAGGCCGCCTCGCCGTTGGAAAGATCCGGCAGTCCTTCGCGATGCACGACAGGCCAGTGATAATTCTGCTCCATCCGCCGAATGTCATCCGGTCGGCGCGCCGGCACTTCGGTCGAAAGCGTAAAGAGCACCGCCGACTCATTTCGCTGGCGGAGCAGTTGCTCCATGTGCTCCAGCACGCGGAGGTCGCGCCAGAGACCTTTGCTCGGCACGAGCCGCGTAACGTGCGTGAAAACGTAATCCGGCTCGTACTTCAAAAGGTTTTTGCAGTACGTGCGAAGTTTCTGCCGCGCGCGCATTTTGTCTTCGACGCTGATCTTCCAGCACGGGACGCCGTTGTAGGCGATTTGCGCATCGACGTGCACGAAATCCGGCCCCATGAAGCGCATTTCTTTCAGCGTGTAATCACCCACCGCAAAGATGCCGTCGAGGAATCGCGCCGCCTTCACCAGGCCATGCTTGTAGTAACCGCTCTGATCGCCGAAGACATCTTCGAGATAATGTCCCTGCGCCATCGCCGCGCGCATGACGTTGTAGAACATCGTGTCGTGGCCGGGATGGCCTTCGACGATGCGCCGCACCGGCGCGACTTCATGAGCGTGAAAGATCGTGCGGAAGTTCGAGCGGCCGTTCTCGAGAATCGCCGCGAGCGCCGTCGGGATCCCCATGTATTCGTGGCTGAGAATCACGCCCGGTTCCATCATGCTGCCGACGCCGAGCGCCGTCAGCGCCGCGATCGCCGGCTGCGCGATCCGCATATATTGCTCGAAGTCCCAGATGTTTTCGTACTTGCTGCTCTCGATGCCGAAGTTCTTCCAGAGCGCAAACTTGAAATCGTTGATCTTCCGCTGGTCGTAGCGGCTTACGTCGATCAGCAGCACCTCCGGCGTGCTCGTGACGTTGGTGTCTTTGCTGGTGAACTTTCGCCGGCCGTAAACGATGCCGACGTCGAACTGTTGTTCGATTTCCCGAAACCGCGGCGCGAGCGGCGAGCGATAAAGCGAATCGAGCGATGAGTAGAGCACCTCGCCCTGCGGGCCAAGGCGCTGCTCGCCGCGCTCTTCGCCAGGCCAGAACGGGCCGACGAGGATATTTCGCTTCACGCCGCTCAGGTAAACCGGGCTAGTGAGCAGGCCATGCAGCACCGCGCCGATGCCGCCGATCTTTTGAATCGCCTCATGAGTGACGTGAACAACGGTTTGCATAATTTCGTTGGGGTAGGGTGTGCTTCAGCACACCGGCCTTCCGCATCACAATGGTGTGCTGAAGCACACCCTACGACAGACCGACAGGTGGAGCGAAGGTTATCGGACCTTCGATCCGCGGCGTCAACACGCAACTTGCGCGCCCGCGCGCAAGAAACCAGATCCTCTATCGGTTAAATGGATTGCCCTCCGACAGGGCGATAGAATCGCAAACACCGATGCCGCAGGGTTATCCGATCTTGCTCGACGTGTCGAATCGCTTGATCGTGATCATTGGCGGAGGCTCGGTCGCGGTACGAAAAGCCGCCGGTTTGCTCGATGCCGGTGCGACCCACGTGCGCGTCGTGGCGCCTGAAATTCACGCGCAAATGCCGCCGCGCGTCGAGCGTATTAAGGAGCGGTACGCGCCTCAGCATTTGGATGATGCCGCGCTCGTTTTCGCTGCGACGAATTCTCGCGAGGTGAACGACGCAGTGACGCGTGACGCCCGCCAGCGCGGGATTCTCGTCAATCAGGCGGATGATCCGGCGATAAGCGATTTCGCCACGCCGGCAATGCTCAAGCGCGGGCCGGTGACACTAACTGTGTCGGCTTCGAGCCCGGCGTTGTCGGTTTACATCCGTGACGCGCTATCGAAACAGTTTGACGAGCGCTGGCAGAAGATGGCAGAGGCAATGCAAATGCTGCGGCCCGAGTTGCAGAGCGATCAGCGGCTCGATGACAAATCGCGACAAGCGCTATTTAGATTCCTCGCGAGCGAGGAGGCGTTGAACGTCCTCGATCGTGATGGAATCGACGGTTTGAAGGCTTGGATTGAGAAACAACGGTAAACCGTGCCCACCATTGGCCAACTTACGCTGCTCGTCATCGCGGTCGCGTTCTTCGCGACCAGCGGCGCGATTTCGTTGTCGCGATTTTGGCATGAGCGAAATGGAGCGCGCATTGCCGCTAAAGCTTGCGGCTGGTCGGGCGTTGTTCTCGGCGTGATCGTCCTTCTCTGGCACAACGCAACCCGCGGAAGCTGGCTGCCTCTCGGAGATAACTTCGACACGCTGATCTGGCTTGGACTATTGCTCGCGGTTTTCTCGTTTTACGTACAGCGGACCAAGCCGATCATCGGGCTGGACTGGTTCACCACGCCGATCGTGACCCTGCTTCTCCTGGCCGCAGCGATTTTTGGGCGCACGCAACCGCACGAATATGTTTCGACCACGTGGTCGTGGGTGCATCGTGTCAGCGCCTACGGCGGAGCGCTCGCGTTCTTCGTCGCGGGCGCCGTCGGCGTGTTGTATCTCATTGTGAACCATCGTCTGCGCGACAAGAAACTCGCGATGGCGGGACCGAATCTCGGTTCGCTCGAGCGCCTCGAGCATGTGACGTTTACATCTACGACCGTTGGATTCGCGCTGCTGACCATCGGCGCGATCACCGGCTTCATCCAACTCGTCTTCAAACACGAACACACGTCGATGGCGAAGATCGTGCTGACGGTGGGCGTGTGGCTCGTTTATGCACTCGTGCTGCATTCGCCGATCAATCCAAGCTTTCGCGGGCGGAAGACCGCGATGCTCAGCGTGCTCGGCGTGCTGCTGATGATCGGCGTCCTCGTGATCGTGCAGCTCATGCCGGCGGGGGGGTCGCACTGATGCAGCGGCTGCTTCTGCTGGGACTGAATCACACGACCGCGCCGCTCGACGTGCGCGAGAAGCTCGCGTTCAACGCGCAGCAAGCGCGTGAGGCGATGAGCGCATTTCGAGAGCGATTCTCGGATTCAGAAGCGGTGCTGCTTTCGACGTGCAATCGAGTCGAGTTGTATGTCGCACGAGCCGTGCACGGCCATCCGCGCGTGGAGGAGATGGTCGAGTTCCTTTCGGCATTTCATCGAGTCCCCGCGGAGCGATTTCGAACGCATTTGTACGAGAAGCTCGAGCGCGATGTTGTCGCGCATCTGTTCACGGTCGTCTCGTCGCTCGATTCGATGGTGCTCGGCGAAACGCAGATCCTCGGACAGGTGCGCAGCGCCTACGACTCGGCCCGAGAAGCGTCGGCCGTCGGCGCGATTCTCAATCCGCTCTTCCAGCGGGCAATCTCGGTCGGCAAGCAGGTAATGACGCAGACGTCGCTGAACGAAGGCCGCGTCAGCGTCGCGAGCGTTGCGGTCGATTACGCGCGAAAGATCTTCGATCACTTCAATGACAAGACGGTGCTGAGCATCGGCGCCGGCGAGGTGGCGCAACTCGTGCTTCAGCATTTCACGAAGCTCGCGCCGGGCAAGCTGCTGATCTGCAATCGCGATCCACAGAAGGGTCAGGATCTCGCGCAAGAATTCAACGGCACGCCCGCAACGTTTGAGCACCTGGCCGAACATCTCACGAAGGCCGACGTTGTCATTACCTCCACCGGTTCACCACACGCGATCATCACGCGGAGCGACTTCGAGCCTTTGCTCAAGCAACGGCGTTATCGGCCGATCTTCATCATCGATCTTGCGGTACCGCGCGACGTCGAGGCAAGCGTCGGCGATCTGGAAAACGTTTACCTCTACAACATCGACGATCTCCAGCACGTGGTTTCGACCACGCAGTCGCAGCGAACGGACGCCGTCGAAAGCGCGCGGGCGATCGTCAGCCAGCAGGTCGACGACTTCGTCGCGTGGCATCGCACGCGCGAGATGGGCCCGGCGATCGATCGACTTTACAAACGATATCACGCGCTGGCGCAGGAAGAGCTCGCCCGTACGCTGAAGAAGCTGCCGCAGATCACTGACGCGGAGAAAGAGCATCTCGCGGAGCTGACGCGGCGCATCGTAAACAAGCTGCTGCACGATCCGATCACGGCGCTGCGCAGCGGAGGCGATCAACACACGTCCGCCGCGGCGTATCTGCACGCCCTGGAGAAACTGTTCGCTTTGAACGATGATGCTGAAAAGTCGAAAGAAGATGAATCGCCCGATTCGCCATGACCACAACGGTCGAACATCTCGTTAACGCGGCGCCGGTGCTGGACTATGCCCATCCAGGATTGCCCGCGCCGACCCGTCTCCCGCGAGCGCCTGGGCTTGCGATCGCGACCGGTGTTATTGCATGGGTCCCGGTGTTGCTCTCGATGCTGACAGAGTCGCCCGACGCGCGCGTCGCGGCGGTGGCCCTTGGACTGCTCGGTCTGCTCGCCGCGAGCGCGAGCGTCATCGATCCGCTTCATCGCCCGCTCGCGAGTCACGTGACGTCGGCCATCTCATTGGTTCTCGCGCTCATCGGTTCGATCATTGCAATCCAATCGCTTCTCTCCTGACACGAAATGAACCCGACGAAAGCCCCCGCGAAGAGTGAGCCCGCAGCGACTTCTGTGTGGTCTCGCGCTTTGGTCCTGCTCGTCGCGTTTGTCGTCATCGCTCTGGCAACATCGTTCATGGTTGCGGGTGCGAGCTGGCCGCTGGTGCTGACGGCACTGCCGTCGCAATTGTTGCTTCTCGTCGTCTGGCTTGTCGCGTGTTTCGGAATTGGACGGGCGATTCTTCAATTCGTTCACCGTGAGCACACGACGTTCCAAATCGTCTCCGAGATCGCGCTAGGCATGGGGATCGTCTCGACTGCAATGCTGCTGCTCGGATTGGGAGGCGCGCTGAACCGAGTGATTGCGATTGCGATCATTGCAGTCGGTGTACTGCTTGCGATCTGGCACCTGCGCGACGTTCGCGATGTCGGATCGTGGACGGTTTCAGCGGCGACTTGGCTTTTGCTCATCCTCGCGCCGTTTCTGGGGATGGCGATGACGGGCGCGCTCGTTCCGCCGGGCTTTCTCTGGGGCGATGAGCCGAACGGTTACGACGTCGTGGAATATCACCTCGAAGTTCCGCGGGAGTGGTACGAGGCGAAGCGCATCACGCCGCTCGAGTACAACGTGTTTTCATATTTCCCGTTCAACGTCGAAATGCAGTATCTGCTCGCGATGGAACTGGAGGGCGGCCCGTGGGCCGGGATGTATCTCGCGCAGCTGATGCACGTGGCGATGATGACGCTGGGGGTGGCGGCGGTGTATGGGGTCGTGAAGGAAGTGAGCGGGAATGAGACATCCGCCGTGGCATCTGCCGTAATCGCGGGAGGCACGCCTTGGATGTCGTGGCTTGCACCGGTCGCGTACAACGAAGGCGGAGTTGTGATGTTTGGCGCGCTCGCGGTGGGATGGATGCTGACGAGTATTAGAATTCCCACTAAGCTGCAAACGGCTGGAATCGCGGGCGTGTTTGCGGGTTTGGCGTGTGGAGTGAAGCTGACGGCCGTTCCGGTTGTCGCCATTGCATTGCCGGCGGCGTTGCTCGCCGCGAAGTGGTCGATGCGGAATCTTCGACAATCGATCATGTTCGTGATCTTGGCAGTCGTCGTTTTTTCACCCTGGCTGATTCGCAACGTCGCCTGGGCGCACAACCCGGTGTTTCCCGAGGGAATGAGCGTCTTCGGCACAGCGCACTTCAGCGACGACCAGGCCGAGCGCTGGACGCGAGCGCATTCACCGACCGAAGCGCAGCGATCGATCGGCGCACGCTTCTCAGCGTTTGGTTCGCAGGTCGCCGCCGATCCAAGTTATGGGTGGGTCTTATTACCGCTGGTGATTGTTGCATCGATCATCGGATGGGTCCGCGTGGAAGTGCGTATTCTGGCGCTGCTGATTCTCTTTCATGCTGTGTTCTGGATCTTCTTCACTCATCTGCAGGGTCGGTTCTTTATCCTGCTTGTGCCGTGGGGGGCGATGCTCGTTGGAATCGCATTCGAATCGAAGTGGCGGATAGTTTCATCCTTAAGCGGCGTTGTGATTGCGTGTATCGGAGGATCTGTGGTCATTCAGAAGATTGATGAATTGCAAAACCGATTCAACTACTTCGGTCTGACCGATTTCACGCTGCTCACCCCCCTGCGCGATGAGAAACCAACGCCAGATGAACACGTTGTTCTGATCGGCGATGGAAGCGCGTTTTCCTATCAACTCCCCGCGAAACAGTTGCACTACCGAACGGTGTTCGACGTGAACGTGAAGCCGGGAGAATCGGTCATCGACGCGTGGCGCGACGGCGCGCCGAGCGGGCCGGGGACGATCGATGTGATCAATCCGAGCGAGCTCATCCGATTTTCGAAAACCTATTGGAAAATCCCGGCGCCGCCCCCCGAGGTGGCGGCGCATGAGCAGCCTTATGTCGTCCGACATTGAATCAGGTCAACTGCTCCGCCAGCACGCGCTTCAGGACTTTTCCTGTCGGTGATCGCGGCAGATCTTTCACGAACACAATCTCCCGTGGGATTTTCCACTGGGCGAGGGCTTCGTTGCGGCAGTGATCCTTCAGTTCTTCGGGGGTGACGGTCATGCCGTCCCGAATGAGGATGAACGCGACGACGATCTCGCCGCGAGATGGGTCTTTCTTGCCGATGACCGCGGCGTCTTGAACGGCGGGGTGTCGCAGGAGCATGTCCTCGATCTCGCGCGGCGAGGCCTTTTCGCCGGCGATGATGATCAGCTCTTTCTTCCGGCCGGTAATATACACATAACCGTCGGCGTCCATCTTGCCGATGTCGCCGGTCTTGAAGTAACCGTCGCCGGTGAGCACCTCGGCGGTTTCCTTGGGCAGGTTGTAGTAACCCTTCATCACCTCCGGACCTTTGAGCCAGATCTCGCCTGGTTCGCCGGCGGGCATGTCTTTTCCGTCGTCGTCAACGAACCGCGCGCTGGCGCCCGGAAGCAATCGTCCGACTGACCCGGGCTTCGCCGACTGCGGAACGTTCACCGCGATCACGCCAGTTGTTTCGGTGAGTCCATACCCTTCATACAGCGGCGTTTCGAAGCGCTGCTTGAATCGCTCGCGCGTCGCTTCGGGAAGCGGCTCGCCACCGCTGATGGCGGCGTAAATGTTTTTGAAATCGTCGGCCGAGGCATTCTTCATGTGCAGCAGCGCCCCATACATGCTCGGCACCGCAAAGAGCAGCGAAAGTTGATGCTCGCGAATCGCATTCATCACCGCCGTCGGATTGAAGCGCGCCAGATAGACCGTCAGCGCGCTCAACTGAATCGGCGCCAGTACCGTCGCGACGAGCCCAAGCGAATGAAACGGCGGAACCACGCCGAGGAACCGATGCTTCCCTTTTAGATCCGCATAATCAATCGCGGCGTCGATCACGCTTTGCAGGTTTTGATAGCTGAGGATCACGCCCTTCGGCAGTCCGCTCGTCCCGCTCGTGTAAATGAGGGCGGCCATGTCGTCGGCCTTCGGCGCGGGAAACTTCGGCGCGATCGCCGGCGGGTTCTGTGGCAGCTGCAGGAGATCGATGATCTTGAGGTTCTGGTCCTTCACTTTTCCCGCGAGCGGACCAACCGTCACGACGGTATCGATGCCACTGTCGGCGATCACGTGCGCGACTTCTTTGTCGCCGAGAAGGAAATTAATCAGAACCGCACTCTTGCCCGCCAGTAAAGTTCCGTAGAAACTGGCGATGAAGCCCGCGCCCGAAGGCAGCATGAGGCCGACGTTCGGCTGATTGGTTTGGAACGAGAGATACATGCCGAGCCCCGCGGCCATGGCGGCGAGCTGCTGCCAGGTGTACTGTCCGCGGTCGTCAATGACGGCGACGTCCTGCGGGTTATTTCGAGCGTGTGCGAAGAGCGGTTCAAACAGCATGGTTCTCCCAATGTCGTGCTTTTAATATAAGCCGACGAGGCACGGATGCGAAACTCAACTCACGTCGTTTTACTTTTCATCTCATCGCTTGTGATTGCTGGCTGTGTTGATCAGAACAGCCGCCAAACGCTGCAGAACGGTTACGCGGCGCTCGATGCGCATCAGTACGATCAGGCGATTTCAGAGGCGGATGCGTTTCTGACCAAGACACCGCAGGGCGTTGGCTCGGCCGATGCGCTCTATCTCAAGGGCCGGGCGCTGGAAGAGCGTGCGACCAGTTCCAGCGACGCGCCGCGCGCCAAGCAGGATCTGGAGGCCGCGCGGATGGCGTACATCAATGCGCTCCAGCAGAATCCCCCGCGGACGCTCGACGGCCGGATTCGCGCCGGCATCGCGAATGTTGCGTATTGGCAGGACGATTACCAAACCGCCGCTCAGCAGTGGTCGGCGGCGTATCAGAACATCGACGATCCTTCAACGAAGAGCTTTATTCTTTATCGCGTCGGGCTTGCGCAGCAGCGGATGGGTGAGTTCTCGAAGGCGGATGAAACCTTCGCGAGCGTGCAACAGCAGTTTCCGGGAACCGACGGGGCAATCCGGGCGAAGGAGCGACAGGGCGCGCGCTCGTACTCGGTGCAACTCGCGACCTATGCCAACAGCGCGACGGCCGACGCGAACATCGCACAGCTTCGCCGCGAAGGATTAAATCCGACCCGATCAAACGATGCGCAGGGCCATGCGGTTCTGGCGATTACATCGATCCCGAATTATCAGCAGGCGTTGCAGATCAAGAACCGGCTCGCGGCGCGATATCCCAACGCGCTGATCGTTCCGTGAGAGAACCCTGCGGCTAAAGCCGCCTGGCATGTTCAAGCGATTGAGGCCCGGCCGCTTCAGCGGCAGGGCTCCGCTTAATATCGCTTCCGCGATTCCGGCTCATTCTCTTTCGGTCGCGAGATCCGCTCGTTCCCCATGGGCTCGTGATACTCTCGATCCACCGGACGTATCCCCGCAAACGATCGATACTCCTCCTGCACCGCGCGGAAATACGGATCGTGTTCGTCCTTCGGCGTGATGAACATGACCGAACCGATCGCTTCGCCGGACTTCACGCAATCCAGCACCATGTGCAGCTTCTGCTGCACATTCTCCGGCGTGCCGGGCTCGTTGTAGCGCAGTTCATGCTCCTGCGCGTTGGCGGACGGCATCAAAATCATCGGCAGATTCCACCGGTTCTTCCCCGCGGCCGCTTTGTAAAAACTCGCGGTGAAGCTTTTGCTCCGATGCGCTTTCCAGACGTGATCCACGTCGCCACTCCCCTTCAACGAACTCACCCCGCGAATGCGCACGTTTTCGATGTTCACCTGAATCGCGAACGTGTCGACGCCTTTCTTCTCGAGCATGCCGAGTTCGACGTGAATCTTGCGATCCTTCGGCACGTACTTCGCGAGGTCCAGCTTGATGAACTGATCCGTCGGCGGACGCGAGGCGTCGGCCGACCAGATCATCTTGCCGTTCACATAGCACACCGCGTAATGAAATCCGCGCTCCGCGGATTGCTCGCGAATAAAGCTGTCCCAGAAAAAAGTGAGCGACGCATCGGTGGGATCATCGACATGAAAGTCCCCGATCATCAGCACGCCTTCATCGTCCTCGGTCGGAATGGAGCGATTGAGCTTCGCCATCAGCGACGGGCCGTAATATTCATCGTGCAAAAACGTGTTCGCATTGACAACTTCGTCTTCGGTTCGCGGATACGCGCCGATCACACCATCGCAGTATTTCCCGTACTTCTCGACGAAATCCGGCCAGGGTTGCTCAAAATAGATCAGGGGATAGAACTTCAGTTGCGGGTTGATCGACTTGTAGGCGTGGTGAATCTGCTCGGTGTATTTCGGCGTAAAGCCAGGGCGGTCGGGCAGCGTGGTGTTGGTATAGAAATCGTCGATCGCGAAACCGATGATGTTCTTGTGCGCGAGCGAAAGCTTGGCGATTTCCTGCGCCCATCGCACGTAATCCGTCTTGAACGGCTCGGAATAATTCCAATTCTTCTTGTAAAGCGTCGACTCGCTCCACGGCGTGAGGTGTACGACGACATCCATGTGGTCCCGTGCCGCGGCATCGGCAAAGCTTGGAAGATCGTCCCAGTCGGATTTTCCGTGTTGAATGAGGTAAAAGTAGGTGTTGCATCCCATCGCCTTCAGCGCGGCGAGCGTTTTCGGCGTATCGAAGTGGCCGTCGGGCGTGCGCAGTTCCTGGTCGTAATCCGCCAGAATCGGCCGCTGCACTTCGCGCGGCTGCGCGAGGATCCAGGACGATGCGATGAGACTGACGATGGTGCAGGTCGGGCAGAGTGTTTTCATTGCAATTGCCATATCATCATGACACCGCAAGAAAGGGAAGGTTCAAACGATGAAACGAATTCTGGTGATGGCGGCGATCGTGGGCATGCTCCTCATTCAGTTCGGTTGCAAATCGGAAGGTGGAACTGATCCACAAAAACGTGCAGAGAAGATCAACATCAATGTGAATTAGGTTCAATCCCGCGTGACAAAGAGTCGATCTTGCGACGGCTTGATCAACGGTTACTTTTCCCAAAAGCCCCGGCTGCTAGCAGCCGGGGCTTTCACAGGGCAAAACATCGATCCAGCGCATGCATCTGAATCCGGAACAAGAACAAGTCGCTTCGCATGTCCACGGGCGCATTCTTACACTTGCGGGTCCGGGTTCGGGCAAAACGAAAACCCTCACCGAGCGCACCGGCCGGCTCGTTCGCCACGGCGTAAACGCCGCGAACATTCTCTGCCTCACCTTCACCAACAAAGCCCGCGACGAGATGCGCGATCGATTGATCGTGCAATACGGCGAGAACGCGAAGAAAGTCGCCATCAGCAATTTCCACGGCCTCTGCGGAATCATCCTGCGGAAGTTCGGTGATCGCCTCGGTTACACCGACGCGCTCACCGTCTGTGATTCGGACGACCAGGTCGATCTGATCATGCAGGTCGCGCGCAAGCGCGGGCTTGAGCCGACCAAGCCACAGGCGCGGCTGCTGTCGTTTTCGATCAACGATTGGCGCGAAAATCTCGGCGACGATGATTCGTTTCACGCGATGGCGGGCGAGAAAATCCGCGACGGCGAGCTCGGCGTGATGCGTGCGTACATTGAAGCGCTGCGCCGCCGGAATCAGTGCGACTTCAGCGGGATGTTGTCGGAAACCGTGCGATTACTTCGCGAGCACGACGACGTTCGAGAGAAACTGCAGAAGCGATTTCAGTTCATCCAGGTCGATGAGTTTCAGGACACGAATCGCGCGCAGCACGAGATTGTGGAGCTGATCTGCGGGAAGGAAGACAACGTGCTGGCGGTCGGGGACGGCGATCAGTCGATCTACGAATGGCGCGGCGCGAGCCCCGACGGTATCGATCGGTTCATCAATAACGGCCGGAAGAAAACCGGCAAATGCCGGATCGTGAAGCTCGGCGTGAATTATCGTTCCACGCCGCAGATCATCGAGGTGGCCGACCGGCTCATCAAGCATTCCACGAATCGCATCGCGGTCGAGTTCAGCACGGTTCACAAACCGGGCGAGCCGGTGAAGCTCGTGAAATTCGAAAAGCCGGAAGCCGAGGCCGAAGCCGTCGCGATGGACATTGAAAAGCTCGTGCGGCGAGAGAATGTCCCCGCGAAAGAGATCGCGGTGTTTTATCGGCAAAACGACATGAGCCGGCTGATCGAGCAGTCGCTCGCGAAGCGACAGCTTCCGTATCAAGTCGTTGGCAGCGGCAGTTATTACGACCGCATGGAAGTGAAAGACGTGCTGTCCATGCTGCGGTTCGTCTGCAATCCGAAAGACGGTATCAGCTTCGCGCGGATCGCGAACAAACCCGCGCGAGGGATGGGGGATGCGCTGATCGGCCGTCTCGAAACCTTCGCGGAGAAATACAACGTCGATCTGCTTCACGCAATGAGGGACGATGTGCTGCCGACAATCCGCGACGAGCATGACAAACCGCTTAGCGACGCCGCCATTCGCGCATGCAAGGAAACGCGCGAGATCTTCGACGCGCCGCGCTATCACCGCAACGTCGCCGATCTGGTGAATGCGCTGCTCGATCGAACGAAGTACGACACTTGGCTCAAGGAACGCTACGAAGAGAAGGGCGAATACGAAGCGCGCAGTCGAAACGTGAACGAGCTCGCCAACGCGATCGGGGAATTCGCTCGCACAAATCCGCGGGCGACGGTCGCTGAATATCTCCAGAGCATCTCACTCTACACCGACGGCGACGAGCAGGGCGACGGCAACGCGGTGCGACTCATGTCGCTGCACGCGAGCAAGGGCCTCGAGTTCGACGTCGTCTACATAATCGGCGTCGAGCACGGCATTCTTCCGCATGACAAAGCCGTCAAAGATCGAGCAGATCGAGGCTTGGAAGAAGAGCGGCGGCTCTGCTACGTCGGCTTCACGCGCGCTCGGAAGCTGCTGCGAGTTGCGTGGTGCCAGAGCAGACAGGATGTGTTCTCAAGAGATCGTACGGCCCGTTTCCTGCCGACCCTTCCGAGCCAATTCCTCTATGAATCCGGTCTGATGAGCGCCGAAGACTACGGTGCCGCTAAGGACAAGCGCGCTGAGGGGCTTCGGCAACTCCTCAAAGGTTCCGCGAAGAAATCGAAGAAGCGTCCCGTGCGCAAATAACATCGCTAAAATCTGCGACGATGCCATTGCCGAATCAGCACGCCCACCGCGCCCTGCTGCATTACGCGCTGAAACCAATCGATGTGACATTGCTTCAATCCGATCGTCAGTTGGTCTTCAAGGTTACGGCGTCGAGGAATGCCAGCTATGCGCTGCGAATTTATCGCCCCCACGATCCGGCGGGGCGATTTCTGACTTCGCAGATGAAGTGGCTCAAGGCGCTCGCGGGAGATACGTCGCTGCGCGTGCCTGTGCCGGTGATGAATCGCGGGGGAAGGGCCGTAACGACCTTTCGTTCGAACGGCGAGAGGTTTCGCGCGACCCTCACGCGATGGGTGAGCGGCGAGCGCCGGTTTCGCGCGAATGGTCCCGGCGCCCGAGCGCTTTTCGAAGTCGGACGCGCGATGGCGACGCTCCACCGTTACGGCCAATCATTTCGCCCGAGCGACTTTCGCGCTCCGCGATGGGATTACGAAGGATTGTTCGGACGCGGCTCTCCCTGGTGCCCGCCACATCCGCCAGCAGTTGATGGGGCGGCGCGGAAACTGTTCGATTCAACCACGGCGCGCTGTCGCGAGGCGATGCGGTCTCTAGGCCATGGCGATAGCGTCTTCGGCCTGATTCACGGCGACTGCACGCAAGCGAATTACGTGATCGACCGCGGACGAATCGGGTTGGTCGATTTCGGTGATTTCGGATTTGGCCATTTCATTTATGACATGGCCATCACGTTACTCATGCTCAAACCGTTCGACAGCACGGGCGCGCAGCGGCGTGCGTTTCTGTCTGGCTATCGCGAAGTGCGCGACCTCTCGCCGGAGCACGAGAACTTGCTCGATCTGTTTGTTGCGGCGCGAGCCGTGGTACTCGCGAAATGGGTGATGGGAGCGGAGAAGCCGAACCCGGGCGACGTCGAATGGGTCGGCCAAATGCTTCGCTGGCTCCCGCGATTCTGCGACTCAGTCTAAGTTGGCAACTGATACGGTTTTCACTGGCTTTCGCGGCATGCGATTTGTACATCGGATAAAGTGTTCGATTCGAAAGGAGTCCGACATGCTTCAAGTTCACGATGGTCAATGCGGTTTGTGCGTTCATTTCGGCGAGCATCACGCGCAGGAGAAAAAGCTCGTTGAGATTCGCGTGAAGAAATCGGCGTCCGAAACGATGCTCGACGAATGCGCGCATCCGAAACACGCGTCGCTGCATCTGAGAGTCACGCCGATCAGCGGGTGCGACGGATTTGAACGGGCAAAGCCGAACTGAGTCTTTTGATCCGAGAGAAAACAAGAAAGGGTCCGCAGAAAAAAGCGGGCTCTTTTCTTTTCATCGAAAATGCAGCTAAACCGGCTCTTGCCCTACCGCACTAATCATCGACCGCACAACGAACCGCAGGGGCCATCCGATCGGGTGTTCATTTCCGGATCGGCTCACGCCTTGCGTGATGGAACGTTGCCGCCGGCCTGGTCCGTGGAGAGATAACACCTCCGCCGGCGCATGAAGCGATGCAGGCAGCTCGCTCCTCCGCGACGTTTCACACGCCACTCTCAACCTTTCAATCGAATCTTCGTTCGCGCTCTGCATGCCGATCGCCTTTGTGGAGAGAGGGTTCTCCGCGCGCTCATCATGGGAACGCGCGACGCAATCGGGAGAAGCGCCATGAACCGCAGTTCTTCAGCTCAGGTCGCACGCCTTGAATCGCTCGAAGGCCGCCTCCTCTTCGCGACGAATATTGAGCCGATCAATGGGGTTGGAAACAATCTGCAGCATCCAACGTGGGGCTCGACCGACACCGCGCTCTTGCGGCTCGCGCCGGCGCAATACGCCGACGGAATCAGCTCGCCGAGTGGAAGCTCGCGGCCGTCGGCGCGGGTCATCAGCAATACCATCGCCGCGCATCCCGCAGGTGACGTCCTGAGCAGCACACACCTCGCCGCGTTTGGGTACATCTGGGGGCAATTCGTCGATCACGATCTCGACCTGACGAACGATGGAACGCCCGCCGAGACATTTGACGTCGCGGTGCCGAAGGGGGACCCGTACTTCGATCCTGCGGGAACCGGCACGCAGGTGATTCCGCTCGATCGGAGTGAATACGCCGCCGGAACCGGCGTGACCTCGCCGCGGCAGCAGCTCAACGACATCACCGCGTACATGGATGGCTCGATGGTGTACGGCTCGGACGCGACGACCGCGGCGCGGTTGCGGACGTTCAGTGGCGGGCGGCTGAAGACCAGCAGCGGCAATCTGCTGCCCTTCGATACGGATGGCCAGAACTTCCTGGCCGGCGACGTGCGCGCCGAAGAGAACGCGGAGCTCACGTCGATCCAGACGCTGTTCCTCCGCGAGCACAATCGCGTCGCGGGGCAGATCGTTTCGAAAAATCCTTCATGGACGGACGAGCAGATCTATCAGCAGGCCCGCCGGCTCGTGATCGGCGAGATCCAGCAGATCACGTACAACGAATTTCTCCCGGCGCTGCTCGGTCCCGGGGCGATCGCGCCCTACAGCGGATACAAGCCCGGCGTCAATCCGAGCATCAGCAACGAGTTCTCGACGGCCGCGTATCGCTTCGGCCACAGCATGCTGACCGACGACGTCGAATTCATCGGCAACGATGGCAAGCCCACCCGCGACGCGATGAGTTTGTCGCAGATCTTTTTCAATCCGACGATCGTCGAACAGAACGGCATCGATCCGCTGGTGAAGTATCTCGCCAGCAGCAACTCTGAAGAAATCGACAACCTCGTCGTCGACGGCGTGCGCAATTTTCTCTTCGGCGCGCCCGGTTCCGGCGGATTGGATCTCGCATCGCTGAATATACAGCGCGGACGCGATCATGGCCTGGCGGATTACAACTCAACCCGCGCTGCGATGGGTTTGCCACGCGTGACGAGCTTCAGCCAGATCACGAGTAATCCGCAACTCGCGGCGAAACTCGAGAGTTTGTACGGCGACGTGAACAACATCGATCTATGGGTTGGTGGCCTAGCAGAAGATCATCTCCGCGGAAGCAATCTCGGGCCGACATTTCAGCGAATTCTCGTCGATCAGTTCACCCGCGTGCGCGACGGCGACCGGTTCTGGTATGAGCGCTCGCTGAATCCGACTGATCTCGCGTTCGTCCGCAGCATGACGCTCTCGAAGATCATCCAGGCGAACACGACGATCACGAACCTCCAAGACAACGTGTTCGTCTACAACACGACGGTGAATGGCCGGGTGTTCGCCGATGCGAACGGAAATGGTCGGATCGATCCCGGCGAGAACGGTTTGCCGAACATGACGCTGCAGCTTGTCGACGACACTGGCGCCATCATCACAACCGCCCGCACGGATCCAAACGGCGTGTATCACTTCGCGGGCATTCAGCTCGGCGATTATTCCGTGCACGTCGTCACCTTGAACGGACAGATTCTCACCACGCCGAACAATCGCCCGATCGACGTGACGCGAGGCATGGATTTCAACAACGTCGATTTCGGCATACGCCTCGCGCAAAGTGCAACGATTGGTCAACCACCTCCGCCGCAGCCGGGCATGCAGCCGCTCGCGCCGCTGCCGGGCCAAAACGATCTGCGGCAACTCCTGATATAACAGAGACCTCGTAGGGGCGACGCAAGCGTCGTCCCTACGAGTCACGCGAATAGCGCTCGAGCAATGACTCGATGTCATTTTCGATGAGATAGATTTTGCCGCGAGCCTCTTTGCGCTCACCCGGCGCGAGCCCGCCGATGCGGAAGTCCGAGTGAATGCAGCACCGCACGCCCTGGAACAATTCCTGCCACGGCCACCACGCCGTCGCCAGGAGCATTGTTTCGTCTTCGTTGAAGCACCCGATTAGTCCGTTGCTCGTTCGCAAAGGATTGATTGGCCGCGGGTTGAGATCGTTCGGGTCAACCTTCGGCGCCGCCCAGACTTGCCCCGGTTTGTAAAGCGCTTCCTGGTTCCAAGCGTTCGTGGGAAGCCGCTCGAGCGCGTCGTCGATGAAGACAAAACACTTCGGCAGATATCGCTCGTCACACAATCGCGGTTCGACGCCGCAGAACGAGGCGACTTCAATACAAGGCTGCGCCCAATGAGCTCGCGATGGCGTGGTCGCTGGATTGTACAGCGTGACATGAAAGGCAACTTCATCCTGGCTCGCCTCGATCAGATGATCCGCGACGACTCCGTCTTCTAATAACGATCGCAACCGGAGTTGATGCGGCGCCGATTCGAGAAGCTCCGTTTGATGCGGAATCACCGTCTCTTCCCACTTCCGATGCGTCGACCCATCGCGGCAGAAGGCTTCCAGATACCAGACTCGGATCGGCCCCGCGTGCAAGCGCGGATCGCGGATAAGCAGGACATTATCAGCCCAGGAAAGCTCGATCATTTGAGTGAAGCCATCGTCACCGATCGGGGCTGCATCTACCACTTTTTTCCGCCTGTGACGACTTTGCCACGCGGGACGCGCTCGTTCCACTCCCATAACAAAAAGTTGATCCCATAACGCAGAAGGCGAGCGTTAATCCGCTGCGATTTCGGCCCGAACTGCTATCGGGAGAAGTCGCAAATGTTTATCGAGTTCCTTGAATCGCGTCAGATGCTTTCCACCACACTTTCGTCTGGCGTGCTCACAATCACCGGCGGAAGTGGGAACGATCTGCTGCAGGTGAACATCTCGGGCACGTACACGGTCGTCACGGAAAACAAGACGACGAAGAAATTCACGACGACGAGCATCAATCGCATCGTGATCAATGGCATGGCCGGCAACGACAACGTTGCGCTCGGCAAGATCACCGTGCCGTGCAACATTTATGGTGGCGACGGAAACGACACGCTCGGCGGCGGGCTCGGCAACGACGTAATGGACGGCGGCAACGGCAACGACATCGTTCAAGGCAACCTGGGCGACGACTCGATCACCGGCGGCGCGGGCAACGATAATCTCAAGGGCAACGACGGCAACGACACGCTGATCGGCATGTCGGGCAACGACACGCTCGCGGGCGGCGCCGGCAGCAACGTCCTCGGCGGCGGCGCGGATACCGATACGGCCGACTACTCGAGCTTCACCACCGATCTTACGATCACGCTCGACAACGTTGCGAACGACGGTGATTCCGGCGGCGACAACGTTCAGTCGGACGTTGAAAACGTCACCGGCGGAAGTGGCAACGATTCGATCACCGGCACGAGCGCGAACAATGTGCTCAGCGGTGGCAATGGCGCGGACACACTAACTGGCGGCAGCGGAAACGACACGCTGAATGGCGGCGCCGGAACTGACTCGCTCGACGGCGGGCTTGGCGCCGACTCGATGAGCGGTGGAACGGGCGTCGATGAAGTCAGCTATGCCGGTCGCACGCAGAACCTCATCCTCACGATGGACGGCGTTCGCAACGACGGCGCAACCGGCGAGCTCGACAACTTGTTGAATGACATTGAAGTCGTCACCGGCGGCGACGGCAACGACTCGATCGTTGGCTCGGCCGGCAACAACACGCTCAACGGCGGAGCGGGCAACGACACCATCACCGGTGGATCAGGCAACGATTCGATCTTCGGCGATGCGGGTAACGACACGCTGCAGGGTATGGCCGGCAACGACACACTCGATGGTGGTGATGATGACGACAACATCGACGGTGGAACCGGCACCGACACGATCGTCGGCGGCGACGGCACCGACGTCGTGAACTACTCGTCGCGCAACACCGCGGTGAACGTCTCGCTCGACGACACCGCGAACGATGGTCAAGCAGGCGAAAACGACTACGTCGAAGCCGACATCGAGAACGTCATCGGCGGATCGGGCAACGACACCATCACCGGCGATGACAACGACAATTGGCTGAGTGGCTACGCCGGGAATGATACGATCAACGGTGGCCTCGGCGCCGATACCATCGTCGGCGGAAGCGGTTGCGACACGGTCACGTATGCAGGCCGCGCGGGCGACGTCACGGTGACGATCGACGGTAATAACGATGACGGCGAAGCGGGCGAAGGCGACAATGTCTGCATCGACGTTGAAAATATCACCGGCGGCGATGGCAACGACTCGCTCACCGGCACCAGCGGCAACAACAAGATCGTCGGCAATGCCGGCGATGACACGATCGATGCAGGGGCGGGCAACGACAGCGTCGATGCCGGCGCGGGCGATGACTCGGTCGATGGCGGGCTCGGCACGGATACACTTATTGGTGGAACGGGCAGCGACACGGTTACGTACGCGTCGCGCACGAATAGCGTCACCGTAACATTGAATGGCGTCGCCGACGATGGGGAAGCCGGCGAGAACGACAACGTCGGCGCGGACTTTGAGAACGTCACCGGTGGCAGCGGTGATGACCTCCTGGTGGGCAACGCTTCCGACAATACGCTCGACGGTGGCGATGGCGACGACACGCTCGATGGCGGAATGGGCGCGGATGTGCTCATCGGCGGAAATGGTTCCGATACCGCCGACTATTCCTCACGGTCGGCCAACCTCACACTGTCGCTCGACGATAACGCGAATGACGGCGAGATCGGCGAAGGCGACAACATCGGTTCGGATATCGAAAACGTTTACGGCGGATCGGGCGACGACGTCATTGTTGGTTCTGCCGACGACAACGTCCTCGAAGGCGGCGCTGGCAACGACAGCCTGAGCGGCGGCGATGGCGACGACCAGGTCCTCGGCGAGGACGGCGACGACACGCTCGACGGCGGGCTCGGTGACGATCT
Source organism: Phycisphaerae bacterium (assembly GCA_025924315.1). Lineage (GTDB taxonomy): Bacteria > Planctomycetota > Phycisphaerae > Tepidisphaerales > Tepidisphaeraceae > JAICIO01. Next base: position 60,460 of record JAICIO010000015.1, read on the forward strand.
GCTGTCGGGTGGCGATGGCAGCGACACCGTCACGTACGCGTCGCGCACCGGCGATCTCAATATCACGATCGACCAGGTCGACAACGACGGCGAATCGGGCGAGGCGGACAATGTCGAGATCGACGTCGAGAACGTCATCGGCGGCGCCGGCAACGACACGATCACCGGATCGGACAGCGACAACGTCATCTACGGCGGCGATGGCGACGACTCCATCGACGGCGGACAGGGCGCGGATACGCTCTACGGCGAAAACGGCGACGACACCCTCAACAGTGCCAACGGCACCAACGGCGTCACCGACGGCGGCGCGGGCAACGACACCGCCACCGTGGATAACGACGCGATCGCCATCGATCAAACCATCGACGTCGAAGTCCTACTCTAAGCACCTGAAGTTTCGCTTCTGTGCGACTCCCCGCGACGCCGATCGCAGCGATCGGCGTCGCGTACTTTTTTGCCGCTCGCGGCTTAGCGGGAGCACCGAGCACTCCCGCTAAGGGCTGAGGGAAAAAACTACGTCGAGCTGTCTCAAACGTTCGACTTCAGGTCCTTGGAGCGTGGTTTGGGAGACCCTGCCGTAGTTTTTTCCCTTAGCCCTTAGCGGGACCGCCAAGAACTCCCGCTAAGCCGCAAGCGGCAGAGCTACTTGAGTACCGCACGAACGAAGTCAGACGACTTGCGATTCCGAAGTGACTGCGCAATCTCCTGAGGCGTGGCCAACCGATCCAAATACTCGCGCGCGACCTCATCCGTGAAATCCGCGTTCCGTGTGTAACGGAGCTCGCGCGATTTGTCCTGATCGATCGGCGTCATCTCAAAGATCGATCGATCGCGAATTCGCTCGACCAATCCCTCCTGCGCCGCCCGCACCGCCTGCATGCCCAGCGCAAACGCCTCCGTCGCCTCAGCCTTCGGCAATGCGTGAAACAGCATCGGCCCCGAGTCTAATCCGCGCGACAGCAAGTGAATCGTCGCCCCTACGTATTCCGGCCGGCGGTCGTACATCGCCCAGAAATTCGTCGAGCTTCCGCGATAGTACGGCGAGACGCCCATATGGATGTTCAGCGCGCGCCGCTCGACAAGCTGATCGATCAGCGGACCCTTGATGTAGCTGGCGCCGAAGACGACGAAGACGTCGCTTCGCAGCGCGTCGCGCACCGATTCGATCGAAAGCCGACTCAGGTCCCCCATCTTGATGGGCAGCGAGCGCACATTCTTCGGAAGGAACCGAGGCGCACCAAAGATTTCCCGCTCCGCCGCCAGAACGCGCGAAAAGTAATCGCGCATCACATCCGACTTGCGAAAGAAATCCGCCACTTCCCCCGGCGCGATCGTATTGCACTCCTGCACCGCGAAGACTTCATCCGCGATCGAAGCGAGTCGCACGATCAGCGAAGTATGTCTCGGCTGATTGCTCGTAAAAGCGGTGATCTTCATGTTCGTAGCACGGGCGATCAGCCCGTCGCTTCCGCAGTCGAAAGAACGGCACGGGTTGGTGCCCGTGCTACATCAGGCAGCCAATGTCATTCTTCGAACCAGATTCGCATGATCTTCTCTAGGAAACTCGAGCGCGCCGCCAAACCCGCTGGCCATGTTCGCGCGAAAGCCAAGCGTGATTCCGAGCTCGCTCAGAATCTCCAGCGTCGTTGCGTTGTACGAATTGCACGGATGCGACATCGTCACCGGTCGCTCGTCGAGCAGGTTTTTCAGGTACGCGTAATTCTCGTAATACTCGCTCCGCTGATCGTCCGCCGACAAATGCTCCACGCGCGTCGGATGCGTGTGCGTGTGCAGCCCGATCACATGACCGGCAGCGTGCAGCTCGCGCACGCAGCCATCATCCATCCAAAGACCGCGCGCCGCGGCATTCACATCAAATTCTTTTTCGTCAATGAGCCGCTCCATCACCGCGTGATACCGCGCCGGCCCGAGCACCTCATCCCGCAGGAACCGAAACCGCCGATCTTCATCCGTGTAAAACGGAAACCCCGCCAAGTACGCCCGCGGATTGAATTCCTCCATCAGCATCGCCGCGAGGTCCGCGTGTTCCGATCGCTCGACCGTTTCCTCAAACGCGCGATAGAACGCGTTCACATTCGGAAAACAGTTCATCCGGAAGTGTCGGTAAATCTCCAGTGGCTCGATCTGGCCCTGAAGCACCGACGTGTAAACAAACCAGAACGCGGTCAGATCAAATTCCCGCAATACCGGCAACGCGACATCAAACTGACACCGCAGCGCATCATCGAACGTGAGGCATAAATCGTCTGCAGCGAGTGTCCCGCGCACATGCCGCGACAGAAACTCACTTGCCGGCAAAATCCGCCCCGGCCCGAGCTGTTCGATCATCGCGCGGAGCGCGTCCGCTGAGATCGATCCCTGCCCCGGAAGGTGAACCTCAGAATTAAAATGATGAAACATCACGCCGTGTGGGCGCATCGCGTCCGTTCTTTCGCTTGAGAAGCAATGTTATTATCGGTCGTAGGGGTGAGTTAGCTGAAATATGTCATCAGACAGAGGGACAATGCGGGGGAACGATCAGATCCGCGCGATTTGCCGCAACTGCATGTATCCGCTTCGTGGTTTGGACACGCCACGCTGTCCGGAGTGTGGGACACCATTCGATCCGAGCGACCGTTTAACGATGAATCTCACGTCGACGCGTCTCGGCGGGTATTTGTCGCAACCGCTTCGGGCCGATCTACACAAATTTCAGATCATCGCGATGGGTGCGATGGTGTGGGGTTTCGCCTTGATGCCGGGCGGACTGATCTTCGGCATTTGTGGTCTCATTGCGGCGCTGATTTGCGCGACGTTCCGGTGGGCGCATCGATCCGCGCAGCACGCTTATTTAAGTCATTACGGTGCGGTTCCGCCAATGCAGCAGCTATCGCCGCGCTGGCGACGAGCGCGCTTAATCATTCTCATTCTGGCGGTGCTGACGCTCGGTGATCTGCCAGGACTGGCCCTGAGCTATATCGGCTGGCCGATCGCAAACAGCTACTTCAACCATGAGCCGATGTATGGCTCACCCTATCATTTTCGATGGTTCGGTTGCACGGTGGTCTGGTCCGTCGAAGCTAACCCGAGCGGAGTGACGATCACTGCGATCGGCGGCGGTGAGTGCGAATACCGATACGACAGCAAGCGCGACGGACTCGTCCCACAAGGACCCATTGCTGGCCGATTGACGCTCTTCTCGACTTGGTTCGTTGTGTCACACTTGCTTCCTCGCCTATTCTGACGGCGGGACGCTCAACCTTACTTCAATAAGGAATCACTTCATGAAATACCGCACGCTCGGCAGCACTGGTCTTCGCGTTTCTGTGGTGGGCATCGGTACCTGGCAATTCGGCGGGGAGTGGGGAAAGGATTTTTCGCAGGACGAGGTGAATCAGATGTTCGATGCGTGTCGGCAGACGGGCATCAATCTCATCGACACGGCCGAGTGTTATGGCGATCACCTTTCGGAATCGCTCATCGGCAAGGCGATTGAGCGCGATCGCGACAAGTGGGTCGTCGCGACGAAGATCGGGCACAAGTTTCATGGGTACATGGATCGGACCGATGAACGCAAGCCGGCGGACGCGATGAAGCAGCTGGAGGATTCGCTTAAGGCGCTGCGGACGGATCACGTCGATGTCTTGCAGTATCATTCTATCAGAGACAGCGAATTCGATAATCCCGAGTTGCAGGCGGCGATGATCAAGCTGAAGCAGCAGGGGAAGGTTCGCCACATCGGCAACTCGATCAGCCCGAACAACAACGTGCATCAGACGGATGGCTCGACGAAGGCGCAGGTCGAAGTGATCCAGGTGATCTACAACCGGATCGACCGCGTGCCGGAACAGGGCGTGTTTCAAGCGTGCACGCGGCAGAATCTCGGCGTGCTGGCGCGCGTGCCGCTGGCGAGCGGATTTTTGAGCGGAAAATACAAGCCGGGGACGAAGTTCAAGGAAGGCGACGTGCGCAGCTCGCGCGATGATGCGCAGATTCAAGAAAAGCTGAAGGAAGTCGAGCAGATCCGAAAGAGTGAACTGCCGCCAGGCGTGAACATGGCGACATGGGCGCTGGCGTGGTGCCTGCAGCACCCGGCGGTGACGAGCGTAATTCCGGGGTGCAAGAACGTGGAGCAGGTGAAGACGAATGCAGCAGCGGGGGATCTCGATCTTGTCCGATCCGATCACCCGCAGGCCGTGAAGTAGATGTGCAAGGCGGAATGCCCAACGTCGATTCGACGACACCTTCGGCGCCGAGGGTATTGAATTATTCATCGCCGGGAATCGCGCGTGAAAAGCCGGCAATTGTGCGGCTTGCGAATTCACGGGGCGTTCGAGTCGTCGCGTTGCTTCTGATTGCGACGTCTCTCACTTGGGTCTGGGCGTTTCGCGGGCCGGACTTTTATGTTTTCGCGATCGTTGGGATCGCGATTCTCTTTCTTATTTCGACCGGGCGGATCAATGGATTGCCGGAAGGTAGGCAAGCCAAAGCTTGGTGTGTTTGGACTGCACGAATTTCTTTAGTCGCAACTCTAGCCATGACGACCGGCACGGATGTTTGCCCGCACGCACGTTACTTGTGCATTGGACCTTACTTCATCGCGATTCGTGGAAGAGCTTGCCATAACTCGCGAAGGGCGCGCACGCTGATGACTTTCATTACGGGGCGGTACGTCACCAACGATTGGTGAGCTTTGCTCGCGAACGAAAGAGTTAAAAATTCCCGCTAAGCCGCAAGCGGCAGCGAGCTTTTTTCGTTGTTCGACGTACTACTTCCATGTCCGAATCTCTCGGCCTGTGTCTCGATTGCAATTACCCGCTTCGCGGTCTTTCAGAACCTCGGTGCCCGGAATGTGGGCTCGAATTTGATGCGAAAAATCCTGCGACGATGAACATGGGAGCCCCGCTGACGCGAACCGCGCAGTGGGTGCTGGGGCCGATGCGGTGGCCGACCATTGTGGTGACGCTCGTCGCGGCGGGGATGACGCTCTGGGTGACGCGCTTGCCGCGGAACTGGCTGGATGTGTCGCGGGTTGGTGTTGCGGTGCTTGTCGTTATGGGGCTGGTGTGGGTGGCGTGGCCGATCGCGCGAAGGATCGCGGCGAGGAAATACAACTGGCCCAGGGAGCGGCTGACGCGCGGCGCGAAGCCGCGGTATCTCGTCGGCGCGCTGTTGCTCGTTGAAGCGTTCGCGATTGCGCGGGGGTTTCCACTGAAGATGGCGTTCTGGATGAGCAAGCATCAGATGGACGCGCTCGCGGCGGATGTAATTGCGCGGCCGAAGTCTTCGCCGCAGGATCAGTGGCTGGGCGCCTATAAGGCGACGGAAGTACAGCCAATCAGAGGGGGCGGGGCGCGATTTACGGTCGAAGTTGGGGCGGATGGCTTCCGTACCGGTTTCATGTATTTGCCCGAAACCAATCCGCACATCCGAACCAGCGGCAAGCAATACCTTGGCGATGGGTGGTGGATCTGGTGGAAAGACGGCTGATTTCCGCGACGTCCCCCGTAGCGGGGGTTTTCCAACCCGTGCATTTTTGAGCGCCACAAATCTGCGCGGGTTAAAACCCGTGCTACTTCACATCGAAACCGCGTGTAACGATTATTCCGATCGCACCGCCATTCTTTTCCCTCGATCCGGCATTTTCCCCGCCCCCGCGCCTCAAGTCGCGCGGTATGCTTCCTTATCTGCTGTGATCACCTTGGATGCATAAGAGGGAAGTCGGATGTTTACCAAGTTGTTGTCCCGTCGCGCCGCTTTGATCTCGGCGACCGCCCCCGTTCTCGAAGCTCTCGAATCGCGTCAACTCCTGCACGCGGGCTTCGCTGCGCTGATCGACTTTGCCCCACAGGGCCCCACTCCGCCGGTCGGATGGCATCTCGATTCGGGACAGGCATACGCTGATCGCGGAAACGGCTTCACCTACGGCTGGGACACCGATAACTCCGCCAACACGCGCGAGCGCGATTCTTCTCGCTCGCCCAGCGCGCTCTACGATTCGCTCATCCACATGCAGAAGAATGGCGAGAATCATACCTGGCAGCTCGCGTTGGAAGATGGCTGGTATGACGTGACCGTCGATGCCGGCGATGCGAACTACACCGACAGCAATTACAAGATCAACGTCGAAGGCACGCGCGCGATCGATGGGACCCCGACTGGCAATCACCATTGGCTCGAAGGCACGGTTCGCGTGCTCGTGACGGATGGCAAGCTGACGATCTCCAGCGCCGCCGGTGCGATCAACAACAAGCTCAACTTCGTCGATGTCGAACAGGCGGACGTGCTGCCGAACGTGGGCATCACCGCGAGCGATCCGCACGCGACGGAAACCGGGAATACCGGCGCGTTCACCGTCACGCGCGACGGTGATACCGATGAGCCGCTGGATGTCTACTACACGATCGCGGGCACCGCTTCGAATGGCCTCGACTATAAGACAATCGCCAGCCACATCACGATCCCCGCGGACGAATCGTCGGCGCTGATTCATATCCATCCGCTGCTCAACGGCGCCGGCGACGACACCGTCAACCTCACGCTGCAAAGCGACGAGACGTACAATATCGTGCCGAATAGCGGCAGCGCGACCGTGAACATCATCGACGACGCGGTTCACGCGTTCGCGACCGTGGGCAGTGCGCCGATCCGGATCAATTTCCAGCCGTCGGGTTCGGCGGCGCCGGATTTCTACAAGACCGATTACGGCGCGACCTACGGCTTGCGCTCCAACGGCTACACCTACGGCTGGAACGCCGACAACACCGCCAACACGCGCGATAAAAATTCGTCGCTCTCGCCCGATCAGCGCTACGACACGCTCATTCACATGCAGCGCGGCGGGAGTTATTCCTGGAGCTTGGCAGTACCGAACGGCACGTACACAGTTCGCGTCGTCGCGGGCGATGCGGGTTACACAGACAGCGTTTTCAAGATCAACGTCGAAGGTGTGCTCACCGTGAACGGCACGCCGACGTCGAGCAATCACTGGGTCGAAGGAACATCGACGGTCAATGTCACGGACGGCAAGCTCACGGTGAGTAACGCCAGCGGCGCGTCGAACAACAAGATCGATTTCATCGAGATTCTCAAAGGATCGAACAAGTTCCCAGTCGTCGGCGTGAACGCGACCGATTCGACCGCGTCGGAAAGCGGTCCGAGCAGCGGACGGTTCAGCATCACGCGTATGACCAACGACTGGAGTCAGCCGCTCGTCGTGAACTACACGCTCACCGGCTCGGCGAAGAACGGCATCGATTATCAAAGCCTCAGTGGCGCCGCGACGATTGCGGCGGGGCAGCCTTCGGTTTCCGTCGTCGTGAATCCGCTCGACGACAGCACGCCCGAATCGACCGAGTCCGTCGTGCTCACGCTCACGCCAAACGAGAATTATTCCAACGCCGCCAACGAGCACGCGCAGGTGAACATCTCCGATAATGACGCGACCGGCTCGCTCTCGTGGTCGACGAAAGCATCCTCGCCCGTCGCGCGCAGCGAAGGGATGGGCGCGGTCGTCGGCGGGAAGCTTTACACATTTGGTGGATACAGCGACAGCACATATCGTCCGCTGCCAACCGTCGAGATGTACGACCCCGCGACGAACAAGTGGACGCAGAAGAAGGACATGCCGCAGCGGCTCACACACTCGGGCACAACGACCGACGGCACGTTCATCTACATGGCCGGCGGATATCCGGGCCTCCCGGGCCAGCCGCAGACGTTCAGCACGGCCAACGTGTGGAAATACGATCCGGCAAACGACAGCTGGACGACGATTCAGGCGTTGCCGAGCGCGCGCGGCGCCGGTTCGCTGCAGTACATGAACCACACGCTGTATTTCTTCGGCGGAGCAGATAGCAATCGCGCGGATCGCGCGGAGATGTGGTCGCTCGATCTCAGCACAAGCGGTGCGAAATGGGTACAGCGCGCCAGCCTGCCGGCGGCGCGAAATCACGTCGGCGGCGCGGCGCTCGACGGCAAGATCTACGCGATCGGCGGACAAACCGGCCAGGACAATGCGTCCGTCTTCAAGAGCGACGTGTGGTCGTACGATCCCTCCACGAACAAATGGACCGCCGTCGCGAGTCTCATCAATCAACCGCGATCGCACATCGCCAACGCGACGTTCGTGCAGAACGGCAAGATCCTCACGCTCGGCGGCGAAGGCCCCGGCCGCGTTGCGCTGAACAATGTAGAACAGTACGATCCCGCGACGAACACGTGGACATCGCTTAAGCCGCTGCCGCAAACCCGCAGCTCCGGCGTCGCAGCGTCGTTCGGCAACGAAATCATCTTCACGACCGGCTATAACGGCGCGTTCAGAAGCGATACGTGGCTCGGCACGTTTGCATAAACCGCGCGCCATAGCACAAGCGCCCTCACTTCCTCTCCCCACCGGGGAGAGGGCAGGGGAGAGGGGCGAGCGGCGCGAGAGTTCGAAAACGGCATTCCGCGCAAGCGGCGCGATTGCTTCTGCGAAATCGCAAGCGACCAAGCGCGCCATTGCGGGCGAATTCCCCTCAACTTTTCTCGGACCTTGTGCCGATCCTAAAGACAGCAGCGGGGATATTCTCACCGTGTTGTTTGATGAGCTGGTCCAATCAATACATCACTGACGCACTCGAACCGCGGGTGCTGCTGGCGTTCTCGCCGGTCAAGATCAACTTTCAGCCGTCCGATGCGCCGATCCCGGCGGGGTATGTCGTCGATTCGGGCGAAGTCTTCGCGAATCGTGGCAACGGTTACAGTTATGGCTGGGACGCCGACAACTCCGCGGCCGTGCGCGATCGAAATTCCGCCGCGGCGGTCGATCAGCGTTACGACACCTTCGCGCACATGCAGCTCGGCGGGGTGAATCGCAAGTGGGAAATCGCGGTGCCGAACGGCGCGTATCAGGTCCGCGTCGTCGCGGGCGATCCGGATTATTATGACAGCAACGATCGACTGCTCGCCGACGGCGCGCTGCTTCTCGCGGGCGTGCCAAGCGCCGCCAATCCGTGGATCGACGCGACGCGAACCGTCACCGTCGCCGACGGTCGTCTGACGATCACGCCGACTGCAACCGCGGTCAACAGCAAGATCGATTTCATTGAAATCTCACCAGGAATTCTTTCGTCCGGTGGCGTGCAGCGGCCGTTCGGCAACACGCCCGTGATCGTACCGGGCGTGATCCAGGCGGAGAACTACGACAACGGCGGATCGGGAACGGCGTATTTCGACAGCGATCCCACGAACGACGGAAAGCTATATCGTTCCAATGCGGTGGACATCGGCCTGAGCAAGGACACGACCGGCGGCTATTACATTGGGTGGACCGATCCCGGCGAATGGCTTGACTACACGATCAGCGCGACGACCACCGGCACGTATTCTCTCGAGACGCGGCTCGCTTCCGGCAACCACGGCACGTTCCACATCGACATCGACGGCGTCGATAAGACAGGCGAGATCAACGTCCCGGTCACCGGCAGTTGGCAGACGTATCAAAGCATCATCAGTAAAGGCATTTCGCTGACCGCGGGCACACACGTGCTGCGGCTGAGCGTAGACAGCGCCGGCTCGGCGACCATGGGCGTCGCGAATTTCAATTACTTTCGACTCATCCAGGAGACCGCCGACGCACCCATGGTCAGCATCGCCGCCACTGACCCGAGCGCATCCGAAGTCGGCAGCGATCCGGGACAGTTCACCATCACGCGCACCGGAAGCACAGCCGACGCACTCGATGTCACGCTGCGCATCGCGGGAAGCGCGACGAACGGCGTCGATTATGACGACATTGCCGGCACCGTCACGATCCCCGCGGGCCAAGCGTCCGTGACCGTTGACGTTACGCCGAAGCCCGACGCCATCGCGGAATTGAAAGAGACCGTGAGTGCGATCCTCGTGATGAAGCCCGCGTACATTGTTGGCTCGCACTATAGCGCGACGGTCAGCATTGCGGATGAGGATTCATCGCACTGGGTGAAAGATTGGAAGCTCGCGGCGCCCGCGCCGACGACGCGTTTCGAAGCGCACGGCTTCGTGATGTTTAACAAGCTGTACATGATGGGCGGATGGCTCGACCCGCAGCTCGACAGCAGCACGCGCGTCGACGTGTACGATCCCGCTACCAATTCATGGCAGCAGCTGCGCGACATGAAAGCGCCGGAAACGCATTCCGGAATGGCGGTCGATGCGGCGAACGACGTCGTTTACTTCGTCGCGGGACATCGTGGTGAATATCCCAGCACGCCGACGAATGAAACGTGGCGTTACAACGCCGGCTCCGATACCTGGACGAAGCTCGCGCCGATTCCAACGATCGGCGGGGCAGGATCGGCCGTTCTCCTCGATCGCACGCTGCATTATTTCGGCGGATGCCTCGCTGATCGCGTGACGAACACCGCCGAGCATTGGACGCTCGATCTCGATACACCCGGCGCGACGTGGAAAGCCGCCGCCCCGATGCCCGTCGCGGTCGATCACGTGGCGGGCATCGCGCTCAACGGAAAGATCTACGCGATCGGCGGCGAGATCGGTCACGACAAGCTGCACAACCAGCAATCGCTCGTTCAGGTGTACGATCCCATGACGAACAAGTGGAGCAACGCCGCCGCGCTTCCGCGCCCGAAATCGCACGCGGAGTCGAGCACGTTCGTCATGAATGGCCGAATCATCAGCGCGGCCGGCCAGAACGACGACGCGTTTGTTCAAGCGCCGACCAACAGCGTGAACCTCTATGAGCCGCTCACCAACGAGTGGATTCCCCTCGCCAATCTCCCCGCCGCCCGCCAGGGAACGATCATTCAGCAGATCGGCAACTTCATCATCATGACCGCCGGCGGCACAAGAACCCTCGCCCCCCAAAACACCACCTGGATCGGCGAACTCGCCTGATCTTTCGATCCCGCACCCGCCGCGAGAAACCGGCAAACATATCGCATTGTTCCGCACCGCCTTTTTCAGAGAGAGAAAAAACGGTACCGGGTACCGTTTCTTTCAAGCCTTTCATGTTAATTGGGTTGCGCAATACGCATCCGCGCGCGAGAAAACGTGGTCGGGGGAGAAAAAGCCTGATGGATGTCGAAACGCGACATCGCCGTTCGACCAAAGGGAAAGCAGCAGCCATGATCGCGTTGAGAACGGTCTGGCGCAGATGAAAACAATCAGCGAGAAGGCACTGGGCGAATCATGACAATCACACTTGAAGAACCACGGCGTGCGTCGAAGGTCGCAACAATCTTTGGCTGGATCCTCGCACTCCCGCCGGTCGGGCTGATGCTGATGAGCGCGTATTTCAAACTCGCCCGCGTGCCGATGGCGGTCGAAGGTTTTCAAAAGGCCGGCTACGCGGACAGCGCGATCCTGTACATCGGCATTGCGGAAGTTGCGTGCGTGATTCTGTACCTGATTCCGCAGACGGCGGTGCTTGGCGTCATCCTGATGACCGGGTATCTCGGCGGGGCCGCGAATCATCATGTGCGCTCGCAGGAGACGGAGTTTATCGTTCCGATTCTCCTCGGCGTCGTCGCATGGCTCGGGCTGTATCTGCGTGATCGACGAATCCGACAGCTCGTTCCAATTCGAAAAATGTAACGCCGCAATGTCATTCTGAGCGAAGCGAAGAATCTCGGATCGCAAGCGACGTCAGATATCGAGATCCTTCACTTCGTTCAGGATGACATGATTGCTCAATGGCATCACACCACTCAGTTGATTACGCTTGAACTCATGCCGGAGGAAGCAGCGGATCTGACGGCGCGACGGGCGCTGGAGGATATCTATCGCGCCGAATCCCGGCGGGTTTTCGCGACGTTGGTGCGCGTGCTCGGCGATTTCGATCTGGCGGAAGAGGCGCTCCACGACGCATTCGCGGCGGCGATGGAGCAGTGGCCGCGCGAGGGCGTGCCGAAAAATCCACGATCGTGGCTGGTGTCGGCGGGGCGGTTCAAGGCGATCGACGTCATCCGTCGCCGCGCGAAGTTTGATGCATCGCTCGGAGAGATCGCCGATCGGCTCAACACCGAATCAACTGACCCTGCCGCCCGGGATGATGAGAACATCGAAGACGATCGCCTGCGTCTGATCTTCACCTGCTGCCACCCCGCCCTCGCCGCCGACGCGCGAACTGCTCTCACACTGCGAGAAGTCTGCGGTCTTACGACAGAGGAAATCGCCCGCGCGTTTCTGACAAACCCTCCGACCATCGCGCAGCGAATCGTCCGCGCGAAATCAAAGATCAAGAGCGCGAAGATCCCATATCAAGTTCCGGCCCGCGCGGATTTGCCGGAGCGGCTCGACACGGTGCTGCACGTCATCTACCTCGTTTTCAGCGAAGGGTATGCTGCGTCGTCCGGCGAATCCCTTACACGCGCGGACTTGTCCGACGAAGCGATTCGTCTCGGCCGGTTAATCACGGAACTGTTGCCGGAGCCGGAAGTGATCGGCCTCCTCGCGCTGATGCTCCTCCAGGAATCGCGCCGCGCGGCGCGCGCGACGGCCGGCGGTGAAATCATCTTGCTCGAAGATCAGGATCGTTCGCTCTGGAATCGCGAGCAGATCGCGGAGGGGTTGCAGCTCGTGCAGCGGGCGCTGGCGACGCGGGCGTTTGGGTCGTACAGCCTGCAGGCCGCGATCGCGGCGGTGCATGCACAGGCCGCGACAGCGGATCAGACCGATTGGTCTCAGATCGCGGCGCTGTATGACGTGCTGTTGCGGACCGAGCCGTCACCGATCGTCGAGTTGAACCGTGCCGTCGCGATTGCGATGCGGGATGGGCCGCAGGCCGGGCTCGATCTGATCAACGGAATCCTGTCGCGGGGGGAATTGTCGAATTTCCATCTGGCGCATGCGGCCCGTGCCGAGCTGTGTCGCCGGTTGAACCGAACTGCTGATGCGAAAGAGGCTTACGAGCAGGCAATTGCATTGGCCAACCAGGATCCCGAGCGGCGATTTCTGGAAAATCGCCTGGCAGCGCTGTCGCGCTAACACCTTCTGAAAAATTCCGGGCGGTGCTGTCGATTTCTGCAATGCGGATTCGACCATTGAGAGAAACCTCGAGCTCGAGGAGTCACGAACGTAAAAAATTACTTTCTTGTGTGTCGAAATTGGCATCCGCCACTCGACCACTTTCAGAAGGAGAACCAAACCATGCGATTCATGATTCTGGTCAAAGCGACGAAAGATTCCGAAGCGGGCAAGCTTCCGAGCGCACAACTCCTGGCGGAGATGGGCAAGTTCAACGAAGAACTCGTGAAGGCGGGGATCATGCAGGCCGGCGAGGGGCTTCAGCCTAGTTCAAAAGGCGCGCGGGTGAAATTCTCGGGTAGCAATCGCACGGTGACGGACGGCCCGTTCACGGAAACGAAAGAGTTGGTCGCCGGCTTCTGGATCTGGAAGTGCAAGTCGAAGCAGGAGGCGATTGATTGGGTCAAGCGTTGCCCCAATCCGATGCCCGGCGATTCTGAGATCGAGATCCGCCAGATCTTCGAGGCGGAGGATTTCGGCAAGGAGTTCACACCGGAGCTGCGCGAACAGGAAGAGCGGCTTCGCGCGAAGATGGCGGGACAAAAGTGAGACTCTCGTTTCATTTAGCCGCGGGGCGTGGCCCCCGCGCAAACCCCCGCGGCGGATGAAGTCTGCCGCGGGGCAAGCCCCCCGGCGAAAAACGGGCCCCGTACAAACCGTAAGGTGCAACGTCAATCACAGTA
>JAICIO010000016.1 GCA_025924315.1 Phycisphaerae bacterium
CGAAGCTGCGCCGCCCCGCGGCGCAGGCGGGTTTGGAGACGCTTGGGGGTTTCGCATATCGAACCGGTTTCGTCTGCTAACCCGCGAAGCGACCACCATTCGCATCACTTTTTCTTCAGAATGATCACGTCCACGATTCGCGAGCCGTCTGCGTACGACCAGCCGTGGATCAAGTTGATGACGTCCCATTTTGATCGAATTGAGTCGGGCGTCGCACGCCAGACATCCTTCGTGAGCACAACCCACATCGGTAGCTGATCGAACGGCGTGTGTTCGAGATACGCGTTGTCGCGCTGCGGGTCGATCGTCCCGCCCTGATAGAACGCGAGCGTCGGCTCTTTGTAATCGATCATGATCACGTCACCGCGCTGGGTCGCGCCATTACTCTTCAGGACGTCGGCGACCCGAGGGGAGATTTGCATGTACGTTGCATTTGGTAAGTACCAGCCGTAAAGCACGCCGATGAGCACGATCATCCCGATGCCCATCACGGCGGCGGCATCGAGGGGTTTATTCGCGCGGAAGTATCGCCAAACCTGCCGGCCCCATTCGGCGCCGATGACCGTTAGCAACAGCATCGGCCAGATCATCGGTTGCTTGAAATCGAACCATCTGATCGCGAGCCACGGCACGCTCGCGAGCAGCGTGACGAGTACCGCCCAGCCGAACGTCACGCGCACGAAAGCGACGTTCGCCAGGTCCTTGATCCGCTTGCGCGATGCGCGGATGAGCATGTCGGCACAGAGGTACGCCAGCGGTGGAAAGATCGGCAGCAAATAGTGCGGCAGCTTCGTCTGCACGATCTCGAACATCACCCACGGCCCGACGACGGCCGCGAGTGCGAAGCGAATCTGTGGAATGCGGCGATTCGTAAACGCCTGCACGATCGTGGCGGGGAGCAGCAAACTCCACGGGAAGAACGTCGCCCAGATCAAAATCAGGTAATAACCCGGCGGACCTTTGTGGCCTTCGAGTCCGCTCGTGATCCGCTCGCCGACGTCATGCTTCAGAATGATGGAGAGAAACTCGGGCGCACGATGTTGCACCGCAACCAGCCACGGCACACAAATCGCCGCGACGATCAGCACCGCAACTACTGCACCGAGCACGACGGATGTCATCCTGAGCGAAGCGAAGGATCTGGCCCCTCGAGCAACCATAAGGCCCGATCCTTCGCTGCGCTCAGGATGACTTCGGCGCGCGAGCCACAAATCGAGGCGTGTGAGTCCCCACAGGACGAGGAGCGTCATCCCATTCACCCCGAGCACGACAGGCCCCTTCGTAAGCCCGGCCAGCCCGACTGCAACACCATAGATAATCCACGTGCCAATTTCCGCCCGCCCGCGCCAAAGCCGATAGACGCAGAACTGCGAAACCGTCACGGACACGAGCAGCACTGAATCCGTCAGCGCCATCTTCGCCGCCGCGATCGTCAACGCGCTTGTTGCGAAGACGAACACTGTCCAGAACGCCCGCCGATTTCTCCCCAGCGTTACGAATAAAATGACGACGGTCACCACCATTGCCACAACAGACGGAAACCTCGCCGCAAACCCATTCGCTCCGAACACGCGCATCGCCGAAGCCTGCAGCCAATAAATCATCACCGGCTTGGCAGTGCGCGGCGTCTCCGGCGCGGAACCGAATCCAATCCGCGGCACGACCCAATCCCCGGAATTCAGCATCCACCGCGAGGCGTTCGCATATCGCGGTTCGTCCCGATCCCAGAGCGGAACCGTGTTGTTGCCGATGAGGTAGAGCGCCGCGCAGGCGAGAACGAGAAGTCCGAATTTGCCCGCACGCGACATGGGCGAGAACAGTACGGCGTGTGATGCGAAAGGGGAAGAGTCGTCCACGAAGGTCACGAAGGCACAGGAATGAAAGGCAAGTATGCTTCTTCTTCGTGTCCCTTCGTGACCTTCGTGGACAATTCCGTTTTAGAAGTCGGAATCGGGTGAGAGCAGTTCTTCCTCGTCGTCGACCACTGCATCCGATCCATCCTGCGGTTGGATCGCGACGCGTTTTACGCGCTGGCCGATGTGAACGAAGATTTCATACGGGATCGTGTCCGCCCACTTCGCCAGCTCGTACACGCTGCAGGGCGAGAGCGGATCATTGTCGAGCAGCGTGACTTCATCGCCCAGGCTCGCGTGCGGGGCGTTGCTGAGATCGATCGTCGTGAGGTCCATGCTCACGCGTCCCACCACCGGGCACATTTCGCCCTGCAGGAGCATCACCCCGCGATTGCTGAAGGCTCGCAGGTAACCGTCCGCGTAGCCGACCGGTACGAGGCCGATGCGCATGTCGCGAGGCGCGCAATAGGTCTGGCCGTAACCGACAGTTGTGCCGGCAGAGACATCACGGATGCCGATGAGTGGGGCGGTCCACTTCATCACGGGTTTGAGCGCTCGATTAATGCTCGGTCGGCCGGTGGGGTCGATGCCATAGATCGCCAATCCCGGCCGCACCATGTCGAAGTGGGAGGCTGGGGTGAAGAAAACGGCGCCCGAGTTGGCGGTGTGACGGAGGATTATGCCGTCGGATTCTTCCGCGATTGCGTCCGTCACTTGATGGAAGCGACTCAGCTGTTCGGTTGTAAATTGATCGCCAGCGATTTCGGAATTGGCGAAGTGCGTGCCGACCGCGACGAGTTGCAAGACGGGTCGCGAAAGGATTCGCTGAACGACGTATTCGGTTTGCTGGTAATTCACGCCAGCGCGCGTCATGCCGGTATCGATCATGACCTGCACGCGAGCGCGCCGGCCGCAGGCGAGCGCCAGCCGCGCCACGTCATCCGCGGCAGCTGCTGTGGTGAGCGTAAGCGTCCACCCACTGCGGATCGCGTGTTCCAATGCCGATCGTTGGCGGCCGAGGAAGACGTTTTCGACAGGGCGGAGAATGGTGATTGGAAGCAGTGTTTCAACGAGGCCGGCCGCCTCGTCCATCGTCGCGACAGCGATTTGCTCGACCGCGGGGGAATCCGACTGATCCGTCGCGAAGTTGCACAAGGCGTCCGCGACCAGGGCTCCGCCGTGCCCATACGCGCCCGCCTTCACGATCGCGCAGATTCTTGTCCCCGGCTGCAGCGCGTTGCGAATCGTTCGCACGTTCTGCAGCAGGGCACTGCGAGAAATCAACAGGCGAGGCTCTCCACGGGTCTGCTTCAGGTCCATCCGGCGCTCCACTCCATTCTCTTTATCGGCACTTTTAGCTGGGGAGTGAAATGGATTATGGGACATGGGAGAAATGTGATCGGCGTGCCTGGTGATTGGTGATTGGTGCGTGACAGGCGTGCTATTGATTGTTGATTATTGATTAATAGGAGGGGCCTTTATTAATCAATAATCACTAATCAATAGCCTCTTCATCAATCACCAATAACCAATCACCAGGCACGATTTCCTTCCGAATCCCGCCTCCGCTTCATAGAATCTCGCCATGTCCCAATATCCGCCGCAGGGAGGGCCGGTGCCGGTGCAGCCGCTTTATGCGATGCCCGTCGTGCCGCGTCGGCCAGGGATTATCAGCGCCATCGGCATTATCAGCATCGTCGTCGCGGCGATGGGTCTGCTCGGCGGGTTGATCACGGTTTTTTATTCCATCTCGCTCATGACGCTCGCGGCGATGTCATCGGCTTCCGCGACGTTCTCGCCGACCACGATGCCATCTACGCCGGTCGCCGCTACTCAACCTTCCACCGCGCCATCCGTGCGTGTGTTCGAAAATGGTTTCGACGACGACCAGCGCGCGATTGTTCTCGAAGCGATGGAAAATGTTCATCCGCTGAACGATGTGCGTCACAAGCAGCTCGATCGCCTGCTGGCGAAATGTGGGAAGCAGATGTTTCCGGTTGGCAAGCGGAACCTCGAGACCGCCATCAAAAATGGCATCAACGACAGCGGGCAGTCGTATTCGAATCGGGGAAACGGTCCGGACTATTACGTTTTGGCGAAGGGTCGCGTCGAAGTGAACGATGACCGCGCGCTGTACGATCCCATGGACGGCGGCGAAAAAGTGCGCGTTGCCGACGACGAGCCGGACGACGACACCAATTCGCTGAGCCCGGCCGAGATCGATGCAGTCGTTAAGAAAGCCCAGAAGCTGGCCCGCCAAAAGCTCAGTCCGCAGCAGATGGCGACCTGGACGCAGGAGCTGCAGAATCCGAATCAGACGCTCATCAACTCCACCGGAAAGCCCGCGAAAACGGCGCTTCAGCTGTTGACCGTCAGCGTTCAGCAGGACGGCAGCGCGGTGTTCCAGACGCGCACGGGCGTCGTGTCGATGTCGCAAACGGGGGCCGTGTTCTTCTCGAGTTCATCCGGCGCGATGTTCGCCGGGGTCGGCGGTGGGGGGCCATCATTCAAGGTCAGCCACGGCGCGATCGCAATGGTGATCGTCGACGCGGTGGGCGGATTGCTCCTCGCGATCCTCCTTCTCATCGCCGGCATCCTCGTGCTCAAACAATTGCCCCGAGGGCGAAAGCTGCACCTGATCTATGCGCTCGTGAAAATTCCGATCGTGATTCTCGGCGTGATCGGCTGGACATGGATCATCCGCGACATCGTCGCCGCGATTCAGACCAGCGTCGGCGCGACGGCTTCCATGCCCTCGGCCAAACCGATGGCCGGCTTCACCATCGCCTTCGCGGTGATCGCGCTGATCTATCCGATCGCGCTGCTGATCGTGCTGAATACAAGAAGCGTGAAGGAGTACTACGCGAGCGGGCAGTGAGCGAATTCAACCGCGAAGGCGCGAAGAGCGCGAAGCAACTCACGCGAAGAAAGGACAAATCTCTTCGCGTGAGTTGCTTCGCGAGCTTTGCGCCTTCGCGGTTGATTTACTTTTGGCGGAAAACAATCCGACCACGAGTGAGGTCGTAAGGCGAGAGCTCAACTTTCACCCGATCGCCGGGAAGGATGCGGATGAAATGCTTGCGCATCTTGCCGGAGACGATGCCGAGGATTTCCTTGTCGGAATTGTCGAGCTTCAGCTTGAACATGGCGTTGGGCAACGCCTGCGAAACCGTCGCTTCCACTTCAATAGGCTCGGACTTGGCCACGAACACTCTCCGGAAAAATCGCCGCTTGCGAACTTGATCGAACGGCCTCATCCTACGAACAAACCCCGCACCGGGCAAGTTATCCGCACATTCCCGGGCAATTTGCTTCGGTTTCGTGATGGAAGGAACACCACGTTGAAGATTCTCATCACAGGCGCCGCCGGCAATGCCGGCTCTGTAATCAGCCAAACGATCGCGCGAACCGGCCGCTATTCGCTTCGCCTCGCGGACGCGTCCGCATGCTCAGCGGAGATCGCGTCGCTCGGCGAATTCGTTCGCTGCGATACGCGCTCGCCGACCGATGTCGATCGCGCGGTCGAAGGCGTCGATGCGATCATTCACCTGGCCGCGTGGCACTGTGCGCACCAGCCGCCGGTGTCGGACGAGACGATCTTCGCCGTCAATGTGGATGGCACGTTCAACGTGATCCAGGCCGCGCGTAAGCACCGAATCAAAGCCCTCATCTTTGCGTCATCGATGGCCTACGGCTTCGGCAGCGTCTACAGCGTGACGAAAGTCCTCGGCGAAGACCTCTGCCGCATGTTCCACGAAACCACCAGCACGCCGACGGTCTGCCTCCGCTATCACGATTTCGTGCCCAAGCCGTATCTCGCTTTCGGGCAGAAGCTGCTCTTCAACGGCGTCGATCGCCGGGACGTCGCTACCGCGACGCTTGCTTCGCTTGACGCGGCGCTGGCCGGTCGTGTCAAACTTTTCATGACGATCGTTCATCGCGACAACGCCGCGCCGAAACACGTCGCCGATCACTTCGCGACGAAGGGCGGCGCCTGGCTCGATTCACAATTCCCCGGCGCGACGAAGCTGATGGAAAAGTACGGCATCAAGCTGCCGGAGAAACTCGAGCAGCACGATCTATCCGAAGCGGCGCGCCTGCTGAACTGGAAGCCGGCGATCAACTTCTTCAAATTCTTGAATGACCTGAAGCGACGCGATGAAGCTAGGGAGGACGTGTCGAAACTGTGGGCGCCGGGACAGCTTCCGTGAAACCACGTGGCACATCCGCCCTCGGCTGTGCTCCTTCGGCAAAACGAAGCACAGCCGAGGGCGGCGGTGCCACACAACTCGGCTTAGAACTTCCACGGTTCCTCGTAATTGGACCGTCTCATTATCGCCGGTATTCTCAGCTGCATGGAATCGCAGACCGCGGTGTCCGATGCGCCATACTGCTTAAACTGCGGCTATTCGCTCGAAGGCCTGACCGATTCGGCGCGCTGCCCCGAATGCGGGAAGCCGCTGGTCGAAGTGCTCACGCGGCCGTCGTTCGGCGTGCGCCTCGGGAAGCGATATCAATCCAAGGCGAAGATCTTCGGCGTGCCGGTTGTTTCCATCGCGCTCGGTCCGCATGGGCGCGAAATGCGCGGGCACGCGCGCGGCCTGATCGCAATTGGCGACATTGCCACGGGTGGAATCGCATTGGGCGGGATCGCGCGCGGCGTGGTCGCACTCGGTGGGATGGCGATGGGGATCTGCTCGATCGGCGGGATGTCGATCGGGTTGCTCGGCGCCGTCGGTGGACTGGCAATCAGCGGCGGCATTGCGATCGGCGGGCTCGCGATCGCAACCATCGCCATCGGCGGCGGCGCGGTCGGCCTCCTCGCTCAAGGTGGCGGCGCGTTCGGGATGTACACGCGCAGCGGACGCGGCGCGTCACCCGACAGCATCGCCGTCTTCAATCGCTATGCCGGGCTCTTCGGCGAATGGCCGCCGAGGTCGCGATCGTTTTTCGGCGCCTTGCGGCTGTATCTTCCCGCCGTCATTCCGTTCGCGATGGCCGTGTTCTTCTCATCGATCATCGGCCTGATGGCGCTTGTGCGCATGCGCAACGAAGAGAGCGATCAACGCAGCGAGGCTTCGATCCGCTGAAAACTTTCCACGCGCCACTGCGGCGCCGTTCCACCGGCGACGTCGGGGAAGTAATCGCTCAGATTTTCGCGCGTGACGTTCCAGAGCCCAAAGAGCTTCACACCCGGCGTGTCGATCACGGCTCCGCCGATCTTCAGTGGGTAACGGCGTGCGGAGGTCGTCGTGTGGCGGCCCTTTTCGTTGTATCCGCTGATCGCGCCGATGCGCAAATCAAGATCCGGTTGCACGGCGCGAATCAGGCTGCTCTTTCCGACACCGCTGTGCCCCGCAAGCACGGTCACCTGGCCCGCGAGCAAATCGCGCAGCTCATCGATCCCGCGGTTTTGCTCGACGCTGGTTTGCAGCGTCTCGATCGACATCGCCTCATAATGCGAAAGGGCGGCTTCGGCTTCGGCCATTGCCTCGCGCGTGCCGTCATTCGTCTCCGCAAGATCGACCTTGTTCACGCAAACGATCGGCCGCAGCCCGCCGCCTTTCGCGGCGATGAGCATGCGATCGATCAATCCCCACTTCACCGAGGGCTGCGCCACGCTCGCGACGATGAGCATCTGTTCGGCGTTCGCGACGATCGGGTGCGACTCGATCGCCTTGAAACTGTCCGCCCGCGTGAGAAGCGTTTCTCGCGGCAGGATTTCTTCGATCACCGCTTCCGGCCGGCCCTGGTCGTCGGTCGACCCCGTCGCCCGAAAGCGCACGCGATCGCCGACGATTACCCCCGCGCCGCCGACTTGCATCAAGGTCTTGCGCAGCACGCACAGATACATTTGCCCGTCATGCTGCACGTCGCAAAAGAGCGAGTAATTCTGCACGACCTCGCCGATGGGCAGGCTCGCCATGTCGATCTGGCCCGACTCTTCGGCTGCGCGCATGAGCGAGGTCTTCGCGGTCTTGTTCGCCTGCGCATGCTTCGACCGCTGCGAAAACCGCTCCTGCTGCTCGACCCGATCTTCATCAAGATTCCCCGAGAGATACCGCGCGGTAATGTCCTTCTCCCGCGGCGGTTTTTTCGGTTTGCCTTTCATGCGCGAGGGAGGCCGAGGACGTCGAAGGGATTGATGACGGTGATCTCTGCAAAACGGGAAAAGTCGCGATCATTGAAGGTGAGCAATCGATCCATATGGCTTGCGTTCATTAATGCGACCAAGCGGGCATCGTGTGCGGATTTGCCGACGACATTGTAGCGCACAACCAAATCTTCCCAGTGCTGATAGATGCTGTCGGTTTCAGGAAAAAGCTGAAAGAACGAGATAGCCCGACGCAACTCGGTCTGCGCTTGATCGGGACTCCAGCCAAACCCGTTTACATTGACGGGGCGTGTTAAGACAACGTACATCTCGTAGAGCGACTGGGTGGCGATTCCAATTGCCTGACCTGCTTGCGCAGATAACAGATTGACGGCTTCAGTTGCGGGTCGAAAATGGGGATGAGCCGGCTGGGCGAGCCGAAGAAGGATGTTCGTGTCAGCCAGAATCATTCGAAGTCAGCGAGGATTATCCATCGTGCCTTCGTAAATCGATTCGCGGCTGTCATCAACGAAATGTCCGACGGGTTTGTGGCTTTCGACCCACGCCTTGAAGGCCTCCGCCCATCGCTCTCGCTCCTCCGGTGTGGATGATTCAGTGAGATGATGCGTTTCAATCGGTTCTAACACGGTGACGCGCACCCGCTGTCCGCGAAGGTCCTCGCGATGGATGAGATCGTCCCAAGTTCCCTCGATGATGCGAGTCGTCATAGCATCACCATTGTAGTAACACGCCCATGAAAACTGAACCGAAATCCCGGAAGTTGACCGGCTTGTGCGGGTCTCGTAAGCTTCGTCTTTGATGCGATCGCGTCGTCATTTGACCGGTCGCAGCATTCCTGAAACGCCCGTCAAACGGAGAACTCAATTGTCTGTCGAACTCCCTCTCTATCCGGAGTATGAGAAGAAGGAGAAGTGCGGCCTCTTTGGAATTTGGGGTTCGCAGGAAGCGGCGCGCATCTGCTATCAGGGCCTCTTTGCGCAGCAACATCGCGGGCAGGAGTCGGCGGGGATTGTTGTCTCCGATGGTATGAATCTCAATGGGCACACGGGCATGGGCCTCGTGTCGCAGGTGTTTTCGCCGCGATTGCTGCAGGAAGAACTCAAGGGGCACGGCGGGATCGGGCACGTTCGATATTCGACGACCGGTTCGAGCAAGCTCTGCAACGCACAGCCGTTGCTTCGGCAATATCTGATGGGGCCGGTGGCGGTCGCGCACAATGGCAATCTGATCAACGCGGCGCTGCTCCGTCGAAGTTACGAAGAGCACGGGCATATTTTTCAGAGCACGACCGATACCGAAATCATCGTGCATCTGCTGGCCAAGCCGACGCACGTCGAGAAGCATGATCCGCTGCCGCACGTGTTGCGACATCTGCAGGGCGCGTATTCGCTTCTGTTCTTGTTCCCAAATCGCATCGAAGCGTGCCGCGATCCGTGGGGCATTCGGCCGTTGTCGCTCGGTCGGACCCAGGAAGGGCATTGGGTCGTCGCGAGCGAAACGTGCGCGTTCGATGCGATCGGCGCGAGGTATGAGCGCGATGTTGAGCCAGGCGAGATCGTCCGCATCGATGATGGCGGCATCCAGAGCCGCCGCTTTGCCGAGCCGGCGGAGATCGGCGCGCGGTGCGTTTTTGAGCATGTCTATTTTGCGAATCCCGCGAGCAAGCTGTTCGGCGAAAATGTGACACGCGTTCGCCAGGAAATGGGTCGACAGCTGGCGCGGGAATCGGGGGTCGAAGCCGACGCCGTCATCCCGATGCCCGACAGCGGGCGCAGCGCCGCTCTTGGTTTCGCCAAGGAATCGGGAATTCCGTTTGAAGAAGGGATCGTGCCGAATCGATTCGTCGGCCGCACGTTCATCCTGCCGAATCAGTCGCAGCGCGACCTCGCGGTCAACATGAAACTCAACATCATCGGCGAACTCGTGAAAGACAAACGCATCGTTGTCGTCGATGACTCAATCGTCCGCGGAACAACGACCCGGTCAAAGATGCGGGCGCTTCGTCGCGCCGGCGCGAAAGAGATTCACCTGCGCATCAGCTGCCCGCCGATCCGTCACCCCTGCTTTTACGGCATCGACTTCGCGACAACAAACGAGCTGATCGCCCACAACCGCACGGTCGAGCAGATCAAGGATTATCTCGAAGTCGATTCGCTCGCGTATCTCTCACTTGAAGGCACCGTAGCCGCCACGCGGCTCGACCCCAAACACTGCTGCACCGCCTGCTGGAGCGGTGAGTACAAGATCCCCATCGATCATCAGCAGACGAAGTTGGGGTTTGAGCTGGATCAGCTGAAGATGTTTTAGTGCCTTTGCCTTCGTAGGGTCCGCTTTAGCGGACCGGTTATTTCTGCCCGAACAAAGAGAGTAACCGGTCCGCTGAAGCGCGACCCTACAAAAGCACGACCTTCAATCACGCCACAATCGCATCCGCTTCGATTTCAATTTGTGCTTCGGAGTCGATGAGCTTGGTGACTTCGACGATTGTGGTGGCGGGGCGGATTTCGGCGAAGACTTCGCCGTGGACTTTGGCGACTTGTTCCCACTTGCTCACGTCAGTCACGAACATCCGCGTGCGGATGACGTGCTCGATCTTTCCGCCGAGGGCTTCGATGGCGGCGCGGATGATTGCGAGCGAGCGTCGCGCCTGGTCTTCCATTGAGCCGGAGTACTTGCCATCGGCGCCGATGCCGACGGTGCCGGTGACCGCGATGTAGTTTCCGCTGCGCACGGCGCGGGAGTAACCCATCTTCGGTTCCCACTTCGAGCCTGAGCTGGCGCATTTGCGGCCCACGCGGTCGGTGACGGTGATGGTTATGTCGGCCATGAAAAACTCCTTCGTTGGTAAGGTAAGGGCGGGCATCTTACTGAGGTGCGTCGAACGAGGCGAGAGGGCTGGTGATTGCTGATTGATGATTGACCTCGCATTTGTCACGCACCAATCACGAATCACCAATCCTCGGCTTTTGCAAGGCATAACCCGCTCGGTTCAATAGAGTTAACACAATCTGCCGCGGTCGGAATCCGCTCCAGTCCCTCATTAGGGATACTTCACACCACAAGGACGCGTCTTAGGTTTCCGCCTCGCTTGAAGTCGGCGATGGGTGCGGTGGTCGCACGCTCGTCCGGCTCGTTAGAGGAGATGTCATGTTACGCGTTCGCGAGACGATGGGGTTGGTTCGTTCGATTCCGCTTTGGGTGGTTCCGCTTCCGCTGCTGGCCATCGTCATGTTGACGGCCGGTGCGGGTTCCAATCCGTCTGTCCCGGCATCGGTGACGCGCTATGGCACGGCCGTCGCGATGGGCAAGGGCACCGCGCGTTCGTGGGTCAACTACGATGAGCAGGGTCTGCCAAAGGCGATTGGTATCTCGATGGAGGAGGCGGCGCTGAAAGGCCTGCCGACGGAATCAACCGGCAAAGCCTGCTGTGCGGAACACGAGTACGTGCTTGACCTGCCGGTCGACGCGCCGACGCCGTTCAATCACATCGTCATCAACTGGAACCCGAAGGGTCACGAGCCGGCGGGGATCTACGATAAGCCGCACTTCGACTTTCACTTCTACATGATGAAGCCGGACGCGCGCCAGAAGATCACCGCCGAAGGCGACGACGTGCAGCGCGCGACGAAGGCGCTCGCGCAAGACGAAATGCCCGATGGTTATGTGATGGCCCCCGTCCCGCCCATGCCGCGGATGGGCACGCATCTCGTGAACCCCAGGGGCCGCGAGTTTACGGGCAAGCCGTTTACCAAGACGCTGATCTACGGCGCCTACGACAGCCGCGTGACGTTCATCGAGCCGATGATTACCAAGGCGTATCTCGAATCGAAGCC
The DNA here is from genome assembly GCA_025924315.1 of Phycisphaerae bacterium. GTDB lineage: Bacteria > Planctomycetota > Phycisphaerae > Tepidisphaerales > Tepidisphaeraceae > JAICIO01. Next base: position 11,802 of record JAICIO010000016.1, read on the forward strand.
GAACACGACGGAACTGATCGCTCTGCCGAAGAAGTATGCGACCGCCGGCTATTACCCGACCGCGTACACCGTGAAGTGGGACCCAAGCAATCGCGAGTATCTCATCGCGCTCGAAGGCCTGACGCAGCGGTAATTCGCTGAGTTACTTGTAGGGTCTCCGCTTCAGCGGGACGGTTATTTGTCTGTCGAACAATGAGTAACCGGTCCGCTGAAGCGGACCCTACAGAATCACGTGGAATACGCCGGGAGATGTCATGGCGAAAGAACTAATCCCGGGCGAAAGAAGCCGGCTATCAAATCCACGCGCGTCGAAAAACTGCTGGGGCCGGATTCGATGGTGGTGGGATAAAGTAATCGTCATTTGACCGAGTTTCGGGAGGGCGAGGCCCCCGCCGAGCCGTTTCATGCGATGACGAAAATCCCTCGGCAGAAGACTCGCCCCTCCCAGGCTATTCAATTTCCTCGACTTCTTCCTTTCGACCTTGCAGTTTCGGATGTTTCGGATCGGACAGATCCATTTTGTCCCAGGGAATCTTGTGCGTGACTTGTCCCTTTCGGGCGCCGAACGGAAGCAAGGCGGAGTAGGCGAGGCCGGGGATGGAGAGACGTTCGATTAGCCCTTGGCGGCCGAGGAGGAAATGAGTGATCACCGTTTCGCCGTCGCGTTCTTCGCAGCGGAATTCTTCGATTCGGCCGACGTTGTTGCCGTCGAGGTCGATCACCTTTCGGCCGAGGAGTCCCTCGAGATGAACTCGTTTGCCGGCCATTATTGCGACCCCGGAATGTGCCGAATGATGTGCTCGCATAGCGCCTGTTCCCATCGCAGGGCTGGTGTACGCTCGGCGTCGATAATCACTTTTGTGTCGATGTTGACGAACTTCACCTTCGACCACGCGATGCGCATCACGCGGCCTCTTCGCAGGCCGAAGCGCCGGCCGAGCCAGCGCACGATGGGTTCGAACTTCGGAGAGATCCGTCGAGCGAGCACCGGAAACCCGCATTCGATGAACACGATGCGCGGCGGAGCATTGTCGCGCAGCTCGATCGTCAGGCCGTCGACCATTCCCATCGGCCGCATGTTCTCATCGATGAGCTGGCTATCGAGCACGTCGCGCACCAGATCCATCACGAACCTCCGAGTAACTCCAGTGGAATGGCAACGATGGCCAGCACGAATGCGATGACCACGATCGCGAACACGACTCCGTTGCTGAGCATCCCGTTTTTGTGTTTCCCGACTAACTCCTCGTCGTTCATGATGACGAGGAACGGAAAAACGATCAGCGGCAGAATCACGCATGTGATCGCGGTGGAAAAGAGCGTGAGCTTGAGCGGGTCGACGCCGACGATCGAGAAGATCGATGCGACCGCGATGAACAATGTGAACATCATGCTGAAGCGCGTTGCGTTGCCGGGCTTTTCGTTTTCGCCCCACTTCCAACCGAAGGTTTGTCCGTAGACGTAGGCGATGTCGAGGCTCAATTCGAGCGCCGCGCCGGAGCAGGCGATAAAAAGCGCAGCGCCGAAGATCCAGAATCCCCGGATGCCCAGCGGACTCGATGTGATGAGCGCAACCTGGGTGTAATCATTCACGTCGATCTTCCGCGGATGGAGAACCATCGCGGCGCAAATGAGAACGGCGACGGAAACGAGTCCGCCGAAGCCCATGCCGAGCGTCGCGGAGATGCGGTTCGGCCAGATGTCGCCTTCGTCCCAGTTGTCTTCCACCGCGCCGCTGGAATAGAAGTTGAACAAGTAAGGGCTGACCGTTGCGCCGATCATGCTCACCACGAGAAACCAGTAGCGCGATTTCTCATGCGTCGGCAGCGTCGGAATGAGGCCTTTGAACATGTCCGCAGGCGCGGGATGCAGCTTAAAAGCGGCGACGACGAACACCAGCGTGATCAAACCAAGCAGCGAAACGCCATACTCGATGATTCCGAAGTTGCCGTACCAAAGCGTCGCCCAAACGACTACAGCGACGAGCGGCGCCCACCATTGAAACGAGATGCCGGTCATCAATTGCAAACCGATGCAGGCTCCGCCGATTTCCGATGCGAGCACGAGCAGATCGACGAACGTCTCCGCGATGAGCGGAACGATGTAGTAATTGAATCCGAGCCGCTTACGCACGGCCGCGGGGAGCGCGTGATGACTGATCGCCGCAAGCCGCCCCGACATCTCGATCAAACAGATCACGCAGATCGTTCCCAGGACGATGGGCCAGATGAGTTGAAACCTGAACAGCGCGCCCGCCTGCGCACTGGTCGCGATCGAACCGACCTCGAGAAATCCGCCGATGCTCGTGATGATGCCAAGGGCGATTTCCAGAAGCCTTCTCATCGCGCCTCCAATCGGCGCGATTCCGGATCAATCGCTGCGATGCGCTGCTTGATCTGCTGGTTGTCATCCGTTTCGATCGCAAGCTTGATCTTCTCGGCGGAGTCGGAAAGAGCGAGAATCCGCGCTGCGAGCGCCTTCTTTTGATCGGTGTAACCTTGAACACCCTGCAGCTGTTTCGAAAGTTTGGTTAACGAATTGCGCGCGGCTTCGGTGGTTTGGCGGAGATACTCCGCGGGGACGTGGCCATCGAGCCGCAACTGGCTGGCCATTCGCAGCGTCTGCGCCCAGGAGGAAATCCCCTTATCGATTTGCTCGAGCTGGCTCGAGGAATCGCTGCAGCCAGCCGCCGATAGCATCAACACAACAACGGCTAGTTGGACCATCGGACGCGTTCTCATCGGACGCGCGCATTATGCGTAGAACGCTTCGAATTCGTCCATATCGAAAATTCTCGGTGTGATCCGCGTGTAGCCGGACTTCGAAGAGCTCAGGCGAGTCGCGAGCTTGCTCGCCGTTTCTTCCGGCGAAAAACGGCGTGCAAGCTCGCCGGCTAAACACAGCAACCACGATGAGCCGCAAGTTTTCCAACCTTTTTCGCGTTATCGTGTCCAATAGTCGCGGCTTCAGGCCATAAATCATGAGGCCGCGGGGCTTGGGCAATCATCGGAGACTCGAAATGATGACGAGAACGCTCGTGGGGATCTTCGTGTCGTTGTGCGCTGCGCCTGCATTCGCCGCGGGACCGGCCAGCGCGCCGTCGGAAGTTCCCGCATCGGCACGGGATGTCTCCGCGGAGATCAAACCGATCGTCGAGAAATACAAACTCCCCGGCATGGCGGCGCTCGCGATTGAAGGCGATCAGATCACGCTTCAAGGCGTAGCCGGCGTGCGCTGGCGGGGCAGCAAAGAAGCCATCACCATCAATGATCAGTTCCACCTCGGCTCCGACACCAAAGCGATGACCGCGACCTTGTGTGCGATGCTCGTCGAACAGGGCAAGCTGAAGTGGGACACGACGCTGGAAGAAGTCTTCCCGAAATTCGCGCCGAAGATGAACGCGGATTTCAAGAAATGCACGCTGCGCAACCTGCTCACCAACCGCGGCGGATGTCCGGGCGATCTGTCGAAGCTGCCGATCTGGGGCAAACTCTGGTCGATGCGCGGAAATCCGGTCGGGTCGCGCCAAGCGCTACTCGAGGCGATCACGTCGCAACCGCCGGAATATCCGCCGGGCACGAAGTTCGTTTATTCCAACGCCAACTTCGCCATCGCGGGTCACATGGCCGAAGAGGTGACACACACGCCATGGGAAAAGCTGATCACCGAGCGCCTCTTCAAGCCGCTCGGAATGAAGTCGGCCGGCTTTGGCGCGCCTCAGGGCGATCAGCCGCGCGGGCACTTCGCGAACGGAAAACCAGTCGATCCGAAATCGCCACAATCGGACAACCCATCCGGCATCGGCCCCGCCGGCACCGTGCACTGCTCGCTGCCGGATTGGGCGAAGTTCGTCGCGTTTCATCTCACTCGCGGCGCATCGCATCCGGGATTGCTGAAGCCCGAAACGTTCGACATCCTTCACAAAGCCGAAGGCGAAGGCGACGACGCCTACGCCTACGCGATGGGCTGGCTCGTCGCGGCGCGCGGGTGGGCGCATGGCGATGCGCTCACGCATGCGGGCTCGAACACGATGTGGTACTGCGTCGTGTGGATTGCCCCCAAGCGTAACGTCGCCGCCCTCGTGGCGACGAACGAGGCCGGCGAGAATGCGCCAAAAGCATGCGATGAGGCGATCGGCGTACTGCTGCAGAAACAACTCGGAAAACTGAAGTAGCACTTGTAGGGTCCGCTTCAGCGGACCGGTTATTTCTTGTGCGCGAGAGGAGTAACCGGTCCGCTGAAGCGGACCCTACAGAACCTCGGACCTAAAAATCATCCGCCGTCAGCTCGACACCGTCTTTTACTTCGCCGGGTTTGAGATCGACGATCACCGCCGATTCTTCCTTCGACCTTTGCCGGGCCTCGACAAACGGTGCCACCTGGATCGACTGCTCGGTCGGCCGGATCAGGGTCAGTTCGAAATGGCCGCTTTTATCGGTGTGGGTGTTCGGTCCGCTGAAACTCGCATCGAGATGGTCTGTCGCGAAGGCTTTCACTTCGCGATTGGCGACGGGGTGGCCGTTCTTATCGACGACTCGACCCTTCACCGTCGCGCCGCGGGTGAGGTGGATCTTGATGTTGTCGATCTGCTGCCCGGGCGTCGTTTTCATCGGCGTGCTCACACCCTCTGCGAAGGACTGGCCCATGTCGCGCGCCATCACGTTGCACGCTTCGTCAAAACTCGCGGGAATTTTCAGTTCAAACGTGCCGTCGTCTTTGGTGATGACCATGAGCTTCGACGACACAACGATGTCGCCCGATTTGGAAATGATCGGCTCGACCATCGCTCCGCCGCGCGGTTTGCCCGTGGGATCCACGACAAGTCCGCTGACGGTCACCGCCTTCTCCATGAAGATCGTGACCGGCTTCATGTCCGGTTTGATATCGAAACCCGCGACGTCGGTCTGCGAGACGAGCCCGACGCCCTCGGGCGATTTGCCGTCCGGGTCGAGGTTGTCTTCGGACCAGAATCGCGCGTGATTCGGACTGGAGATTACGAATACCAGCTTGCCGGGGAATAAGTTCGGGAATGTGACGATGCCGTGCGAATCGCTCGTCGCGGTCATCTGCTTTTGATTCCTGATCCAGATTTTCACGCCTTCGATCGGCACGGTCGATTCGCTGTCGACAAATTTCGCGACGAACGAAATCCCCGCGGAAAGTTGAATGTCCTGCGTCTTGTGCTCACCGTCGCCGATCGTCGCCGCAATGCGCGCAACGCCCGCGCCCGGCACGCGCACCTGCAGGTGATAATCGTCCGCCGCGACGAGTAGCTTGTAATGCCCATCCGCATCGGTCGTCGTCGTCGTCCAGACGTGATCGATATAGAAATGATCCGCCTTCTTCGGCCCCTGATCGCCACGAACTTCGACATTCGGCAGCGGCTTCCCATCCGACGATCGCACGACGCCCTCGAAATACGTGTGGTCGTTCAGGTGTATAACGAGATCGCCGACGCCGGTGTCCTGCTTCAGAATGTAGTGGGGCGAGAGACCTTTCTTCGAGAATCGCAGCTCAATGAGCTGATTGGGCGCGAGACCCTTGAGAAGAAACGCGCCGTTCTTGTCCGTCCGCGTCTGATCGCCCGGCTGGCTCGTCCACGCATCGACGAGCACGCCTTCGATCGGTTGATCTTTGTCGTTGAGCACACGGCCGGCAATCTGCCCGCGGCGTACATCAGCAAATGCATTGGTAGCAAATGCAATGACTACGATAAGCAACCAGATGGGAGGGCGAGGCACCCGCCGAGCCGCATTTTGCTAACGAATACCGGCTCGGCTGGAGCCTCGCCCTCCCATGATCGTCATTCGCGACTCCTATTGCTTCTTGAGTTTCGTCACGCGGCCGGTGCTGATCCACTCGACGACGTAGATGTCGCCCTTTGAATCGACGCAGCAGGCGTGGGGACTGCTGAATTTGCCGGGCTTGAGCTTGTCCTGGATGTTTGGCCAGCCTTCGGTCTTCGGCGCCTCGGGATCGTCACCGAGCACGGCCACGGGGTTGTCGTTCTTGTCGAGGATCGTGACTCGGGCCTGAAGGTCTGGGATGCACATCTCGTCTTTGAACTGGAAGAAGCAGCACGGCTGTTTCATTTCGGCGGTGATGAAGCGCTTGTGTTTGCCATCGAGTGTGAAGACCTGGATGCGGTTGTTGCCACGATCAGCGACGTAGAGTTCGGGCTCCACTTTTCGCGTGTCGACCCATCCGCCGTGCGGGCATTTCAGTTTGCCGGGCTCGGTGCCGTCTCCGCCGAAGGAATCTTTGTATTTCGCGTCGGCGCTATAGCGATGGACCCAGGGTTGACCGTAGCCGTCGAAGACGTAGAAATCGCCGTTGGGCGCGACGCAGACGTCGGTCGGTTTGAACTTCTCGGGCGTGTCGTAGATGTCGGCCCGCGGCGGTTGGCCGATGGTGAAAATCACTTCGCCGTCGAGGGTGGTCTTGGTGATCTTCTGTGCGGCGTAGTCCGCGAAGTAGAGATATTCCTTTCCGCCTTCCTTGCTCAGAAACATGCCGTGCGCACCGTCCTTGAACTGTTTGCCCCATGATTTGATGAAGTTGCCGGCGGAATCGAACACGCACACCGCGTCTTCGCTCTGGTTGTGAACGTACACGTTGTCCTTCGCATCGGTGACGACGCCGTGCGTGTAGCCGAGCTTTTTGCCGGCGGGGAGCTTGCCGAATTCGGCCCACTCATAGATGTGCGATCCGCTGCCGAGTTTCATTGTGTTTTCCCTTCGTGGTAAAAGTGGGAGGGTTATCAAAATCGAGAGATGCGCGAAATGCAAATGCGCGCCGCGCCTTCACTCCCTCTCCCCATCGGGGAGAGGGCAGGGGAGAGGGGCTAGCGGCGCTCGAGTTGGATGACCCGTCGTTTACGAATCATGCACTCAGCCCCTCTCCCCCGCCCTCTCCCCGGTGGGGAGCGGGAGAATGGCTCTTGATATGCGAAGATTGCTCTGCTTGCTCGCGTTTCTCGGCTCGACAACTTTTGCACAAACCAAGCTCACCGGTCCGCCGCCGCAGATTCGGATCGCGATCATCGGCAATCCGGTCACCGCCGTCGAATGGAACGACGAATCGGTGAAGGCCATCGCCGACGCCGGCTATAACGCGGTGCAGCTCAACATCGCGTGGGGCGGGCGACCGCATGGCGAGCCGCTGAACCTTCGCGACGTCGTTGGCATCCCGGGCCAGCCGCTCGATGCGAAGGTGAAAGCACGCCAGCCGCAATTCCACGAGCGCATCCGCCTCGCGAAGAAGTGCGGGCTCAAGACGCTGTTTCACTTCGGCTCGCCTTACATGTGGCGCGATCCGGACACCGGCGAGGTGAAGTGGAATTCGCCGGAGGCATTCAAGAAGCCGTTCTTCGATGTCGGGAATCCGAAGCTTGTTGAGTACGAAACGGGATTGCTGAAGGAATTCCGCAGGGAGTTTCCGGAGGTCGACGACATCCTGGTTTACACCTATGACCAGGATGCGTGGCAGGCGTGGCAGTTTGGATCGAGCGCGTATTCGCGGGGCGTTCCGCTGCACGAGCGGCTTCCTGTGTATTTGAAGCAATTGCAACAAGTCTGGACCCACGGGGGCAGCGATCACCGCATGTGGTGGGAACCGTGGGAACTGTCGGCGGGGCAGATCTACAAGATCATTCCGCAGCTTCCTAAAGACAATTTCGGGATGATCATCCACTGCAACATCGCCGAAGCGCAGATCGCCAAGCCGGTGGATTTGTGGTTCAAGAACGTCGCGCGGCTGTGCCAGCAGAACGGCCTGCCGGTGATCGGCGAAGGGGCGTTCGGCGAGGTGACGGAGGAGACGCAGGATCTGGCGATTCCGTGCCCGCGGCTCGCGGATCAGCAATACCTCACGATGGCGAACGTGCCGGGGGTGGTCGGGATTAAGGAGTATTTCGGCTGCATTCCGCTCTCGGGCGATTTGAACTTCGCGATGGTTCGCGCGCGGCAGCTGCATTCGGAGGCCTCGACAGACGAGTTGCTTCAGCAGATCACCGCAAAATTCGGCGCACAGCAGGCCAATGTCCTCAAGTTATGCGATGAGATGACGGAGGCGATGCTGATCTACCCGTGGGAGGCGTCGTGGATGTTTCGCCTGACGAGTCACGCGTCGACCGATCACGGCTGGAGCGCTGCCGTCATTCGCGGGCAGATGGCGGACACGCCGAGTTGGAACGCCACGCGTCGCGCGAAATTCATGAAGACCAATGACCAGAACGATCATCCGGATTTATTGGAAGACGTTCAGCTGCGATGCGAAGTGGCCGCGGATCACTTCGCGAAGGGATTGGAGATTTCTCGCAAGCTCGAGAAGAGCGATCCGAAGTTTGCGCAGACGACGAAGGACATCGACATTTTCCTCCGCGTCGCGCGCAGCTTTGCGCTGCACATCCGCGAGACGCTTGTCGCACGGATGTTGCGCGAGGATCTGGAACAGAAGAAGCCGATGGAAGAGAAGCTCGTGGCAGAGATGAAGAAGCTGCTTGCGGACGATGTCGAGAATCAGCACGGCAAGGGCCGCGTCGTCGAGAAGCAGGCGGAGTTTGAGAAGGACCCGGAGAAGTTCATCCGCAGCGAGCTCGTGCCGACCGACAAGACGATCGGCGAGCGGGGGATCTGGTCGGTAACGACGCGATAGGCTAGAGGTCTAGGGACATGTCATCCTGAGCGAAGCGAAGGATCTCGATATCGAACGCGTGGCGTGATCTCGAGATCGTTCGCTTCGCTCAGAGTCTGTGATTTTTTGCGTGGCGAGGGCGTCTCGCCCTCGCATTTGCGGCTACCGCCGCGTTCGCGAGGGCAAGATGCCCTCGCCACGCTGAAAAGATCACATGCTCTCAGGATGACATTGGGCGAAATTTTGCAGACGCCACAATTCTACTTTGCCGACGCTTGCTCGCTCTTCGGTTTTGGCGTGTCGGTTTTGTCGGCTACGGTTTTGCTGACAACGCTCACGTCCACACCTTCCGCCAGCCGCTCGCCGGGGTTGGTGACGATGGATTCGTTCCCGGTCAAACCGCTGCGCGCTTCGATCTCGGTGCCGTAGTCGCGGCCGACTTCGATGGATTTGGACTTCACCTTGTTGTCCTCGACCGCCCACACGCGCGTGCCCTTGGAATCGAACACGACGGCGCTGGTCGGCACCATAATTGGAGGCTCGGCCGGTTTCACGACAATCCGCACGGTGCCGTACATGCCGGACTTGAGCGCGCCGTCCTTGTTGGGCACGTCGATCTCATATCGAAGCGTGCGCGCCTGAGGATCGAGCGCGCCGGTCGAGCGCGTCACGACGCCGGGAAATTCCCGGCCGGGATAGTTCGGCACGCTCACAAACGCCTGCTCGCCAATCGCTACCGAATTGATGTACTGCTGCGCGACGTTCACGAAAATGCGCAGCGTATCCGACTGCACGACGCGGAAAAGTTCCTTGCCGTCGCCGGTGTTGGTCGGCGAAAGCAGTGCGCCGACGTCATAGTTGCGGCTCATGATCACGCCGTCGAACGGGGCATAAACCTTTTCAAAGCTCTGCGTCGCCTGAAGGCGCTGCACCGCCGCGGTGGCGACCAGCTCGCTGGCCTTCGCGGCATTCATCGCCGCTTTCGCCTGATCGCTCGCCGCGGTTTTTTCGTCGAGTTCCTGCACCGTCACACCGCCGGTCCTGGTCAGACCCGCAAAGCGCACCCGCGTGCGCTCGGCGAGGTCGAAGTCGTTCTGCGCCTTGGCGTAGTTGGCCTTGGCCTGGTCGACCGTCGCTTTTGCCTGGTTGAGATCCGCATCGACTTCCGGCGCTTCGATCTCCGCGAGCAACTCGCCGGCCTTCACGTGTGCGCCGATATCGACGTACTGCTTGCCGAGATAACCGTTGGCCCGCGGGAAGATCGACGTCTCCTGGAATGCGCGGATATCGCCGGGCACCATGAGATCGAACGGTTTCGACTCGCGCGTCGGCACCATCACGTCGACGGTCGGCGGCGCGTCGGCAGAGTCGGTTTCGGCGTCGAGTTTTGCGATACGATCGGCTCGCGGGAACCAGCCGAGGGCGAAAAGCCCGGCGAACGCTGCAAGCGCGATGATCGTCGCGACGATCACCCATCCGGTGTGGATCTTCGGCAGATCCGTCGGGATCTGGTCGTGGTCGTCATGAGCAGCATCGTTTGGGTGTTGCTGCGTTCGTTCTTGTGTAAGGGTATCGGACATTACATCAACTCCTCTTCGACCTGAGTCACAGGCGCTTTCTTCCGCAGGGCGCTGTAGACGACCGGCACGAAGAACAGGGTGGTAAACGTAGCGAGCGCAAGTCCGCCGATGACTGCGCGGCCGAGCGGGGCGTTCTGCTCGCCGCCGTCGCCGAGGCCTAAGGACATCGGCAGCATGCCGATGATCATCGCCAGCGCCGTCATGATGACCGGCCGCAGGCGGGTCAAGCCGGCGGCCAGGGCAGCGTCGTGCGCATCCTTGCCGAGCTTGCGCTGGTCATTGGCAAACGTGATCATCAGAATCGAGTTCGCGGTCGCGACGCCGATCGACATGATCGCGCCCATCATCGCCGGCACGCTGATCGTGGTGTGCGTCGCAAAGAGGATCCACAAAATGCCCGCGAGCGCGCCCGGCAAGGCCATCAGGATGATCAGCGGGTCCATCCACGACTGGAAATTGATCACCATCAGCAGGTAAACGAGCACGACGGCGAAGATCATGCCGGAGCCCAGGCCGATGAACGACGAACGCATGCTCTCGATCTGCCCGCGCAAATGCACGGTCGACCCGCGGGGCAGGTCCTTCTGATAACGGTCCACAACTTCCTGGACGCGATTCGCGACCGATCCCAGGTCCGTGCCCGCGACGCCCATCTGAACGTCGAACGTCGGGTTGATGTTGTAGTGCGTTGCGTTCGTCGGCGTGGCGCCTCGAGCGACGGAGGCGACGTTCCCGAGCAATTGAGCTTCGCCGGTATTTGGAATGAGCGGCGTGTTTTCCAGCGCGTTCACCGAGCTCATCCGATACTGCGGGGTCTGCACGAGGATGTTGTAGTTGACGCCGTTGACTGGATTCATCCAGAAGTTCGGCGCTGTCTGCTGGCTCGACGAAAGCGAGATGAGCAAGTCGCTGGCGACTTCTTTTTGTGTCATGCCAAGCTGGTCGGCCATGTCGCGATTAACGTTCACGCGGATTTCCGGCGTGTCAGTCACCTGCGCCAGGCGAATGTCGGCGGCGCCGGGGATCTTGCGGATATCGGCGAGCATCGCCTTGGCGATCTGGGCGTTCTTCGCCGAGTTGGGCATCGGGCCTGTCACCTGCACGTCGATCGACGCCGGCAGACCGAAGTTCAGCACCTGCGTCGCGATATCGGACGGCTGGAAGAAGCAGACGAGCTGCGGAAATTTCTCCGCGAGCTTCTTTCGCAGATCGTGCTGGTACTGCGCGGTCGGATGGTGATTCTCCTTGAGCGACACGAGGATCTCACCGTCGGCGGCGCTCATCATTGATCCGTCGCTGAGCGAGAGGTTGATGGTGCTGTTGGGGATGCCGATGTTGTCGATCAGCGTTTCGACCTCATTGGCCGGGATCGTGTCGCGAATCACCGCTTCGACTTGCGCGTAATACCGCTCGGTTTCTTCCAGTCTCGTCCCGGCGGGAGCGCGCACATGCAGGCGAAGCTGCCCGGCATCAACCGAGGGGAAGAAGTCCTGCCCGATGATCGGGATGAGTGCGAGCGAACCGATCGCGAGGATCGCGAACACAACCGTAACGGCGCCGCGGTGTGCGAGCGCCCAGGCGAGCAATCCACCGTAGATTCGACGGAGCCGCTCGAACTGCGCGTTGAAAGCGTCGTGCACCCGCCAGATCAAATCGAACGCGGCGATGATGTACACCACCGCGACGAATGCCACGAGTCCCAGGCAGATCATCGCGAGTGTTCGCCAGTGCAGGTTCATGAAAGCCTGGATCGCTTGCGCTTTCCCGTCGCTTAAGTATGGAACGTGGCCATCTCTCCACGCTGTCGCCACCAGCAGGACGAATGAACCCATAAGATTCACGACGACGAAAATCGCGACGATGAGCAGGATCAGCGTCCCCCAACTCATTTTCGTCGAGTGCTGCTCCTTCGGCGGCAGTTCGCCGTGATGTTCTTTGGCGTAGATCGCCGCCTTGGCGTGCGGGTCTTCCGGATCGAGCTCGCCGCCATAACGTTCGACTTCGCCGGCGAGCAGGTAATGCACCATCGTCGGCACGAGCGTTCGGCTGAGGATATAGCTCGTCATCATCGCGAAGACGACGGCCATCGACAGGGGCGTGAAGAGGTACTTCGCGGCGCCGGTGATGAACACAACCGGCACGAACACGATGCAGATACACAAAGTCGAAACGAACGCGGGCACCGCGATCTGCTGAGCGCCGTCGAGAATCGCCTTCACCAGCCGCTTGCGCTGATGCAGGTTGCGGTGGATGTTTTCGATCTCCACCGTCGCGTCATCGACGAGAATGCCGACCGCCAGCGCCATTCCGCCGAGCGTCATCACGTTCAGCGTCTCGCCGAGGAAATACAGGACGATGATCGAGACGAGAATCGACAGCGGGATCGAGATCACGACGATCAGCGTGCTGCGCCACGATCCCAGGAACAGCAGGATCATCAGCCCGGTCAAACCGGCGGCGATCGCGGCCTCTTTCACGACGCCTTCAACCGATGCGCGCACGAAGATCGATTGATCGAACATCGGCGTGATCACCAGATCTTTCGGAAGCGTCGCCGCAGCGCGGGGCAAGGCCTCCTTCACGCCTTTCACAACGTCCAGCGTCGAGACGTTGCCATTTTTCAGGATCGAGAGCAGCACGCCGCCTTTACCGTCGGCATGCACGACGTTGGTCTGCACGGCATAGCCGTCGCGCACGTTGGCGACGTCACGGATGTAGATCGTGCTGCCGTTGACGGTCTTAATGGGAAGATCATTGAGGTGCTGCGCGATTTCCGGGCTGCCATTCAGACGAATCGGATATTCCTGCTTGCCGATCTTCGATGTGCCCGCGGGCAGGATCAGGTTCTGCGCGTTCACCGCGTTGGAAACGTCGGCCGGGGAGATGCCGTACGCATAAAGCTTTTCCGGCTCCAGATCGACCATGATCTGGCGCTGCTTTCCACCGTACGGATATGGAATTTCCACGCCCGGGACCGTGATCAACTCTTTTCGCAGCCCGTTGATCGCCAGATCAAACAGGCTCTGCTCGGGAAGCGTTTTGCTCGAAAGCGAGAGCTGCAAAATCGGCACGTCGGACGCGCTGTAACGAATGATCAGCGGCGGCTGTGTGCCCGGCGGCATATTACGCGTCGCGGTTTGCGCGATCGCCGTCACCTGCGCGGTCGCTTCTTCGATGTTGGCGTTCTTCTGAAAGTAAATCTTGATAATCCCACGGCCGTTGAGCGACTGGCTTTCGATGTGTTCGATGTCGTCGACTGTCGTCGTGAGGATGCGCTCGAAGTTGCCCGTGATGCGCTTTTCCATCTCGTCGGCGGGCATGCCTTCGTAGTTAAACGCGACCGAGATGACCGGGATGTTAATGTTCGGGAAGATGTCGACCGGCATCCACAGGAAGACAATGAGCGCGCCAAGAATCGCCACCAGCATCGCTGCGACGACAAATGTGTAGGGCCGACGAAGTGCGAGACGAACGATCCACATAAACAGCTCGAATCAAATCAAAGGAGCCAGGAGCCAGAAGAAAGGAACGAGTTACGTCTCCTGCTTTCGCTTACAGCATCGACCCGCGTCATCCGTGTGCAGGTCGGGAACGAAGAGAGACCGGAGGGACTGCATTCCCTTCGCGATTTGCGCCCGCTGCGGCGCTGTGAGGTTCTGCAGCTCGCGGGAAAGTTCCTCACGCGTGGCGCGATGTGCGATTTCGACAGTGGCGGACCCGCGCGGAGTGAGCACGAGCTCGAGCTGCCGGCGGTCGTCGGCGTGTTCGCAGCGTTCGACAAGTCCCTTGCTCACGAGGCCGGAGACAATGCGGGAAGCAGTGGGGAGTGAAGCGCCGAGAAACTCCGCGACGGCGGACAGATTCGCCGACGGCACCGATCGCAGAAGGGCGAGCGTTCGAAACTGTGGAAGGGACAATCCTTTGGCGCGGCGCGAACGCATGTGCCGGCGGACGAAGCGGATCACGCCGGGAAGCGCATCGAGGATTTCGGTCGCGCACCAGTCCGGACAGCCGGGCTCGGCCTTGGCATTAGTTGCTTCTGACAACAATTGCATGCGGCAATAGTAGCCATCTGGCAACTGTTTTGGCAACTGGGTGCAGGAGGATTCCACGTATGTCGGTAAGTAGGCCCTCGCCAAACGTTTAGGGGACTCGACATCTTTCGGAGGACGAGGCCTTCCGCGCTAGTATATGGGGCGGTTCGCTTCTAACGCCTTGGCTGTTCCATCCTTGTGATGGAAAACGCAGAGGCAGTTTGTAAAATACCTCACGCGTTTGCGGTGGGGTTCTCTTGGGGAGATATGCCGTGGACAACAAGATCTCTCGCCGTTTTGCATGCGTGATCGCTGCTTCGATGGTGGGTGCAGGTTGGTCCATCACGGTGGAGGCGGCCGCGGGCCAGCGGCTTTCGCTTGCACCGAGCTATACGCAACAGCAAGCGCTCAATGCATCGCTCAGTTCAGCGCCGCCGCTAACAAATAACCTGGGCACATTTAATATTGTCATCGTTCCCGGCCCCGGCCTTGCGGCGAACGCGCCGGCCCTGGCGGCGTTCAACAATGCAGCGGCGGCGTGGGCCAGCCGCATCTCCGATCCGATCACCGTCACGATCAACGCGGATCTCACCACGACCGGTCCCAATGGCAACCCGTTTGGATCGAACACCATCGGAGCGACGCAGACAGTAACGCTTCAGGGCGGCTACGACACTGTGCGCAACGCGATGGTGAGCGACGCCGCCGCGCAGCCCGCGTTCACGCAAAACCAGATCGTCACCGCACTACCCACCTCTGCTCAATTCTCGGCCACCCTTCCTTCGGGCCGGTCACTGAGCGGCAATCTGCTTGTGACGAAGGCGAACGCGAAAGCCCTCGGCTTTACCGGCCTCGATGCTCCGCCCGCCTCCGGTGGCTTCGGGCCGAGCGACGCGATCATCGACTTCAATACAAACTTCACGTTCGATTACGACAATTCCAACGGAGTTTCTCCCGGCGAGATCGATTTCCAAACCAGCGCCACTCATGAAATCGGACACGTGCTGGGCTTCACTTCGAGCGTCGATACGATTGACACCACAACGTCCGCGACGACCCCGACCATCAGTCCAACGACGCTCGACTTGTTCCGTTTCGGCCGATTGAGCGGCAATCCCGCGACCACCAGCGACTTCACGACTTTCAGCCGAAACCTCGTTCCCGGCGTCGACACCATCACCGACGACACGACCAACGAGTACCGCATGTCCACCGGCATCAACGGTGGCGATGGCGAGCAGGCGAGCCACTGGAAAGACAACAACTTCACCGGAAGCCTGATCGGAATCATGGACCCGACGTTACCCGCCGCGACGGTCGAAAATCTGACCGACGCCGACTTCCGCGCGATCGACCTGATCGGCTACGACGTCACGCCCGAACCTGGAGCGGTCGCGATGTTTCTCATATTCGTGCCCGCGCTGCTCCGTCGCCGCCGCAGCAGGGCATCGTGATCTGTCAGATCAATACGATTCGAGCGTCGCGTCCTTCAGAAGCTTTTCGCCGTCGAATACGTCGGCCGGCGCCTGGGCCGGCGTCATCAGAATGATGTCGCTGTGCCAGGTCTCGAAATACGCGTCGTCGCGAAGATTTGGGAACACGCCATACGATTCAAAATACTGCGTGGTCGCGAACCAAGATCCGGTTGGTAGTTGAATCCAATCCTTGAGCGAATCGATGCGCTCGTTCTTCCACTGGCCTTTCAACAACCGTTGTTCGATCGTGCGGAGGCACACGTAACCCTTGGCAGGATCGATCCAGTAGTCGGTGCTCGTGTCGCCGATCTCGCGCCGAAGGACGATCAGTCCCGCAGGTGTGCCGGCAGGTGGATCGATCTTCTTGGCCGGCGGAGTCCATTGCGAGTACGCCCACTGCATGCCTGGCGGAAAATTGATGTCATCACCAAGGCCCATTGACCGCATCACGCGCGCCTGCGGTTTGGGAATGTTGTTGGCGAGGCCGGGTGATGGATTCTGCCGCGAATAATCCTTGTCGGCGTTCGTGATGTGCTGCTCGATCGGCGTGCGCGTCTTCATCCAATTCACCACCACCTGCGGATCTTTCGTGTCCCATGGAAATTCGGCGTAGCCTTCGACCGTGTTGGTAAACCACCGCGAAAAGGCGTGGCGTTTGTCATCGCGATACTCGAGATCCGCTTCGCCGCTGTCGTTGCCCATTCGCCAGCGGACGATGCGCCAGTGCTTCGGGAACTTTTCCCAGGCCGCCTTCGCCGCGGTGTTGATTTCCGCGACATCTGCGGGCGGCTTGGCATCTGTATCGAGGATAGGAAAACTTTTCGGCACGCCGAGGTCATAGATGTCCGTTGGGCCGGTCGTTGGGAAGGAGAAGGTGCCCACAATCGCGTCGCGTTTTTGATCTTCACGCTCAGCCAGTTGCAGGACATCACGCACCTTGATCGGCAGTTTTGTTTGCGGGTCGGCCCAGAGTTGCTTCACGAGAATCTGCCGGCCGAGCAGGTCTTTGAAGTGCGAGTCAAAGCGCACGACCTTCTTTCCGTCGATCACATCGTCGTGCTGCTCCGTCCCGGTGTCCTTCGTGCCCGAGGGAACCGAATAGCTTTTGACGTATCGATCCCACGCGGTGGTCGGCCCGTGCGGCGGCGGCTTGTCGCCGAGGAACCATTTGTCTTTCGAGATGTACTGCGTCTGAGGCCACCAGGCGAGCCGCAGGCCGTTGGGTTCGGAGTAAACGGCGCGGCCATCGTAATCTTTGAAGAAATAGCGGCCATCAGTGAGATTGCTCCATTCCTCGCGGCCATTGTCATATTTCACATGGACCCAGGATTGTTTCTGAAACTCCGCGGCGACTTCCGCGAGCGTCAGCGGCGGTTGACGCAGATACGCGAGAATTCCCAGCAAGAAGAGCAGCGGCAGCAACACGACCGCCGCGCGACGAAAGATTTTTGCCAATGACCATGTGGCAGAGCCGCCCTCGGCTGTGCGGCTTGGCTGAAACACAGCCGAGGGCGGCTCTGCCACATTGATCACGAGGGCCGCGGACGCTTCACGCAGGATCTGCTCATCGCGATCCGCACGCGACTGGAACCGGATGCGGCCGAGCAACTCTTCAATTTGAGTGTCTTGCTCGTTCATCGTTCCGCTCCTTCGTAGTGCCGCCGGAGTTTCCCCAGCGCGTAGCGGTAGCGCGATTGCGCGGTGTTCTCGCTGATCCCTTCGCTTTCAGCGATTTCGGGAAAACTCATCCCGCCCCAGATGCGAAGCGAGACGACGACGCGTTGCTCTTCCGGCAGGGCGGTGAGATGCTTCATCACCGCCGCGGCTTCTTCGTCGCGTTCGAGCAAGTCCGAAACGTGCGGCTCTTCGGATGCGACCGATCCAAGTTCTTCATCGGAGCCTGTCGCGCGCTTCCCCTTAAATCGATCGCGCGCTCGGTAAACCGCCGATCGCGTGAGATAGGCCCGCAGGTTTGTGTCGTCGCGCAAATCACGCGCCACGCGCGCCAGCGCCACGAAGACCTCGTGCAGTACATCCCAAGCATCCGCCGCTCGCGCACCAAGCACCGACGCCGCGACGGAAAGAACATCATTTTTGTGCCGCTCGTAGGCTGTCCGAAGCGCGGCTGCGTCGCCGCGCTTCAGCCCGGCCACCAGCGGATCTGCCGTTGATTCACCCAAACTCACCTCGATCCCCGATCATCAGACAAACGGCCGAAGCGCAGCACTCCGTCTAAGAATTTCGAAGATTTCCACCCCGCCCGCTTAAATTGACACCCCTCTCCGCCATTCCTATACTGCCGCCTCAATTTTTGCCCGGAAAACCCACAGGAATTCACGCGCGCGACCACCGGGATGCTCCTTCGCGTTGCGCGACAAATGGAGATGAGCTATCATGTTACGGCAACAAAAGAAGGTCGCTCGCAAGCCCGCCAGGAACGGCAAGGCTTCGAGCGCCGCGAGCGGGAAATCGAGTAAGCGCGTTTATTTCTTCGGCAACGGCAAGGCCGAAGGCAACGCCAACATGAAGGACCAGCTCGGCGGAAAGGGCGCGAACCTCGCCGACATGACGCTCGTCCCGCTGCCCGTTCCCCCGGGCTTCACCATCACCACCGACACCTGCGGCGATTACAACGACGCCGGCGGGAAGCTGCCGAAGGGTTTGATGGACGAAGTTCGCGCGAACATTGCAAAAGTTGAAAAAGCAACCGGCAAGAAGTTTGGCGATCCAAAGAACCCGCTGCTGGTCGCCGCCCGCTCGGGCGCGAAGATGTCCATGCCGGGCATGATGGACACGGTCCTCAACATCGGCATGAACGACGACGTTGTCGAAGGCCTCGCAAAGCTCGCCAGCAACGAGCGCTTCGCCTACGACAGCTATCGCCGACTGATCAACATGTTCGGCGACACCGTGAAGGGCGTCGATCATCACTTCTTCGAACATGAACTGTCCGAAGTGAAGCAGAAGAAGGGCGTCACGCTCGACACCGAGCTCAGCGCTGAAGACCTGAAGGAAGTCGTCGCACGATACAAGAAGGTCTATAAGGACAAACTCGGCGAAGAGTTCCCCACCGATCCGTTCAAGCAGCTCGAGGCCGCGATCGAAGCGGTGTTCCAGAGCTGGATGGGCGAGCGCGCGATCAAGTACCGCGAGCTGAACGAAATCCGCGGACTGCGCGGCACGGCTGTGAACGTGCAGTCGATGGTGTTCGGCAACATGGGCGATGACAGCGCCACCGGCGTCGCGTTCACCCGCAATCCGTCCACCGGCGAAAACGAGTTCTATGGCGAATTCCTCGTCAACGCGCAGGGCGAAGACGTCGTCGCGGGCATCCGCACGCCGCTCGATTGTAAAACCGAGATGGGCAAGTGGAGCACCAAGAGCTGGAA
The DNA here is from genome assembly GCA_025924315.1 of Phycisphaerae bacterium. Taxonomy (GTDB): domain Bacteria; phylum Planctomycetota; class Phycisphaerae; order Tepidisphaerales; family Tepidisphaeraceae; genus JAICIO01. The sequence goes on from JAICIO010000016.1 coordinate 30,914, forward strand.
GGAACTGCTCAAGATCAAGGACACGCTCGAGAAGCGGTACAAGGACGTGCAGGATTTCGAATTCACGATCGAGAAGGGCAAGCTCTACATGCTGCAGACCCGCAACGGCAAGCGCACTGCGCAGGCCGCTGTTCGCATCGCTGTCGACATGGTGAAAGAGCGCCTGATCGACGAGAAGACGGCGATTTTGCGTGTCGAACCGGCGTCGCTCGATCAGCTCTTGCATCCGACGTTCAACCCGAAGGCGGCGAAGGACGTGATCGCGAAAGGTTTGCCTGCCTCGCCGGGCGCGGCCGTCGGCAAGCTCGCGTTCACCGCGGAAGAAGCCGAGCATCGCGTCGCGAATGGTGAAAAAATTATCCTCGTGCGTCGCGAAACTGAACCCGCGGACATCGGCGGCATGCACGTCTCCGAAGGCATCCTCACTTCGACCGGTGGCATGACGAGTCACGCCGCGGTCGTCGCGCGCGGCATGGGCACGCCCTGCGTCGCAGGCGCGGGCGCGCTTCGCATCGACGCGGCCAAGAAAACCCTCACCGTCGACAACAAGACCTACGGCCCGAATGACTGGATCTCCCTCGACGGTGGAAACGGTGAAGTCTATTCCGGCCAGGTGCAGACGCAGGAAGCGTCGCTCGCGGGCGCGTTCGCTCAGATCATGAAATGGGCCGACAAGTATCGCACGCTGAAGGTTCGCACCAATGCCGACACCCCGCACGATGCGGAAGTCGCTCGCAATTTCGGCGCTGAAGGCATCGGCCTCACGCGCACCGAGCACATGTTTTTTGACCCGCAGCGCATCCACAACATGCGCGAGATGATCCTCGCCAGCGACACCGAAGGCCGCAAAGCCGCGCTCGCGAAGCTGCTCCCGTATCAGCGCGAAGACTTCATCGGCATCTTCAAAGCGATGAACGGCCTGCCGGTGACGATCCGCCTGCTCGATCCGCCGCTGCATGAGTTCCTCCCGCACAGCGAGAAGGATCAGGCGGAGCTCGCCAAGTCGCTGGGCATGTCGCTGCAGGACGTGAAGAACCGCGTGCAGCAGCTGCACGAAGCGAACCCGATGCTCGGCCACCGCGGCGATCGGTTGGCGATCACGTATCCCGAAATTCTCGAAATGCAGGTTCGCGCAATCCTCGAAGCGGCGGTCGAAGTAAAGCAGGCCGGCATCAAAGTTCTCCCCGAAATCATGATCCCACTCGTGGGGACCAAAGCCGAGCTGGATTACCTCAAGAAGTTCACGACGGACACGGCCAACGCCGTCTTCGCCGAGAAGAAGGCGAAGGTCGATTACATGTACGGCACAATGATTGAAGTGCCGCGTGCCGCGATCACCGCCGACGAGCTGGCGGAGACCGCGGAGTTCTTCAGCTTCGGCACCAATGACCTCACGCAGATGACCTTCGGCTACTCACGCGACGACGCGGGCGTGTTCCTGCCGGAATACATCAAGAAGGAAATCCTCGAGCGCGATCCATTCCAGTCGCTCGATGTCGGCGGCGTCGGCAAGCTCGTCCGCATGGGCGTCGAACTCGGCCGCAAGACGAATCCGGATCTCAAGTGCGGCATCTGCGGCGAACACGGCGGCGACCCCAAGTCCGTCGAGTTCTGCCACCAGGTCGGGCTGAACTACGTCTCTTGCTCCCCCTTCCGCGTCCCCATCGCACGCTTGGCCGCCGCTCATGCTGCGATCAAGGAAGGCGAAGCCAAAGGCAAGGCCGGAAAGAAGGGCAAAGCCTCGTATTCGCTCGCTTGATCTTCTCGCAAGCGAGATGCAGAAAGCCAGGTGGCGTGATCAATCAGTTTGATCACGCCACATTTACTTCTGCGCTAACGCTCGCGGCCCCTGCTGGTTGTTTCTTTCTCTTTCCCACTTTTGTGGTAAAGCTCGTAGAGCTTTCCAAGGTTTTCGTTAATTTCTTGGGAAGCACGAATTGTTTTTTCAAATCACTGGCCCCGAGTGTCGCTGGTAGGGTGCGCTTCAGCGCACCAGTTATTGTCTCTACACGCACAATGAATAACCGGTGCGCTGAAGCGCACCCTACGGCGTTGGGCGCCGCGGACGCCAGGTGAGTGACATCGCCAGGAAGACCGTCGCGAGCGACATCGCCGGTTCTGGAACCGTGACCAGCAGATCGATGCTGTGCGCCGCCGTGTTGTTGAGGAACGTGTAGGTGAAGCCGTTCGGAACAGACCCGGTCGATAGATTGGCGATCGAACCGGCGAATGAGCCGTTGTAAGCAAGCAGCGGATACTCGCCGGCGCCGAATCCGGTCGCTGCAGTGATGGAAACGATGCCTCCATTCACGGTGAGCCCGTCGGTGCTCGTTATGATCGTTTTGTCGCTCGCCGCGGGGGTGCCGAGCTCGTAATCGAGATTTGAATTGGAGGCGAGCGTCAGGCTGCCAACCGTCAATACGCCGACACTTGTGCCGGGCGTGAGATGTCCGCCGGTGTTGATTGTGACTGTGCCGGTGATCGTGCCGTTTCCGCCCAAGCCTGCGCCGGAGGCGACATTTACCGGGCCGGTTCCCGTTGCCGAGCCGGATGAGTTGCCGGCGATCAGCGTCCCGACGTTCACGTTCGTGATTCCCGCGTAAGTGTTCGCGCCCGAGAGCGTCAGCTTCCCAGCCGCGACTTTGTAAACGGAACCACTTCCCGAGATCACTCCGCCGTAGCTGATGTTCTCGACGCGGTTGAAGGTGAGCGTTGAGTTGTTCACGACGTCGGAAACGATCGATCCCGGCTCGCCGGCATTTCCTTGGCCGATCATCAACGTGCCCGAAGAAATGGTCGTCGTGCCGGTGTAGAGATTGTCCGAAACGAGGCGAACGGTGGCGCTGCTGGTATTGGCGACGACGAGTTGGCCCGCCCCCGAAAAAACATCGAAGAAGGACTTATTCGATCCTCGCTCGAACTTGAACGTCGCGCCCGCGTCGATCACGACCGACGACGGAGTCGCAAGCGTTCCCGGCAGCAAGCCGTTCGATCCGTTTTGTCCGAGTTGCAGAATCCCCTCGTGTACGCGCGTTCCGCCCGCCCAGGTCGCGGCTGAGTTGTTGAGCACCAGTACGCCTGTGCCCCATTTGCCCATCGTGCCCGCACCCGAAATGGCTCCCCCATCGAAGGTCTGGATCCACGCGCCGGTATCGAGCGTGCCACAGCCCGAGCCGATGATCAGATTTCGCTGAAACGTGTATCCGCCGGACTCAGAGCGAATCTCGCCACTATCGAGCTTGATCGAGAGAATGGCTCCGCCCGCACCGGTTTCGCTGCCGAGTTCTCCACCCGTCGGCGTGACGGTGCCCGATGTCTGCACGATCGCGCCGCCGGTCAGCGTAAGGTTGATCGACCCGGCCGGCAGATTGCTCCCGAATGGATTGATGCTGGCGAGCTTGTCCGTGCCGAGAACCAGAATCCCCGGATTCGGACCGGAGTTCGTCACCAGCAGTGACCCCGGCCCGCCCTGGATCGAACCATACCAGAACACGCTATGGCCATTCGTGTCGATGACGCCGTCGCCGAGATTGGATGAGTTGTTCGTGTTCACCTTCGTGCGACGGTTGATGCTCATCGTCCCATCTGCGTCGAACTGGATGGTGGATTGGTTGAGTTGGATATCGGTGACCGTGTTTCGCGCCGTGTCGGGAAGCGGCGCTCCCAACGCCGTGTCGGCGCTGATGCGCAGCGTTCCGCCGTCGATTCGCCATCCGCCTTCGCTCGACGTCGCGGTGTTGGTGTTCGATGTGTTGCCGAGCACCAGCGTTCCCGCGCCGATCTTGTCCATCGTGGCGGTGCCCGCGATCGTTGAATCGATCATTGCGGTGACGCCCGCGTCGACGTTGTAATTCGCGGGCGTCGGGCCCATCGTGAGCGTCCCACCGCTCAAGATGTAGCCGTCGGATTTGAAGGAGACGGACGCCGCAGATTGCCCCGCGCCGAGTGTGACCGTTCCCGCAGTTCCCGTGAAGATCGCATCCGAGCCTGCCGACCAGGCGACGTCGCTTACGCCGTTAAACCAGGTTGAAGTGTCCCACGTGCCGGTCCCACCGAGGCCAGCGCCGGTCGAGGTGTTGTTTCCCGCCGCCGTCGCGTCCGGATCCCAATACAGCGCGGCCCGCGCAGATGTTGTCACCAGTGCCAACACAATCAGCGCGCAGAACCAACTCGCTGCTCGCGGAAACGGCGTCGCTGCTGGTCGCATCATCTCCTGGCTCCGAAACAACTCCCAAACGCACTATACCGCGCCAGCCGAGGCGGGATGCAAGTATACTTTCGCCCATACCGACGAATATGGAATCTTCCGCGATTGGCTCTTTTCTGCCCCGACCGACGAGCGATTCGCGTCGTCGTAAACATCTCGTGCTGCTGGGGTTGATTCTCGCGCTCGCGGCCGCGTTGCGGTTCTTTCAGATCTCACGCGACGCGCTTTGGCACGACGAGGCCTATTCGCTCCAGGCAATTACCGGGCACAACTACCGGTACATGCACTTGCCCGCAAATGTCATGATTCCAGCCGGGGAGATTGATCTTTTCCGTCGCGATCGGCCGGTCTGGGCGATCTGGACTTCACTTCGCGAAGACACCTTTCCGCCGTTGTATTACGTGTTGCTACGACTGTGGGTGAACGCCTTCGGCGATTCGGACGTCGCGCTTCGGATTCCCAGCGTGGTGCTGTCCGTCGCCGCCGTCGCGGTCTTCTTTGATGTCGTGCGACTGATGAACGGGGCAAACTATGCGCTTTGGGGCGCGCTGGTGATGGCGATCGCGGGCGCGCAGATCCAGATGTCGCACGAGGTGCGCGCGTACGCGCTCGTGCTCCTGCTTTCGCTTCTCGCGTGCGACGCGATCGTTCGCATCGAGCGCTTTGGGCCGAGCATCCCGCGCGCTCTCGCACTCGCCGCGGCATGCTATGGAGTGATGCTCACGCATTATTTCGCGTATCCGGTCGTCGCCGCGCTCGCGCTCTATGCGGTGCTTCGTCTGCGCGATGGCGCCCGCGGATATGCGCTTTGCGCCCTGCTCTGTGCCGTCGTCTTGATCGTCACCACGTGGTTGCCGTTTCTCGTTCAACAAATGCGCGATTATCCGCCCGGGCGTGATTTTGCGACGGACGCGGGACCGCACTACTTGTGGGACGGGATAAATCGTCTCGCTCAACTGCCCAATCGCATGCTGAGCAATGTCAACGAGCGGGCGACGCTGCCGCTTGTCGCGGGGCTGCTCTTTCTTTTCGTGCCGGCGATCATCGCCCTGGGCCGCCGTGAGGCGCTGCTGTGGATTCTAATCCTTGTCTGCGTCGTCGGCTCGGTTTTCGCGATCGATCTGCTGCGCCACACCAGCCAGCTGCATTACGTTCGCTACATTTTCACCGCCACGCCCGCGCTCTACGCGCTTCTCGTCACACTTGGCGGGACATCAAAACTTCGGTGGGTTATCCCGCCGCTCATTGCTTTCGCCGCCGTGACGTCGCTGCCGTATGTCGTCTGGCCCTACCATCACGACGCCGACGATTGGCGCGCGATCGCCAATCGGATCAACAACTCCACGCGAGCAGACGAATTGCTGGTCTTTCACGGAACCGGAAAGGGCCTGCCCAGCTCGCGAGCGCTGTTGCTCTGTGTCAGCCGCTATCTGAGCGCGCCGCACCCGATCATGATTATCGACGACGATCGTCCGAGCGCGCAGGCGATCGCGGCGCTGGCGCAGCGCGATCACTTCTGGCTCATCTCCAAACATCAAAGCGCAGCCGACACCTTCCCCGGTGGGCGCGATCTTCAAACCTACTTCTATCCCGGCATATGCTCAGTGTGGGATGTTTCAACGCACGCGAGATGACTCTTCCCGTTTACCCGCGAGCTTGCTCGCGTTGCTTTTGCGCCACAAAAACTCGCGAGCAAGCTCGCGGCTAAACGGTGCTGTACATCAAGCTTCGCCCGCGTCCGGCGGATCGATCCCCAGCGCCGTTGCCAAATCGATTAAGTGATCCTGCTCCTGCACCAGGATCTCGCGGATCGTTTCGCTCAACGCATATTCGTGAAGCTGCTCCGCCTGCTTGAGCCGCGTGCGGTAATTCGCGATCGTCACGCGCTCGTTCTCCAGGTCGAACTTGAGCATCTGCTCCGCCTTGTCGCTCGTCTTTACCGGCACCGGCGTGACGCTCGGCATTCCGCCGAGATAATCGATCTGCTTCGCGATCTTCAGTGCGTGATCGAGCTCTTCCTTCGCGTGCGACTCCAGTTCCTTCGCGATCTGCATATACGCGGCGCCTTTCAGCACCTGGCTGTAATTCACATACGAGATGATCGCCTGATATTCCCGCGAAAGATCTTCGTTCAAAAGCTTGATGAGCTCTTTTCGGTCGAGTGCCATAGCCGTTCTCCTTTGTGGTCGAACAATGTACGGCGCGGCGTTCGGATTGTGGAAGGGCCATTTCGTTATGGACGTTCCGCGATGATTGCAAAGCCAGTTACATTCCCGTGATGCGAGTTGTTGCTCAGCGAAAAGCTCCGCCGCGCGTCAACGGGGAGCATGTGAAGGCGAATGGTTTCAGCGGTTTTGTCGACGTTCGCGGGGCGCGCGAGCACAATCTGAAAAACGTCAATTTGAAGATTCCGCGGGATGCGCTCGTGGTATTCACCGGCGTTTCCGGTTCAGGAAAATCCTCGCTCGCGTTCGGCACGCTTTATGCCGAAGCGCAACGTCGTTATCTCGAATCGGTCGCGCCGTATGCGCGTCGTCTCTTCCACCAGATGGGCCCGCCGCAGGTGGATGAGATCGACGGACTTCCACCGGCGGTGGCGCTTCAGCAGCAGCGCGGCTCGCCGACAACGCGCTCCAGCGTCGGTAGTGTGACGACGCTCTCGAATCTCTTGCGCATGCTCTATTCGCGCGCCGGCGAGTACCCGCCGGGGCAATCGATCCTCTACGCCGAATCCTTCTCGCCCAACACGCCCGAAGGCGCCTGCCCGAAATGCCACGGGCTCGGCCGAATCTACGACGTCACCGAAAAGTCCATGGTGCCCGACGACACCAAAACCATCCGCGAGCGCGCGATCGCGGCCTGGCCACCCGCGTGGCACGGGCAAAACCTCCGCGACATCGTCACCACGCTCGGCATCGACATCGATGTGCCGTGGAAAGATCTGCCCAAGAAGACGCGCGATTGGCTGCTCTTCACCGACGAGCAACCGCAGGTGCCGGTCTATGCGGGCTGGGATCTGGATGAAGTGAAGAGGGCGCTCAAGCGCAAGGAAGAACCCAGTTACATGGGCACCTTCACCGGCGCGAAGAAGTACGTGCTCGAAACATTCGCGAAGACCGAAAGCGCCTCGATGAAGAAACGCGTGGCGCAGTACATGGTCAGCGCCGAGTGCCCCGAATGTCATGGCAAACGTCTTCGCCCAGAGGCGCTGCGAATCAAGTTCGCGGGAATGGACATCACCGATATCTCGCGCGAGCCGCTCAAGCGTTTGGCGAAGTTATTTGAGCCATACGCCAAGGAGGGCGCATCCGTTTTGAGGAAGTTGACCGCGGATCACCCGGAAAAGGCAGTCGTCACGCAGCGGATCGCGGAAGATCTGTGCGCGCGACTCGATGTGCTGCTTGAACTCGGCCTCGGTTATCTCACACTCGAGCGCAGTACGCCGACGCTTTCGCCCGGCGAATTGCAGCGATTGCGCCTCGCGACGCAGGTGCGGTCGAATCTCTTTGGCGTGGTGTATGTGCTCGACGAGCCGTCCGCTGGGCTGCATCCGGTTGATACCGAAGCCCTGCTGGCGGCCCTCGATCGACTCAAAGCCTCGGGCAATTCGCTCTTCGTCGTCGAGCACGAGATCGACGTGATTCGCCACGCGGACTGGATCGTCGACGTGGGACCCGCCGCGGGCGAGCATGGCGGGGAAATTCTCTACAGCGGCCCGCCGGCGGGTTTGGAAGACGTCAAAGACTCGCGCACGCGGCGGTATCTGTTCGGCGATCAGAAAATCGCGCCGCGCATGCCGCGAAAGCCGAAGGGGCATCTTCGCCTCGAAGGAATCGCGCGAAACAATCTGCAGAACCTCGACGTCGAATTTCCGCTCGGCGTGATGTGCGCGATCACCGGCGTCTCCGGTTCGGGCAAGTCGAGCCTCATCAGCCAGGCGCTGGTCGAGCTGGTTTGCGATCAACTCGGTCATCACGTTTCGCCCGAAGAGGAAGAAGATGGCGAGGCGCTGGAGCGAGGCCCGGCGATTCCGACCGGCGGACGAATCGCCAGCGGGATGGAGCAGATCAAGCGACTGGTACGCGTCGATCAGAAACCGATCGGCCGCACGCCACGCTCGAATCTCGCGACGTACACCGGGTTGTTTGATTACGTGCGCAAGCTGTTCGCCGACACGAAAGCGGCCAAGGCGCGCCATTACGACGCGGGCCGATTCTCTTTCAACGTCGCGAAAGGCCGCTGCGAGAATTGCCAGGGCGAAGGTTTTGTGTTCGTCGAGTTGCTCTTCCTGCCGAGCGTTTACGCGCCGTGCCCCGTCTGTCACGGCTCGCGCTACAACGCCAAGACGCTCGAGATCAAATATCGCGAAAAGAATATCGCGGAGGTGCTTCATCTGACCGTCGATGCCGCCTTCGAATTCTTTCAGGACGAGCCGCATCTGCAGCGGTCGCTCGATGTGCTGCGGCAGGTCGGCCTCGGCTACATTCGCCTCGGTCAGCCCGCGACCGAACTCTCCGGCGGCGAAGCGCAGCGCATTAAGCTCGCGACCGAGCTTCAGCGCATGAGCCGCGGAAATACGCTCTACATTCTCGATGAGCCGACGACGGGATTGCATCCGTCGGATGTGGAAAAGCTCGTGAAACAGCTCGATGGTTTGGTTGAAGCGGGAAATACGGTGATTGTCGTCGAGCACGACATGCACGTCGTCGCGCACAGCGATTGGGTGATCGACATCGGCCCCGGCGCCGGCGACGAAGGCGGAAAGATCGTCGCGCAAGGTCCGCCGAGCGCCATCGCGAAATCACAACGGTCTCGCACGGCTCCGTACCTCGCAGAATTTGTAGGAGTATGAAGACATCGTTGGTGACACGGGCTTCTAGCCCGTGCGAGCGGCGTCAGCGCGGGCTAGAAGCCCGCGTCACGATCACGTCGAAGAAAGGAAAAGAATTGAAACCGTACATCATCTGCCACATGGTCACGACGATCGACGGGAAGATCCTGCCGGATCGATGGGGAAAAATACCCGGACCCAAATCATCCGGTTCGCTCTTCGAAGACACCGCCGCGTCGTTTGGGATCGGGGCTTGGATCGTCGGCACCAAAACGCTCAAAGAATTTTCTCATCGCCCGTTCAAGCTCCCAGCGACGAAGGGAACGGTGGGGCTGGAGGACTTCGTCGCCCGTCCGGACGCGAAAACGCTCGCGATCGGCGTGGATGTCGATGGCAGCACGTTCTGGAAATCGGATGAAGTGGACGGCGATCACGTCGTGCTGCTGATTACCGAGCGGACCACGCGCGCGTATCGCGCCCATCTTCGCGCCGCCAGCGTCTCGTATCTCGTCTGTGGGAAGCAAGAGGTTGATCTAAAGCGTGCCCTCGACAAGCTGAGTCGCGCGTTCAGGCTCAAGAAGCTGATGCTGCAGGGCGGCGGAAAGATGAACGGATCATTCTTGAACGAAGGGCTGGTCGACGAGATCAGCCAGGTCATCGTGCCGGTCGTCGACGGCGGAATAGGCATTTCGAGTTTCTTCGACATCGTCGATCCACCCCCAAAGGCCGCGGCGCATCTGCGGCAGATGTCGTATAAGAAACTCCCCGGCGGGGTAAACTGGTTCCGCTATCGCGTGCTTTAGAACGACGCTGCGGAGGCCGCTGTCATCCTGAGTGAAGCGAAGAATCTGGCACTCATTGACCACGAAAAGGCCAGATTCTTCGCTTCACTCAGAATGACAATTCACCTGGTGTCCTCGAGCGCGAGTTGATGCGCAATGGTGTGAACCGGACCCTGCAAACTATCGGGTACTGCGATCGGCCTGCGGCGCGTCGCGCTCCATCGTCTGCGCTTCGATAAAAATCTTTCGCACATCTGGATGCTTTTCGCGGATGCGCTTTTCGAGGCGATCGACCGCGGCGGCGTGGTCGGCGGCGCTGAGGCCCTCGCGAAAGACAATGTCGAGCGTGAGCAGCACCTGGTGCGGGCCAAGTTGCATCGTCAGCGGGCGATCGACGCGGCGCACATCCGGGTCCTGCATCGCGATCTGGCGCATAGCCTGCACCGACCGCGGATCGGCGCTTTCGCCGACGAGCAGTCCGCGGCTTTCCCATGCGAGGAGGCACGCGACGATCGCCATCATAAAGCCGATGAGCACCGACGCGAGGCCGTCGAAGTACGGATTGTCGAACCGTCGCTCGAGAAAAATGCCGAAGAAAGCGAGGGTGATGCCGATCAGATCGGCCGCGTCTGCAAAGACAACGGTGTAAACGGTCGGATCCTTGCTTCGCCGAAAGGCCTGCCACCACCTCTCGTCGTCGCGCTTCTGCCGCGAGAATTCACGAATGCCGATGACGAACGATCCGATGCTGAACACCATCGAGATGCCCAGCACCCAATAGCTGATCGTCGGATGTTCGGTGCGCTGCGGACGAATGAGATGTTGAACGCCTTCGTACGTGCTCATGCCTCCGCCGACGCCGAAGATCACCATCGCGACGAGCAGCGACCAGAAATAAATCTCGCGGCCATAGCCAAAAGGATGGTCTTCATCCGGCGGGCGCGCCGCGCGTTTCTCGCCGACGAGCAGCAGGCAGCTGTTGGCGGTGTCGATGACCGAGTGAATGGCCTCCGACAACATCGACGAGCTGCCACTGACGCCCGCGGCGATGAACTTCGCGATTGCAATCGCGGCGTCTGCAGCGATGGCGCCCCAGATGACAAGCCGGTTTCCGCTCATCGCACTGTGCATACCGCGCCCGCGGCGCGTTGTGAGCGTCCGTTTCGCGCGCGACAATGGCCGGATGATGCGACTGTCGTTTATTGCTCTGTCGATATTGATCTGCACCCAAGCGTTCGCGGCGGACGATCCGCTCGCGATTGGCGTCGCGGGACACGCGTTCGATCATCTCGGAAACATCGGCGATCAAGCCGAAGCCGCGCTCGCGAGCGGGGAGAACATCATTTATTCGACGGGCATTGGTGGGCTCGGTTATGCCGGTCTTCCGCCCGCGGCGCAGTTGGATGAAGCGGAGAAAAGTGCCACCGCGTATTTGAAGAAGGCGAAAGCGTCCGGCGTGCGCCTCGCGATCGGGTATGTGTGCGCGACGTCGATCGTGAAGCTCGACACGTTCGACAAGAACTGGCCCGCGGAGCTTCGGTCGCAGCTAAAAACCCCGCCTTCGCAATGGCTTCAGCGCGATAAAGACGGGCAGCCGCTGCCGTCGTGGTACGGCGGAGACTATCGGCCGGCGTGCATGAACAACCCGGATTGGCGGAGTTATGAAAAGTACATCGTCCGCCAGCAGATCGAAGCAGGGTTCGACGGCATCTTCTTCGACAATCCCACGGTTCATCCCGCTGGTTGCTACTGCGATTATTGCATGACCAAATTCCGTAAGTTTGTCGGCGCCAAGGCCCCCGAAGATGTTCCCGCCATCCGTCAGTATGCGCAGCAGCACAAGGACGAGTTTCTTCGCTTCCGCAGCACGATCGCCGCGGATTTCCTCAAGGAGATGCGCGCGTATGCGCGGACAATCAACCCCAAGGCGCTGATCACCTGCAACAACAGCCTGAATTCGCCCGAGCAGTTTTTCTCGCAATGTCGCGTTTACGGCTACGACATCTACGAACTGAGCAAGGTCGAGGATCTGGTCGTCATCGAAGACATGGCGACGCAACCGCGGGTTCTGCCGGACGGAAAGGTCGTCGAGTATGGTCCGGTGTACGAGATGCTGCATGCGATTTCGCATGACAAGCCGATCGTCGCGGTGGTGATTGCGGACGGGGATTATCACACTCCGCCGAACCTGATGCGGCTCGCGATGGCAGAGGCGGCGGCGCATGGGGCGTCGTATCTTTCCTGGCCGACGTGGCCCGAGAATGAACGGAAGCGCATGAGCGCCGCGGTGCGCCCCGAGGCGGAGTTTCTTCGCGCGCATGCGGATCTGCTGAATGATGTGAAGCACTGCGACGACGCGGTGAGTTATCTCCCGTTCACGAAGTGGGTCCAGACGGATAATTGCCCCGAGCTGGCGATGGTTCGTCAACTCTCGGCGGCGAATGTGCAGTTTTCTGTTGTGACGGACGAGAAACAAGCGAAGTCGCTCGCATCGACGCGAACCATCGAACTGCCCGACGCTCCGCCGACGGTTCGCGCGGTCGTCCGCGAGAAGGCCGGGAAGACGATCGTGCACCTTCTGAACCTCAACGTGCAGCGAATCTCGTCGTTCGAAGATCGCGTCACGCCCGCGAGCAATCTTCGCGTGCGGTTGCGCTGTTCGACGACGCCGAAATCGGTGACCGCGCTTTCTGCAGATTCGTCTGCGACTCAGGGCACCGTTCCATTCAAAACTGTCGGCGATGGACAGATCGAACTCACGCTTCCGACCCTGGAGATTTCGACGATCCTGGTTGTCGAATGATCTTGACCGCGCTCGCGCAGGACTCTACAAGCGCCGCCATGAAATCGATCTTTGTTGCTTTCGTGTTGCTGTTTGCGTCGACCGTGATCGCCGATGCGAAGAAGCCGAACATCGTGTTTCTGCTGGCGGACGATCTGGGCGTCGGCGAGCTGGGTTGTTACGGCCAGACGAAAATCGCGACGCCGAATATCGATCGGCTCGCGAAAGACGGGATGAAGTTCACGCAGGCCTATTCGCCGAGCCCGGTGTGTGCGCCCTCGCGCTGCGGGATTCTCACGGGCCTTTCCATGGGCCACGCGTACATCCGCGACAACAAAGAGATTCAGCCGGAAGGGCAGTACCCGATCCCCGCGGACACGGTCACGATCGCGAAGCTGCTGAAGAGCGCCGGTTACACGACCGCGTGCATCGGCAAGTGGGGCCTTGGGCCGGTGGATTCGAGCGGCGATCCGATCAAACAGGGGTTCGACTTTTTCTTTGGCGATAATTGTCAGCGCGTCGCGCACAACCATTATCCGGATCACGTGTGGAAGAACGACGAGCGGACCGACCTCGACGGCGGCGGGCCGCAGGTCGTGAGCGGCAAGCATTACGCGCCCGACATGATGGGCGCAGAGGCGGTGAAGTGGCTCGGCGAGAACAAGGACAAGCCGATGTTCCTGTATTTCTCGACGACGCTGCCGCACGTGTCGCTGCAGGCGCCCGCCGATGCGCTTGCGCCGTACGCGGGGAAATTTCCCGAGCCGAAATTTCCGGGCAAGGGGACGTACGTCGAATGCGACGAGCCGCACGCGACGTACGCTGCGATGGTCTCGCGACTGGATCAGCATGTCGGGGCGATCGTCGATCAGATCGAGAAGCTGGGGCTGAAGGACAACACGATCATCATCTTCGCGAGCGACAACGGTCCGACTTTTAAAGTCGGCGGGGCGGATTCGGAATTCTTCGGTTCGGCCCAGGGTCGGCGAGGGTTGAAGGAAGAAGTGTACGAGGGCGGGATCCGGGTGCCGATGATTGCGCGGTGGCCGGGGCATACCGCGGCGGGCACGTCGTCCGATTTCGCGACGGTGCTTTACGATTTGTTCCCGACGTTTGAAGAAGCCGCTGATCTTCCCGCGTCATCGAACATCGACGGCGTATCCCTCGTGCCGACGCTCACCGGGCAAGGCGAGCAGAAGCCGCATGATTATTTGTATTTCGAATTCGCGTCGCACGGCGGGCAGCGGGCGATTCGACAAGGGAATTGGAAGGCGGTGCAAACCGGTTTGAAGAAGCATCCGGATGCGCCGGTGCAACTCTACGATCTCGCGAGCGATCCGAATGAATCGAAGGATGTGGCGAAGGAACATCCGGAGGTTGTGGAGAAGTTGACGAAGCTGATGAAGAGAGCGCGGACACCGGCGGTGTTGCCGGCGTGGAATTTTTAGGAGTTCCACCTGGTCCAAGCGTGTCATCCTGAGCGCAGCGAAGGACCTCGGGGCCGGACGACGCGTACGACATCGAGATTCTTCGCCTCGCTCAGAATGTGTGAGTTTTTGTGTGGCGAGGGCGTCTCGCCCTCGCATTTGCGGCTACAGCCGCGTTCGCGAGGGCAAGATGCCCTCGCCACGTCGAAAAACTCACACGCTTTCAGAATGACTTCTGTCGAGACGCCGGGAAGATCACGTCGGCAGCGCGTCGTCGTCGTTCGCGAAGATCGCCATCGCGAGAGGCGCTTGTGGTGGCGGCGTGAGATCGGTGCCCGCCGGGGCGCCGCTGGCGAAGATTGCGGGGCCGGGCTGGGCGGTGGTGGTGGGGGTTCCGGTATTGGCGGCGAAGACGGGCCAGTCGTTCACCCAGGAGATTTCGTCGAGCATCACGACGCGGCCGTACGATTGGTTGTCGGCATGGCGCGCGTGATAGACGAACCAGCAGGTGCCCGCGGCGTCCTGCACGATCGCGCCGTGGCCCGGACCGACCCACGTTGAATTGTTGCCGAGGATCGGGTTGGCAGGGTTGCGCGTGAAGCCGCTCGTGGGCGAGGTGCTGCGCGCGACGCCCTCGCGATAGGTGTCGTCGATGAATCCGCCGCTGTAGAACAAGTAGTAGTAGCCGTTGCGCTTGATGACCCACGGGCCTTCCGCGACGCCCTTTTCCCACGCGAAATAATTCGAGCTGGTGGTGGTCGTCGTGGCGGTGAGGATTGTGGTCGTCGTTGAGCCCGCGAGGAACTGCGTCGGGTTGTTCGGATCGAGCTCGCGCACGCGGATGAAGGTGTTTCCGCTGCTCTTCTTCCAGTAAAGATACACGCGGCCGTCCTCGTCCTGAAAGATGTGCGAGTCGATGTTCGTCGCGGCTTCCGCGACGATCGGCGTGGCGCTGATGGTGTACGGCCCATCAACCGAATCTGCGGTCGCCATCGCGATTACACGGAAACCATTCACCGGATCGCTCGCGTCGTTCGGATTTTGATACAAGCTCGTGCCAGTGAGGACGTATTTGTAGCCCGTCGCGTTACGCACGAGGTGAATTTCCGGCGCCCAGTATTGCCCGTTCATCCACGGCTGGCGATTGGTGCTGTTGAGCAAGTTGCTGACCGACGTCCAGTTGATCATGTCGCGCGATTTGAGCAGCGGCCAGCCGGTCGTTGGTCCGCCGGAGGTGTGGACCATCCAGTAATATCCACCGTCGAAGAGCACGCCGGGATCGGGGCGATCTTTGTCGAACGTGGGATTCGTATACGCGGCGCTGTAGGTTGGCGCGGGAACCGATTCCGAAGCAAGCAAACGATTAGCGGGGATCACCTGTCGCGCCTGGCTCGTGCTGCTCCACTCCAGCTTCGCGGTCGCGGTGTTGGTGCCTTCGTAATAATCCATCCACAGGTCGTAGCGCTGCCCGGCGACGAGCGCGATTGTGCCGGTGTTCACCGTCGAGCCGTGCGTGGTCCAATTGTCGATGATCGGCTGGCCGTTGATCCACAGGCGCACGCCGTCGTCGCTTGTCGTGTAGAACGTGTACGTCTGCGTGTACTGCGGAAGAAGCTGCCCGGTCCAGTGGACGGAGAAATTGTCTGCCCCGATCGACGGATCGGGCGAGCCGGTGCCGTACGTGAAGTTGACGGATGAATCGATGCGATCGAGCTGCGTGCCGGTGAAATCGTTGTTGTCGTAATAGTGGCCGGCGAAACCGGTCGGCGCGAAATAGAGCGCGCTCGACGGAATGATCTGCTTCGCCTGGCTTGCGCTGCTCCACTGAAGATTGACGCTCGCCGACGAAGTGTTTTCGTAATACTCGAGCCGGATGTCGTACTTCTGCCCCGCCTTGAGCAGGATGATTCCGCTGTCTTGTTTCGCGGCGTGGTCTGTCCAGTCGTTGATGATCGGCTGGCCATCGACCCACAGGCGCACGCCGTCGTCGCTCGTCGTATAGAACGTATACGTTTCGTTGTAGAGCGCCTGAACCTGGCCGGTCCATCGGACCGAATACGTGTCACTCGCGATCGACGGATCCGGCGAGCCTGTGCCCCAGTTGAAGTTCACGGTTGAGTCGGTCCGGAGGAGCTTCGTGCCGGTGAGATCGGAGTTGTCGAAGTATTCGCCCGCCAAACCGAGCGGGGCGGCGTAGAGATTCGCCTCCGGGATGATCTGCTTCGCGACGCTTGAGCTGCTCCAGAAAAGTTTCGCCGAAGCGTTGCCGTAACTCTGCGCGAACTCGAGCTTGATGTCGTAATTCTGGCCGGCGGTCAGCGCGATCGTTCCGCTGTCTTCGAGATTGGCGGTTCCGGTTTTGCCGAAGGAGGCCGCGAGCTTGTTGAAGTCGAGAATGTCGACCGTTCCGCTGCCGTCGAAATCGCCTTGCTGCCACGTGCGATTCGTCTTCCCGAAGTTGGCGGCCAGCGTGTTGAAGTCGAGGATGTTGACGGTGCCGCTTAAGTCCGCATCGCCGTCGATCGAGAGGCGTTCGTAATTCCGGTTGATGATGAGCTGGCCGTTCACCCACAACTTCACCCCGCCGTCGGCCTGCGTATAGAAGGTGTAGTTTTGCGAGAAGGCGGGTTGAACCTGTCCTGTCCAGCGAATGGAAAAAGCCCCGGCGTCCATCAACGTATCCGGCGAGCCGCTGCCGTAGTCGAAGTTCACGTTCGCGTCGATGCGCTGAAGCTTCGTGGTGGTGAATGTGCTGCCGTTGAAGTACTCGGCCGACAGGCCATCGCCCGCGAGAAGCATGCGCGCTTCGAGATGCTCGATGCGGTATTTCGGACTCATCGAAATTCGTCGCGGTGATCGTGTCATCAGGTGCAGCAAAGGGATACCACGAGCGTGACCTGCGGGCCAAGTGAAATCGCATACTCGAATCGCACGTCGGCCGCGGCACCCGAATTTGGCGGTTTACCGAAAGTTAACCTTTGCCCGCTCGCCGGGTTCCTAGAGTTCTCGCGTCGTCAGGGCTTTAACAAGGAGAACACCATGTACGACAAGAAGAATCTCTCGAAGTTTTCGCGGCTGGGTGAGCTCGCGCCGGAGGCATTCAAGGCATTCGTCGCGTTTGACGAAGCGGTGGTGAAGTACGGCGTGGTTCCGCTGAAGTACAAGGAGCTGATTGCATTCGGCGTGGCGCTCACGACGCAGTGCCCATACTGCATCGACATCCACACGACCAAGGCGAAGAAGGCCGGCGCGACCGAGCAGGAACTGGCGGAGGCGACGCTCATCGCCGCGGCGCTTCGAGCGGGCGGGGCGATGACCCACGGCACGCACTCGTTGGAATAATTCCCACGCCGGTGGAGACAATTAGCCTACGAAGCTCGCCACGAACGACGCGTTCGTGGCGAGCTTGTTCATGAAAATCGCAGATTCATGCTTTTGTTGTGGCCCACTAATCTTGCTCATTTGTATCAGATGCCTTCATCTGAAGTGTGTGACTGCTTACAGTCCCGCCCCATAGGGATATCGGGATATGAAGTCGAAGGCCAAAGGTGATCCGCCGCGCCGACCGGTGGCGCCGCACCAGAGACCGCGGATTGAAGACGCGATGGATTACTTGCGCGCGCACTTTCGCGAAGCACCGCGATTGCATGACGTGGCGAAGGCAGCGCACTTCAGCCCGTATCACTTTCATCGAATCTTCCGCACACACTACGGCAAGACAATCAAGACGGCCACCACGGAGATGCAGATCGAAGAAGCGAAGCGGCTCTTACTCGAGGGCAAACCGATCGCCGAGGTGAGCAAGTCCGTCGGATTCGCCAGCCACGCGAGCTTCACCACCCGCTTCAAGCGCCTCGTCGGCGTCTCGCCTCACCAGTGGTCGAATGGGCAACGTTCTAGTTCGTGAGCATCTCGCACCCACGCCTCAATCTTCTAGGGTCCGCTTCAGCGGACCGGTTATTCGCTTTTTGATGTAGACAATAACCCGTCCGCTTCAGCGGACCCTACAGGGTCGCGAGAAACCTGGCTAATGCGCCGGAGCGGTGGTGGTTGTCGTGGGGGACACTCGCACGTCGGTGCAGGTGAGGCCCCCGCAGTTGTGAAGATCGAGGTTGCCTTTCTCGATGTGAATGTCTCGCAGCTCCAAATCCGAGTTTGGCGCCGAATTCTCTTGCTCTCCCTCGACGATGAAGTCGCCGTTCCTCAGCTCGATTCCGTCCAGTGTGCAATCGCGCGCGTGGAGGATGCGGATTCGGCGGTTCTCGGCTTTCGCCCCACGCACGGTCACGCCGGCGGCATCGGCGATGTAGATGCTGTCGGCCGTGCAATCCTTGGCGGTGAGGTTGGAGAGCTGGATGTCGTGTCGCCACCACTTGTCGTCCCCCGTCAGCGGCGAATTGTTGTAGTTCCAGACGTAGAAGCCGGTCATGCAGTTGATGGCCACAACGTTGGAGATGGTGATCTGGCGATTGGCCAGCCAGGACCAACTGGCTTTGGGCGGATCTTTCTTTCCGCAGTCGGAAATGATCGCGCGCATCTTGCCCTCGACGACGACATTCGATAGCGCGACGTTGATCGCCCCGCCGAAGCGCACGCCGTTGGCGGTTCCACCTTTGGCGTAGATGTTGGTGGCGGTCGAGCCGTTGGAGTTGAATTCACCGTAACCGGCCAAGGCGTAGGAGCCTGGCCCGCCGCTGTAGGCATCCACGGCTTTGTCGTCCTCGTAGGTCATGAAGGAGACCGTATCGTCGCCGGTCTCGATGCCGGTCACGCCGTTCACGTGGATGTGCCGGCATGCGTTGAAGTGCAAACCGTCCGCGAACGTGCGGGTGATGCGGAA
Source organism: Phycisphaerae bacterium (assembly GCA_025924315.1). Lineage (GTDB taxonomy): Bacteria > Planctomycetota > Phycisphaerae > Tepidisphaerales > Tepidisphaeraceae > JAICIO01. The sequence continues at coordinate 49,783 of JAICIO010000016.1, forward strand.
GTTCTCGACGTCGATGTCCGAGCAGCCCATCAAGACCGCGCCGGTCTGCGGGCTGTTCTCGGCGCTGCACTGAAGCATGCGAATATTGGAAATGCAGCGATCGTCGGACGGAAATCCCTCGAAACGAAACGCATCGCCCTGGCTTCGGTTGGCCGGTCGTTTCGCCCATTTCACCGCGACGTTTGTCAGCGTGATGTCGTGACACGGCCCTTTGAAGAGAACGCCATGCCCGCGATCGCCTAATCCGGTTTTCGGATTGAGATTGTCCAGCAGGAGGACCGCGCCCGCGTCGAAGAGGATGCCCACGTTCGAGACGCCGCTGAATTCGATCGCGTTGGCCGTTCCTCGACCAATGCGATACGTGCCGCTGGGAAAGTAGAGCACGCCGCCTTTGTTTTTCGTGACGGCTTCAACCGCGCGCGTAATTGCGGGCTGATCGTCGGCGATTCCGTCGCCGACCGCGCCGAATGCGTGAACATTGAAGCGCTCGGGCGCCTTGTCGGCGGCGAGGAGTGGAAGGCAAAGCGTGAGGATGACGAGCAATTGAATGAAGGGGTTTTTCATTTTGTATCGGTAGAAGACGGACGGCTCGCCGCGGGCAGCGGCCACACGGTGATCGTCTGAGTACCCGCGTGAAGGTTTTGAATCGCGCCGGCGATTGCGTTGTCTGGCGTGATCGGCTGCCCGAGCAGATCGAAATCGTCGGACTTCGGCGTGCTCGGTTCTGTCGTTGGGATCGCGGGCGCGGCGGGGATGGCGCTCGCGGACGGCACGTCGATCTGAAGCTGGTATTTGTCCTTGTCGAGATGCATCCGGAACCCCGCGGGCAGCGGCGCGCTGTTCTCATCCATCTTCATGACCGTCCGCCACTGCGGCAGCGAAAGTGTCACGACGCGCTTGGGATCGGCGTCGCGATGCTCGCTGGCGGGCAGATCTGCTTTCAATCGCTCGCGACACGCGGCGAGAATCGTCTTGGCGGGGATGCGGCCCATGTTGTCGTTGATCACGAAGTACGGATTCGGATCGAGCGCGTTGTGATCGGAATGGTTGTCGTGCGAGCGGGGCGATTCGAGCGGCAGCGCGATGTCGGCGTCGTGGTTGCCGAAGAAGAGGTTGCCGCCGATGGACTCATTCGAGGTTTCGGAAAGGCGTCTGCCTCCATAGGAGCGCTCGGCCGCGACGCGCATCTCGAGGCCGTAGTGCGCGTTGCCCGTCAAGGTGTTGTGCGTGATCGTGACGTCGGAGGAATCATGCGCATAAATGCCGTCGCCGAAATAGGGCGGCCACAGTGCCGGAGTTTGCGCGCAGAGGTTGTGATCGACCACGCAAGGCCCGAAGCCGAATTCGACGAAGATCCCCGCGCCGCGGTTGCGGATAGCAACGTTGCGCGTGACGCGGGCGTTTTCCCAGCCGTTGTCGAGCCAGATGCCGAATGACGCATTGTCTTCGATGAGATTGCCCTCGAGCAGGCCATGGCGGAAGGCATGGACCTTGATGCCCGCGGCCTCGGCGTCGGCGAGTGACCACGGCGGTTTGGGGTTCTCGCCACCGGCACTGGCATTATTGCGCACGATGTTGTTGATGATGCGGACGTCGTCGGTGTTCCACGCGGCGATGCCGCATTGGGCGTTATCCGTGACCACGTTGCCTTCGACCAGGTTCTGCCCGCCGATGATGAGGTGCATGTCCTGGGGATCGGTGTAGGTCATCAACTTCATGTTCCAGGTTTCGCTGCCGCAGTCGATGCCTTTGCCGGTGGTTTGACGGACGATGTTGTCGCGGATGGTCCAGAATCTTCCGCTGCGCGTGCTGAGCGCGCCGAGCTGTGGCCAGCCGACATGAGTCGCCGCGCGCTCGAAGATGAAGCCCTCGACGTCGATGAAGCGCAACCCGCGGCGATGCGGGGCGAAGATGCGGTCGCGCGTGGTGATTTCGATCGAATTCTTCGCGGGGGCGGCGTCGCCCTGAAGATGAATGAGCAACTGCTTGCCGTCATCGCTCGACATCCAACTGTTTGGCGTCTTGATCAGCGATTCCTGAGTGGTGACCTGCAGCAGCGGCTGATCGTTTTGGAAGACAAGCGCGGTGCGCTTGCTTCCCTTGGCGCCGGCGAACGGGTTCCCGAAGACGAAGGCTTGCTGCGGAAGTGTCGCGCTGAAGACGCCCGCGGCCTCGGGTATGGGTTGCCATGTCGCGTTGAGAACGTCGGTTCCGCGCACGATGGCCGCGTGCCGGGGCACCGAGCGATAAAGTATCGGCTTGTTCGGCGCGCCGCTGCGCGCGGGCGAAACCCATTCGTGATAGATGCCAGGACCCACGGTAACGACATCGCCCGGCTGCGCTTCTTGCGCCGCGGCGCTGATCGTGCGTAGCGGATGATCCGCCGATCCGTCCGCGCTGTCAGACGCATTCGCATCCGCTTGGCGCACGAACCATTCGCGTGCGGAAGCCGTCGAATCGAATGACAGCGTCAGGGCGCAAAACACCAGCACGCTCTTCATGATCAAGAATTGCTCCGTTGCGGCGAGGACGGGCCTGACCCTCGACTGGGCCAACATGATACCCATACGCTCGATTCGTGCGCGGTGTTGAAGAATGCCTCGAAGTGCGGATGATCCCGGCTTCGTCGATGCCTCAGCGCCAGATGAGAGTCCGCCACACTGACGTGCGTGGTACCGCCTCCATCCCAACGATACGATCGAACACGATCATGCCCAATTCACGACTTGCCAAAGTTTTTACACTCGGCGCGTTCCTTGCGATGACACTAATCTTCACGCGCGGCGCGGTCGCGGTTGAAACGACCGTCAAGGTGAATGTTTCCGGCGGGGTGATTCACAAGATCCATGGCGATGATCGCATTAACCCTCAACTCTTCGCCGCGGATGTCGGGTCGGGAGGTTTCGCTGGCTGGAAAGAGGCGAACCTTCAGTGGTTCCGCAGCACCAGCGTCATTCGAATCCCGGGTTTGACTGAGGATGCAAAAAACCCTGGACATCCCGATCCCGCCGCGCTGGATAAGGCGTTTCCCACCAAGGGCACCAGCGGCAGCAAGCCCGAGTTCAACATGATTCACATGTTTTTCCCGGGCCAGCCGGCGGACACGCCGCCGTGGGTTTCGCCCATGGCTGGCCGAGAGGGCAGCCCGGAGGCGAGCAAGGCTTTCGGTGAAGTCGCTGCACGCGTCGTCGCATCGGAGCTGCGGCCTTATGCGGACGGGAGCATTCCTCAAACGATGTTCGAAATGGGGAATGAGATGATGTACCCGTGGATCAAGTCGCCGTTCTTTCAGATCGACTCGACGCGATTTTCGCCCGCATCGTACGGCAACAACAACGCCAAGGCCTATCGGCAGTGGGTGTATTACACCGCCAAGGCGATCAAAGATCGCTCGCCGGATGCGAAAATCCTCGGCGGCGCGGGGGACATGGCGCTGGCGGCCTTTGACTGGTGGGGATGGAACAATTGGGACAAGCCGTTTCTGGATCTGTGCACACCGTATGTCGATTATTACGTGACGCACTGGTACGACGAAGATCCGATGGAGATCGTGCTCGAGGCGGGGCTCGTTCGCGCTTACACGGAAAAGAAGTTTGCCAAACCGCTCAGTACGCAAATCACCGAAAGCGGCCTGGCGGTGAGCGGGCCGGAAGCGCCGCTCGATGTGCAGTGGTCGCGGCTGCAGTATTCGGCATCGGTGAAGTTCGCGGCGCTGAGGGACCCGGACAAGATCTCCGGGATTTACGATTTCATCTGGAGCGCGAAAGAGGCGCCGTACTGGACGATCAAAGGGAGCTTGCTCGAGAAGTGGCTGCAGGCGACGAAGGATTTGCGCGGGCAAACCATCCTCGCGCAAAGCTCTTCGCCGACGGTGCTGGTCGCTGCGACACAGGGGGACAATTCGCTCGTGATGGTCGCGGAAAACTTTGGCGATGGACCGGAGTCGGTGGATGTCAAAGTCACCGCGCCCAAAGGCCGCAAGGTCACCGGATACGAAATTACCCTCCTGAACTATGACGCCGCATCCGACAAAGTCAGTGATGAGAAACGATCCACGCCGCTTCCTTCTCCGGCATCAGAGTTCGCTTGTCCGGTAAAACTCTCGGCCGGCGGGACGGTCGCGATCATGGCAAATCTGGATGGACCAATCGCGACGGATCGCGTGGTGTCAACGGATGAATTTACGAGCGATCAATTCCTCGTTCCCGCCGGCGAGCCGATCCACGTCAACGTCACGAAGGAAGCGAAGAGCGAACATGCGCTGCTGCGCATGGCGGTGGAGAATAAGACGAGCCACTGGTCGGATGTTTGGGTGAAGATCAACGGCGAATTGTATCAGATGCCGTCTTCACTTTGGCGCAGACCATTAAGGCTGTTCGAGATTCCGATCGAATCATCGATCATCAAGCAGAAGAATACGATCGAGGTGATTGCGGATCCCTCGGCCGAGCTTCGCGTCGTGATGACCGCGATCGAACTGTCGGATGTGCCGATGGATTCTGTGAACCCGCGGCCGATGCTGGCGATGGCGCAGATTCAAGCTCCGTCAGAAACGCTCGAGGGCGGCAAAAGCTATTCGGTGAGTATCGTGACGCCCGCGGGCACATCATCGACTCTCGATCCCGGCCACATCGTGTGGTCGCTTCCCGAGGGTTGGGAGATGAAGCCGGGCACTCTTTCCAACGGACAGTATTCGGCCGAATTGAAGATCCCCGATGACGCCGTGGTCGATTGGTATCCACTTTACGCGAAGGTCGACATCGCCGATGAGCACATCGATCTCCATACGCAGGTTCGTGTCATCACGCCGATTGCGTGCGACGAATTCAAGACCGCTCCGAAGATCGACGGCGATCTTTCGGAATGGGCGGACCACAAGTCGTACGAAATCCTCACACCGACGTGGCAATACCAGCGACTGATGTGGATGCCCGGTCACCGTGACTACCAGCACACCGGAAAATCCATGCGCTTCGGATGGTCAAAGGACGGCTTCTACTTCGCCGTCGAGATGGAGCCGCGCAAGGAGCTCTGGTCGGACAAGTGGAATCACCGCAAACACGAATGGATCGATTTGTATTTCGATCTTCTCGACGACCGAGAGTGGTTCACCTATCGCCGCGATGACGATCAGTTTGGAATTGTTCTGAACGATAATGGCGAAGCGATTGTTTCCGAACCCATCTGGGTCGGCGCCGCGCCGAAATACACCGTCAAGCCGCTGCCCGGCGCCGTCGCGAAATGGGTGAAGAAGGATGGCCACACGATCGTCGAGGGCTTCATCCCCGCCGATGCTTTTGAGGTCTGGGCGCCGCGGCAGATCTCGAAGATCGGTTTCGACTTCCGCATCGCCGATCCGTTTGACTGGTACGGCCGCGGCTATGAGTCCGCGCTGGATCAAATGCCGACGTCGTATGGATGGGGCCAGGAGCAGGTCATGACGTGCCCTGCGCTCTGGGCGGCGATGAAGTTCAGGTAAGAACGCACCGATAGATCATTTCTGTCCTTCCTTCCGCACTACTTCGGGCAGTGGCCAGAGACTGATCGTCTGCGTGCCTGCGTGCAAATGCTGGATTGCGCCGGCGACAGCTTTGCCATGCTCGACCGGCTGTCCGAGCAAATCAAAATCGTCCGCGGGGCCCGCGGGCGTCGTCAGGATAGCATCGGCCGTTGGCATGTCGATCTGCAACTGCACCTTCTGGTTCTGGTCAAGCCGCATGTGAAACTTCTCGGGAAGCGTCGTGGTGTTCAGATCCACCTGCATCACCGCGCGCCATGCGTCCAGTGACAGGGTTGGCAGTTGCTTCGGATCCGACAGGTCTGGCCAATCGCTCTTCGGCACCTCCGCGACCTGCAACCGGTCGCGGCACTCTCGTTGAATCATCGCGATGGGAATTCGGCCGGCGAGGTTGTTGATGCCGAACTTCGCGCCCGGTTCGATCGCGTTGTAATCGGAAACGTTGTCGCGCGACCGCGGCGACGTGAGCGGCCAGAAGATCGCGCCCACTTTGTTGCCGTAGAAAACGTTTCCCGTGATCGTTTCGTTTGAAGCCTCAGCCATGTGCTTCGGGCCGTAAACACGCTCTGTCACCACGATCTGTTCCACGCCGTAATGCGCGTTACCCAGGAACGTGTTGTGTGTGATCGTTACGCCGGACGAATCGTGCGTGTAGATGCCATCGCCGAAGTAAGGCGGATCGAGCAGCACGTTCGCCGCGGAGAAATTGTGATCGACCAGGATCGGCCCGAAGCCCAGTTCGACGAAAATCCCTGAGCCGTGATTGCCGATGCAGACGTTCCGTGTGACGCGGGCGTTCTCCCATCCGTTGTCGAGCCAGATACCGAACGATGAGTTGTTGACCACCAGGTTGCGCTCGATCACGCCATTGCGGAAGGCGTGAACTTTGATCCCGCCGGCCTCGAAATCGATGAGCGAGTGCTCACTGCCGAGCGCGGACGAGCAGTTGTCGCGAACCACGTTCCCGATGATTCTTACAAAATCAGTGTTCCACGCGGCGATGCCACCTTCGGCGTTGTCGGTGCAGACATTGCCTTCGACGAGGTGATGCCCGCCGATGAAAATGTGCTTGTCCGGGGTTTCAGTGTCGATGAGCTCGGCCGGATCCCAGGTTTCACTCCCGCAATCAATGCCGCGGCCGGTGGTCTGCCGAACGATGTTGTTGCGGATGATCCAATATTGGCCGCTGCGCGTGCTGACGGCGCCGAGCTGCGGAAAGCCAGGGCGAGTGGCGCAGCGCTCGAAGACAAAACCGTCGACAGTGATATAGCCTTGCCCACGCCGATGCGGGGCAAAGATTCGATCGCGCGTGGTAATCTCGATCGTGCCGGCGGCCGGTGCGACGTTGTCCTTCAGATGAACGAGCAGCTGCTGGCCATCATCGCTGGCGAACCAGCTGTCGGGTGTCTTTGCCAGGTCCACGCGCGTCACCACCTGCGAGAGCACCTGATCCTTAAAGAAGACCAGCGCGTTGCATGGGCTGATCTGCTTTTTCTTCGACGGCGGCGGTCGCACGAACGGGTTGCCAAAGATGAATGCCTTCTGCGGCAGCGGGGCTGTAAAGACGCCAGTCGCATCGGGCACCGGTTGCCACTGCGCATCGAGGACGTCCGTGCCACGAACGATCGCCGCGTGTTCCGGTACTGAGCGATAAAGAATCGGAGCGCTCGCGCTTCCCCCGCGCGCGGGTGAAACCCATTCGTGATAGATGCCGGCGCCGACGCTGACGACGTCACCGGGCTGAGCGAGCTGGGCCGCGGCGTTGATCGTGCGAAATGGATGATCGTTGGAACCGTCGCCGCTGTCCGACGCCGCCGGATCCGCTTGACGAACGAACCATTCTTTCGCGGATGCAGTTGAGGCGAACGAGATCGTCAGCACACAAACGACAAGCAGGCTCTTCACGATCGAATCTTTCTGTTGAGGATCCGTGGGACAGTGAGACTATCCCGATTCGACGGGAAAAAGAAAAGCGCGGAGCACCGTCGTGATACATTACGCGCGATATGATCGACATCAGCCGCAGAGATATGATACGAGCCGCGGTGATCGCAGGAGCTGCGATGCTCACATCGGATGTTTCATCGGCGCTTTCGGACGAATCGCGCGAGAAGAGGTCGCCGCTCGTTCTGTGGTACCGACAGCCCGCAAAAGAGTGGGTCGAAGCGCTTCCACTCGGCAACGGGCGGATCGGCGCGATGCTCTTCGGCGGAGTCGACGAAGAGCGGCTGCAGCTGAACGAAGACACGCTCTGGGCCGGCGGGCCGTACGATCCGATCAGTCCCGAAGCGCACGACGCGCTGCCTGAAGTTCGCCGGCTGATTTTCGCCGGCAAATACGCGGAAGCGCGCGATCTCGTAGCGCAAAAGGTGCTCGCGCGGCCCGTTCGGCAGATGCCGTATCAAACCGTCGGAGATTTGATTCTTCGCTTCGATGGCGAGAACCCGGCCAGCGATTATCGGCGCGAATTGGATCTCGATCGGGCCGTCGCGCGCGTCACCTTCACTTCCGGCGCGATCCGATTTGTGCGCGAAGTGTTCGCTTCGCCGGTTGATCAGGTAATCCTCGTTCGACTGACTGCGGACAAGCCCGCGGCGATCAACGTGACGCTCTCGATAAAAACGCCGCAGCAGGCGAGCGCGTCGATTGAGCAACCCAGCACGCTTGTCGTGAGCGGCAAGAATGGCGACGCGTACGGCATCGAGGGGAAGCTCAAGTTCGAAGCGCGCGTCCGCGCGATGAGCGACGGCGGGGCGATCGAAGCCGGCAAGGACGAGTTGCGTATTCGCGATGCGAACAGCGTGACGCTGCTGATCGCGATGGCGACGAGTTACAAGCGCTACGACGACATCACCGGCGATCCGGCTTCGCTGACGCGAACGGCAATCGAGAAAGCCGCGCCTCGACCGTACGACGCGATGCTCGCGGATCACATCGCGGAGCACCGCCGGCTCTTTCGCCGCGTGTCGATCGATCTCGGCACGACCGCGGCGGCGAATCGTCCGACCGACGAGCGCATCAATGATTCCGCGAAGAGCAACGATCCGGCGCTGGCGGCGCTCTATTACCAGGTCGGGCGGTATCTGCTGATCTGCAGCTCGCGGCCCGGCACGCAGCCGGCCAATCTGCAAGGCATCTGGAACGACAGCCAGTTGCCGCCATGGGGCAGCAAGTACACCATCAACATTAACACGGAGATGAACTTCTGGCCGGTTGAATCCACAAACTTGGCGGAGTGCGCGCTGCCGCTCTTCCGCCTCGTGAAAGAGATCGCGGAAACCGGCGCGACGACCGCGAAGAAGATGTACGGCGCTCGCGGCTGGGTCGCGCATCACAACACCGATCTATGGCGCGCCACCGCGCCGATTGACGGCCCCAACTACGGCATGTGGCCCACCGGCGGGGCGTGGCTTTGTCAGAATCTCTGGGAGCATTATCTCTACAGCAACGACCTCGAGTATCTGCGCCAGCTTTATCCGATTCTGAAAGGCGCCGCCGAGTTTTTCGTGGACACGCTTGTTGAAGAACCGACGCACAAGTGGATTGTCACCTGTCCATCGCTCTCGCCGGAGAACGAGCACCACAAAGGCGTCGCCACCTGCGCCGGCCCAGCGATGGATCAGCAGATCCTTCGCGATCTTTTCGCAAATTGCATTCGCGCTTCGGAATTGCTCGCCGTCGATGAAGAGTTTCGCGCGCAGCTCACGCAAACGCGGGCGCGTCTCGCGCCGGATCAGATCAGCAAGTCCGGGCATCTGCAGGAATGGCTCGAGGATTGGGATCTTCAGGTGGACGATCTTCATCATCGTCACGTGTCGCATCTCTATGCGCTCTTCCCGAGCAATCAGATCGATCCGCGAACGACGCCGGAGCTTGCGGCGCCGGCGCGCAAGTCGCTCGAGATTCGTGGCGACATGGCGACAGGCTGGGCGATCGCGTGGCGGATCAATCTGTGGGCGCGGCTGGGCGACGGCGAGCGTGCGCACAAAATTGTGAAGATGCTCCTCGATCCATCGCGCACCTATCCGAATATGTTCGACGCGCATCCGCCGTTCCAGATCGACGGCAACTTCGGCGGAACGAGCGGCATCACCGAAATGCTCCTGCAAAGCCACGGCGGAGAGATTCGCTTGCTGCCGGCATTACCCAGCGCGTGGCCGAACGGATCGATCAAAGGCATTCGCGCCCGCGGCGGGTTTGAAGTCGATCTCGCGTGGGCGAACGGCGCACCCACTCGCGCGGTTATTCGCGCCGCACGCAGGGGCCCATGCCGCCTTCGCTACCGCGATCGCGAAGCGGCAACTGAGATGCGCGCCGGACAGAGCTACGCATTCGATGCTCAATTAAGTCGAGTGTAGGGTCCGCTTCGGCGGACCGGTTATTTCTCCTGTCGGGAATGCGAATAACCGGTCCGCTGAAGCGGACCCTACAATTAAGAGCGCGCATCATCGAAGAAAGCGAGATACGGCTTGCCGTGCGCGAGCCGGTCGATATGGACGGCGAGTTCGAGCAGGTGATAATCGCCCCACATCGATGACTCGCCGCAGGGAACCTTTCGGCCAGGCGGGATATAGTCCCAGTTGTTCGGGCGATGATAGACCGAATGCAGAAGCAGACCCTGATGGTTCGGATCGGCCGCGAGATAATCGTCGCTGAGCAATCGCTGCGCGATCGTTAAACCGGCGGCCAGGTATCTCGTCCCGGCACCACCGAGATACCGGCCGAGTCGAAGCAAGCCTTGTGCGGCGATGACGCTCGCGGATGAATCGACCGGCTCGTAGTCGTTGAACGGCTCACCGTCGCGCGATCGCCAATCGCCGAGCTTCGTAAGGCCGGGGGCACCATCGTCCCAATACACGATCCCGTCGAGCGCCGAGCAGTCGGCGATGTAGTGATCGCAGGTCGCCTTAGCCGCGGATTCGAAAACCTTCACCACTTCCGCCTTGTTCAAACCGACCGACGACGCGAATCGTGATTCGTCGATTGCCGCGAAAAACTCAAGCTGCTCGGCGTATCCGAGCATCGCCCACGCCAGTCCGCGCGTCCAGGTGCTGAACGGCGAATAGCCCTGCTGCGTGCTGCGGTTGCGGAACGATCCATCGCTGCGGTTGAAGACCGCCTCGTGACTGGTTCTTCCACGAACGTCATAGACGTGCTGACTGTCGCCGTGGAAGAGGATGTACTGGTTCGTGCACAGCGCGTGAAGGACCAGCCGTTTGAGCAGATCGGCCGAGCGATCGCCTTCGTGCATCAGCTTGTGACCCAGCTGCCACGCGAGGCCCAGAATCCGCAGCGTCCGCATCGTGTCCACGAAGAGCGAATGCGGTCCGTTGAAAGAGTAGATGTAGCCGAGGCTCGTTGAGCCGGCACTTTTCGGCGATGGTTCCCTCACCAGGGCGCCGGACCAGCGGTTCGCCTGCACCGCGCCGGATGCCTTAATCGCCAATTCGCAAAAGTGATTTTCCCACTCGTTGTGCGGAATGCGGTTCTCGCGCATGAGACGGCGGAGGTTGCCGTAGGTTGAGAGGTTGTTGAAGCCGTGATCGTGCACGCCGGTGTGCGTGACGTGCGGGGCCATCTGTTTCAGCGTGCGATCCCGGCCGAGTTGCAGCAGTTGCTCATCGCCCGTCGCGTCGAACGCGAGAATCGCGCAGCCGTATTGAAAGCCCTGCGTCCACTCCGTCCAGCCTTTGCTCGTGTAGTTGCCCTGAACGGTAAAAACCGGCGCGCCTTTGCTCGCGTCCCAAGTTTTGTCGATCAGCCGAACTTTTTGCGCGGCCAGCGTGAAGAGACGATCGAGCTGTTGCGCGAGTTGCTGTGGCGAAACTGTTTCGTCGATTTTCATCGCGGGTACTTTGTGGCACAGCCGCCCTCGGCTGTGCTTCATTGTTTTACAAGACGGTCAGTCGTTTGCGCAGGTCCGCCTTCTTCGTCTTCAGCTCCACGTGTTCGGGTGCATTCTTGTAATGCTCGTCGAGCGGATAGCAACCGCTGATCAGGCCATTTCGCGGGGCGGTGGTGCAGTCGCTGAAGGTTCGGCAGATCTTTTTCGCGTGAAGCGGGCGACCCGCAAGCGTGTCCGCGGGCAATTCCGGATAGCTGAGCACGAGGCGGCCGATGCCGACTGAATGCGCCGAACCATTGCGTACGATCGCCTGCGCGACGTTCGGCAGAAATTCCTGGAGATAGGTATAGCCCGTTCCGACGATGATCGATTGAGGACAGGCGAGCGTCAATTGACGAACGGCTTCGATCTGCCGCGCGACGCCAACAATCGGATCCTCCGGCGGTTGGTATCCGTCGCTCGGGGGAAACATCGCGGGACGCTGAATGTGCGGGTTGTAATACGGCGAGCCGCCGCTCGCGTTGATCATCCGCACGCCCATCCCCGCGAGCATATTGATGAACGCGATCGGCTCCGCGAGATCCATTTCCAGCGGATTGTTCGGATTGCAGCCGAAGCCGTATTGATAGGGAAGGAACTTCTCAAACTCCTCGGGAATGCCCGGCCCAAGTTTGCCATTGCCACCGCGCGTCGGATCCGGCTTGAACGGCGGCTCGTCGAATGCGCTGAGGCGAACGCCGATCATCAGGCCTGGACATTCCGCCTGAATCCCCCGAATGATCTCGCGCGCAAACCGCGTGCGGTTCTCGAAGCTTCCGCCGTACGGTCCGGGTCGCGTGAAAGCGCTGAGCATCTCGTGGCCGAGGTAACCGTGACAATGTTTAACATCGACGAATTGGAAACCGACGCGCTGCGCGAGCTTCGCGACGCGAATGTACTGCTCGATCACTCGGCGGATCTCGTCGTCGCGCATCACGACGCTGTCGTCATCGGGCGCGATGCCGAATTTCGCGTCGAGAATCGGGTGGTGATACGCGATGCGCGGCGCGAGCTTCTTCTTGTCGCTCGGCCGACAAAATCGCCCGCTGTGCGTGAGCTGTAAGCCGACAAGCAGATCATCCGTCATGCCGAATCTTTCGCGATGCGCGCTCACGAGCGTCCGCAGAAGTTCCGACAATCCGCGGGCGGCGCGTTCTTCGTCGCCGTCGATCAATCCGATCTGATTCGGATTCGCCCGCGCATCGTTCTGCACCGCAAACGCTTCGCCGCCCCAGACCAGCTTGCATCCACTCTGGCCGAAATGTTTCCACCGCCGCAGCGTATGCTCGCTCGGCTCGCCGCTGGTGGTTCCGTCCCATCCTTCCATCGGATGGACGCACCACCGGTTGCCGACGACAAACCCGCCCACGTCAAGCGGCTGCGCCATCGGGCTGCCCTCCGCGCTGCTCAGCACACGCTCATCGCACGGCAGCTCGATCCCCAGCGACGCAAGATGCCGCGAAAACTCTGCGACGCTTTTGAAGTGCCCGATCTTCGGAAATTCATCCACTGCCATACAAAACCTCATCGATGCCGGAAGCTTAAGCGCTTCCGCGGACGGCACAATGGATGAGGCGACTGACAAAAGAGGATTCCCAAGTATCGCGATGCAACGGTCCCGTCCCACCCGAATTCTGTCGCGACCGCCGACCCTCATCGATAGACTTCGTCGCGTGCGGGGCAAGCTGAGAAAGATTGTCGTTGGTGTGTCGCTCCTCGGCTGTGTCTTCATCGCGGCGATCTGGATTCGCAGCAGGAGCCACTACGACGCGTTCGCTCTTGAATCTCCGCTGACGGGCACGCCGAGAATCCAGCTCATCTTTCTCGTGTGCGAAGGGCGACTCGTGCTCGCGCGAGCGCACGACACATTTGAGTTCGGCAAGCCCTCCGTCGACATGCGGCTTCCAAATGATCATTGGCGCTTCGCGCATCGGTCCGACGAACGTCTCTCGGAGGCTATCCTTAACGTTGCCAGAGAAGAAAACAGGGTCAACGCGATCAAGCAGGGGTGGCTTGACTGCGTGGAACACAACGCTCGCGGCAGCCCCACGAAATTCGCCGAGCAACTGATTGGTTCTGAGGCCGCAGAGAACGGAATGATGGCGATTTACCATCATGCGCGATCAGTGGAAACGGCCGGTCCACTCGGCCTGAGTTGGGGCTCATGGGGCTATGTTCAAAAGGGTGTGAAATTCCTTTTGATTCCTCTGTGGCTCATCGAACTTCTCTCTGCCAGCTTCATCGCGCTGCCGATTCTCAGCTGGGCTCGCGCGCGTCGCCGCGTGAAAAGTAATCACTGCCACGTCTGCGGCTACGATCTCCGCGCAACGCCGGAGAGATGCCCGGAATGCGGAACGGCGAAGGTGGCGAAGAGCGCGTAGTGACGACGGCACCGATCACATAGAATCTGCTTTCACATGTCGCGTCGTAGTGCTGGTATCTTCATACTGATTGCGGCCCATATCGTCGCCGCGATGATATTTGAGCTGGTGCTCCGTGTATTTGCGGCCGTGGGTTTCGCCTCGACAAGTTTCGTCGATTGGGATATCCGATTCAGGTTCGTTCCTGTTTCTTTGAATTGGCTCGCGAGGCCATTCATCGCACTGCCGGTAACGTTCGTAACCGACAGGACATTTGGCTTGTATCGGCTTCTCGTTCTGACTTGGGCGGCCTACCTCGTCCCGTTTCTGGTCACCTACTCGGCATGTTCGTATGTCTGGACGCGCTGTTACACTATTCCGAAGGGGTGTTGCGTACGGTGCGGTTATGATCTGCGCGAGAGCCCGGAGCGCTGTCCAGAATGCGGGACGAGGGCGGAACCCGTTTCGTGAAGGGCCAATAGACGTCTGTCCTCGGCACATTAGCGGGCTTGAGGCTATCGTCATACCACTGCAGCCATAGCTTCTTTTGAGCGGCTCGGGAGTCCTGCGATGCGGCCGGATCGTACCCAGGACAGTTCGGCGCTGCGATGGTTCTCCGAGAGACTTCTTTCCAGATCGATCGACGCAAATCTGCGCCGTAACGCCCGTCTGGCAAATCCATCAGCCCAATCATTTCCAACAACGCACAGGACTGACCGATGCTGGCAAGTCCTTCGACGCTTCTAAAAGACCCTTTCCAATCATCGCGAATGTCGACCGCGAAGAGTCCCGCCGCTCGCCAAGGATCTTTCTGGACCAATCGTCGTGCCTGCCAGTAGGGACCAATACAGCCGCGAACGAGCGGCACAAGAGCAATTGCAAGCAGGCATATAAACAACAGCCGAGCGACTATGCGGCGCTGAGTGCCACGTTGATCATTCTGAGTCATTCGACGCCCCCAGATTCGAGATACAGGTCGAGGTTAATTCCCGTGCGCTAGGATAAGTATAAGGCAGCGGGCGGATTATCTAGAAGCGCCGCCACGCCGGAGAGATGCGAGGAATGCGGGAGGGCGACGGCGGCGGAGGAGTGGCGTTAGCAGCGGTGGAGTTCGCAGTTTCGCGGGGCGTGGTGACAGCTACATTGAAATGATGAGCGAAACTGCTTCCGATCCGCGCGATGATGCGTGGACGATTTTGAGCTCGACGTATCTCGTGAACGACCGCTGGCTGCGGCTGCGGGCGGACCATTGTCGGACGGCGGCGGGGCGGGATGTTGCGCCTTATTATGTGTTTGAATACCCGGATTGGGTGAGTGTGCTGTCGCTGACGGCCGAGCGCGACGTGGTGCTTATTCGACAATACCGGCATGGGATTCGGCGAACGATTCTGGAACTTCCGGGCGGGGCGGTGGATGAAGGCGACGCGTCGATCCTGGCGGCGGCGCAGCGCGAGCTTCTCGAGGAAACGGGATACGCGGCGAAGGAGTGGCATCAAACCGGGACGACGGGCGCCAGTCCGCACAACCACACCGAACATGATTCATTGCTTCCTCGCGTTTGACGCAAGTTGCATCGCGGCGCCCGCGCACGAGCCGTCGGAGCAGATCGAGGTTGCGCTCATGCCGCTCGACGAGTTCGCAGCGCGCGGACGGATCTCATTAATGCGCTCTGGCGTGATGCCTTTTGTAGGGTCTGCTTCAGCGGACCGGTTATTTGCTGTTTGGAGCGACGAAGTAACCGGTCCATTGAAGCAGACCCTACAAATACTATGCTCCGTTTGCCGCGCGGAGCACAGCCGAGGGCGGCTGTGCCACATGCTTTTAATGATGGTGCCCCGCGTGAGCGTCCGTGGAGGGTTGGATTGCGCAATACATCTCGTTCGATTCATGCCCCTCCACCTCGACTTGGACTGTGGTGTGATTGATTTTGAAATGGTGGGCCAGTTCATCCACTACGGTTCGCAGGATCTGCTGGCCTTCGCGGATCGTTTGCTCGGCCACGATGATGTGAACGCTGCACGCGATCGCGCCGGGACCGACCGTCCAGACATGCAGGTCGTGCGCGTCGAGCACGCCCGCGACGTTTTTGACGGCGGTTTCCACGGCGTTCATGTCCAGTCCCTGGGGCGTACCCTCCAGGAGAATGTTGACGCTCTCCTTCAGCACGCTCCACGAACTCCACAGGATCAGCGCCGCGATCAGAAATGAAACGACCACGTCCGCCGCGTGCCAGCCGGTGGCGATCAGAATGATCCCCGCGAGCACGACGCCGAACGCCGACATCGCATCGCCGATCATGTGAATGTACGCGGATCGAATGTTGAGATCGTGCTTGGCGTGCGCGTGCAGCCAGAAGCCGATGAGCAGATTTACCGCAATCGCAATCGCGGCGACGATGATCATCAGCCAACCATTCACCGGCTCGGGGTGTCGCCATCGGTCGACCGCTTCCCACACAATTAGAATCGCGATGACGACAAGCGCCACCGCGTTCACCAGCGCTGCCAGAATGCCCACGCGGTGATAGCCATACGTCATGCCTTTGTGGGACGGCTTGGCCGCGATCCAGATCGCATACCACGAGAAGCCGAGCGCCGCTGCATCGGCAAAGTTATGACCTGCATCTGAAACCAGGGCCAAGCTGTGCGCAAAGTAGCCCGCCACCGCTTCCCCGACGACAAACGCAAGCGTCAGAAGAACCGCCGGGCCGAGACGGTGATTGGGCTCGGGCGTGTCGTCCGAGTGGTCATGCGACATTCCAGCGTTCCTAACCGTGCCCGTCGATGCGGTCAATGTCACATTTGTAAATGGGTTGTTTCGCGCGAGTGGAGTGATCAAAATCCTGTGAGATGACGAGCGAAGCCCCGGCGAAACCTTCGAGATTGAAACCCGGTCGAATCGCCGACGTCGTTTTGTTCGCCGTCACATCCGTCGAGCTCTCGCTGTTGTTCATTCTCACGCCGACGTTCACGCTCACCGATTGGATTTACGTGTCGGCGAACCTGCTGGTGCTGGTGCTCGCGCTCACGCGCCGCAAGGCGGCGGAACTGGATCGCTCAATGTCCACCGCAGTCGCGGTGATCGTGTCGTACACGTATACGTACGCGCAGGTCGCGTTGCTGAAATGGATACCCGGCCACGTCGCATCGCCGAGAGTTGGTTTGGCCCTTGTGATGATCGGCGCCTGCCTGAGCCTCACGAGCCTGCTTGCACTCGGCCGGTTCTTCGGCGTCCGTCCCGCATTGCGAGGCTTAATGACCCGCGGCCCGTATTGGCTCGTGCGTCATCCGATCTACCTCGCCTATATGCTCGCGGACATTGGCTACAACCTGCAGGAATGGAACGTCGGCACGTTGATTCTCGTCGCCGCCGGTTGGGTTTCGATGCTGTACCGCATCCACGCGGAAGAGCGCGTGTTATCCCGCGACGCGAACTGGGGCAACTACGCTGCGCGCGTTCGCTTTCGTCTCGTGCCGTTTGTCTGGTGACGCCCGAGAAATTGTCGTCGAAAGAGCGCGACGCGACTCAAGCGTGCGACTCCTCATCAAGGTGGAAAGATGTCCGGTCCGAGTGCGCTTCCATCGAGACCGTCGGTGCCACCCGTAGCACTCAGTCCGTGAATTCCGGCGATGACGCTGTTGCTGCTGAAGGTGTCGTGCGACAGAGAGATCGAAACGCCATCGCGGAAGATTCCACCGCCGAGTGCGCTGCCGCCGTTGCCGCCGTCGCCGCCGGTGCCATCAACGCCGCCGCTGCCGCCGTTGCCAGCGTCGCCGCCGTTTCCGCCATGCCCGCCCGTGGCAATGCTGTTGCTGATAGACGAGCGCGAAACGCTGAGCGATCCTCCAACGATGCCGATGCTCCCGCCGTGCGCGTCGCCGCCATCGCCGCCGCGGCCACCATCGCCGCCATCATTGGTGCCGTTGCTTCCTCCGCTCCCGGTTCCGAGCGCGGTGTGCGTGTCGGGCGGGGTTTGCATCGTGGATACCGATAGACTCGTCGAGACCGTTCCTCCCGTGCCCCCGAAGCCCCCCGATTTCCCTGCGCCGCCTGCGCCGCCGGTGGCTTTATTCCCATTGAGCGATGCGCTATCCACCTGGGCCTTTCCGCCCGCGACGAAGATTCCGCCGCCCGCGCCGAGGCCACCGTCTCCGCCGCGACCGCCCGCGCCGCCGTCGGCAGATCCGCCGTTGCCGTTGACCTCCGTCTCTGACTCGTGCTCCGTCTGCGTCTGCGTGTTCGTTTGAGTGACGGAAACGGTCGTGGTGTTCGGAGTGCCAGTCACGCTGGAGGAATTTGATTCAGTTTGGTTCTGAGTCTGCGAATCGGATGCGGACTGGCTCGTGTTACCGCCGATTCCGCCCGCGCTGGCGATTCCACCCGCGCCGCCCGCGCCGCCAGTCGCCAAATTGCCGGTCATCGAGCCGCCCGTGACATGCAGCGTGCCGGCGCCCAGATAAGCGCCGCCGCCGACCGCGTCTCCGCCGCTTCCGCCCGCGCCTCCCGCGCCGCCTTCGGCGGATCCGGCGTTGCCGTTGAACTGGCTCTGTGTCTGGTTTTGAGTCTGATCCTCGGTGTTCGTCTGGCTGACGGTGACGGTATCGGGCGCCGTGTTGGACGGATCGGAGATATCCGAGGAGTTCGAAAGTTTTTGCTCCTGCGACTGGGTTTGGGACTGCGATTGCGAGGCGTCGCCGCCGACGCCCGCGGCCGCGCCATTCCCGCCCGCGCCGCCTGCGCCGCCTTGGGAATTATTACTGGAGACCGTGCCGCTTGAGAGGGTCGTGTTCCCGCCGGCGACGTAGACCGCGCCTCCGGCTGCGTTTCCGCCGTCGCCGCCCGCGCCGCCCGCGCCGCCGTCGGCTGAGCCTCCGTTGCCATTAGTCTGGGTTTGATCCTGCGTCTGGTCTTGCTGCGCCGTATTCGTCTGCGTGACGGTGACTGCTGTCGAGGTCGATGGGATGTCGGTGATGGTGGAGCTGTTGGACAGGTCTTGGCTTTGCGATTGATCTTGCGTCTGGGACTGGCTGACATCGCCGCCGATGCCGCCCGCGCCGCCGCTGCCACCTGCGCCGCCCGCGCCACCCGCCGCGGCGTTATTGCTGATCGCGGTGGATTGGAACGTGACCGACCCGCCCTTGATAAAGACGCCGCCACCGGCTGCTGCGCCGCCATCGCCGCCTGCGCCTCCCGCTCCGCCTGCGCCCGATCCGCCGTCAAGGTTGGTTTGCGATTGGGTTTGAGATTGAGACGCCTGGAAGCTGTTTGACTGGTCAACCGTATCGGTGACGCCGCTGCTTGAATTTGATCCGGGCTGCGGCTGATCCTGTGATTGGCTCTGCGATTGATTCTGATCCGCACCGATGCCTCCGACGTCGCCGTTCGCGCCCGCGCCGCCGTTTCCGCCTGTGGCAGAATTGTTGTGGATCGAAGCGTGATCGGCGGAGAACGACGAGCCCGAGAAGTAAATTCCGCCGCCGCTGCCGTTGCCACCCTTGCCACCTGCGTCAGAGGCGTTCGCGCCGTCACCACCCGCGCCGCCGCGAGCGACGTTCTGCGAAACGTCAACCGGACTCTTGAACGTAAGCGTCCCACCTGAAGCATAAATGCCTCCGCCGAGCCCGTTGTTCCCGGCCGCGCCGTTCTGTCCATCCGCGCCCAGTGCTTGATTGTTCGACACCGTAACGTGATCGAGCGTGACCTTTCCGCCCAGGCTGAGGATGCCACCGCCCGCTGCATCGGTCGCAGTCACCGGCACGCCCGCGCTGCCATCGTCGCGCGCAATCCCGCCCGTGATCGTCAGACTCTTTAAAACCACTGTGACGTTATTGAAGACCTCAAAGGCGCGGTCGAGCCCATTGGCGTTGATGAAGGTTACCCCAGCCCCCGCGCCTTGGATGGTCACCGACTTACCTGACTCTTTCAGGTCCAGGTCCCCTTGGGCGGCGTTGTTCTCCTGCCCGGCGGAATTCGCGATGGTCAGGAGATACGTGCCACTCTGCAGTGTGATCGTGTCGTTCTGGCCATTCGCGTTCGCCGCGATGATGGCAGCGCGGAGGCTGTTGGATGCACCGTCCGTCGCCGAGGTCAACGGATTGAATGCCGCCAGAAGAGCACGCCGTTCCAACGTCTCGATTCGAGAGCTCCGCATGTTGTTTCTCCTTCGCCAAGCCGTAGCGCGAGAACCGCGCGTGGAAATGCAACGCAAATGCTAACGACGCACGGGCCGAAGGAAAGCAAAATCTTGCTGCCGCTGCAACTATTTTCCGAGCGACCTGAATCGCTCTGCTGTTTGCGCGCTCGCCAGATTGCTAAGTGCGTCGTTGCTAGAAGTATGGAACGAGGAGGAGGGACACCGTGAGAACTCCGAGCCCTTCGACTTGTATCGAGGCGTTTCGGCCAGGTGAGCGAGCGCAACGAGTCGAACGTTTCGGCCCGCCGTGAGCGAGCGCAGCGAGTCGAACGGAGAGGGCGGGATTCGAACCCGCGTTACAGGTATTAGCCCGTAAAACAGTTTAGCAAACTGTCGCCTTCAGCCTCTCGGCCACCTCTCCAGATTGCTTCAGCACAGTATGAGCAAGCGCCGAAAAAGGCAAGAGATTCGACGGAACGATGAAGGATGAAGGATGAATTCTGAAGTGGAGAACAACAACCCTCCGCGTTCATGATTCATCATTCTGAATTCTGAATTCGGCTTCACGTTTGCCCCGTCCACGTTCCATTCGGGTCGGCTTTGCGGAATGCGTCACGGATTTTCTGGACGACCTCTTTTGTCAGGGGACCTTTGTTGGCGGCGTCAAGATTTGCCTGCGCGTTCGCGGGGTTGGTGGTGCCGATGATGGCGGTGTGGAGGCCCGGCTGACTGAGCGTGAAGCGCAGGGCGATCTCGGGCCAGTCGTTGTCGGCGAAGCCCAGGTCGGACGCGTTCAGGCCAATCTTCTGGAAACGTTCGGTGTATTCCTTCGCGTAGTTTTGATACATGCCGGGTTGGTTGGCGATGGGCTTCCAGGCGGCATTGGCGATGGGGCGTTTGGCGATCACGCCGATGTTGTTCTGTTTCGCCTTCGGAAGAACGAGATCGATGTTGCGCTGGTCGGTGATGTTGATCGAGGTTTCGATGACCGCGACGTCGGGGAGGTCGGCGGCGTACGCGGCAGCTTCGTTGTCGCCGGAATAGCCGGCGAATTTGATCTTTCCCGCCTTGCGCGCCTCGACGAGCGCGCCCAGCGCCTCACCTTTCTTCAGCGTCGCCAGATCGCACGAGTGGAGCAGCAGCACGTCGAGGTGATCGGTCTTAAGCGATCGCAGCGAGCGCTCGACCGATTGCTTGATGAGGCTGGCGGACCAGTTTTCACCTTCGAGCCCCGGCTGTTTTGTGCCGCACTTGCTGACGAGAACGAAATCCTTCCGCCGATGCGAAATCGCCTCGCCGAGGAATTCTTCCGAACCCGGGTAACTGGCGGCGGTGTCGATGAAGTTCATGCCGTTGTCGATGAGGTCATTGAGCATCTTCGCAACGCGATCGCGATCCGCCTTGAGATAAGCTGCCGGCGCCGCGCCGAACCCAAGCACCGAAACCTGAAACCCCGTGTTGCCAAAAGTTCGCTTTTCCATACCCGGATTGTACGTCGACAATGCCGGATGCTGGCAACTACAGAATTCATCCACCGCCACCTCGCGATACCCAGATTAAAGGGTCCTGTCCCCTTTAATTAAAGGGGACAGGACCCTTTAATCTGAGATTCGGCTGATGTATCATGTGCGATCATGCCACGAATGCCACGCGTTGCGCCGGGTGGACATGTTTATCACGTCATCAATCGCGCGAACGGGAAGTTGAAACTGTTTCGCAAGCCGGAGGATTGGCTTGCCTTTTATCAGGTTTTGAAGCTCGCGGCCGCGCGCCATCCGATGCGTCTGCTCGGGTGGTGCGTGATGGGAAATCACTGGCACTTCGTCGCGTGGCCGCGAGAAGATGGCGAGCTGTCGCGATTCTTCGGATACCTTGGCCTCACGCACGCAATGCGGTGGCAAGTCGCACATGCGGCCGTTGGATTTGGGCATGTCTATCAGTCGCGGTTCAAGAACTTCATGATCGAGCGCGACGAACACCTGCTCTGGGTATTGCGTTACGTCGAGCGCAATGCGCTGCGCGCCGGCCTGGTTCGACGAGCCGAGGACTGGCGGTGGAGCAGTCTGCACGCTCGTCTTCACGGGCCGGAAGAGATTCAAGATCTGCTGAGCGATTGGCCGATGGATCGGCCTCGCGACTGGATCGCACAGGTGAACCGCCCGCAGACCGACGCAGAGGAACTAGCTATCGCGCGATCGATTCAGCGCGGCCAACCGCTTGGCGATCCCGGGTGGGTGCAGCGCATGGCCGAGCGATACCGTCTAACAAGCACCCTCCGTCCGCGCGGGCGGCAAAAAGGTTCGAAAAAGAAATAAAGGGTCCTGTCCCCTTTAATTAAAGGGGACAGGACCCTTTGATTGATTTTGGAGTTGCTCATGATCAAAACACGTCTCGTTCGCATTGTCATGGTTGCGTTCGCATTCTGGTTTGCGGCGCTCTTGCATGCCGATGACTCGAAGCCGAAATACAACGTGCTGTTCATCGCGGCCGATGACATGAACTGCGACCTGGGATGCTACGGCGATGCGATCGTGCATTCGCCGAACATTGATCGGCTGGCGACGCGCGGGGTGCGGTTTGATCGGGCGTATTGTCAGTACACGTTGTGCAGCCCAAGCCGGTCGTCGCTGCTGACCGGGCTGCGGCCCGACACGACGCGGGTGTTTGATCTGCAATATCACTTTCGCCAAGGGCTGCCGGATGTCGTGACGCTGCCGCAGATGTTCATCAAGGGCGGGTATTACGTCGCGCGCGTGGGGAAGATGTATCACTATGGAAATCCCGGCGACATTGGGACGAATGGATTGGACGATAAGGTCTCGTGGCTGGAGCGCTACAACCCGGCGGGGCGGGATCACACCGCGCTTGAAACGGACGTGATGAACTATACCCCGAAGCGCGGGCTCGGCGCGGCGATGGCCTATCTTTCGGACAAAGACGGCGACGATCTACAGCATACCGACGGCAAGGTCGCGACGCAGGCGATCGAGCTGCTCGAGAAGCACAGGGACAAGCCGTTCTTCATCGCGGCCGGTTTTTACAAGCCGCATTGTCCGTGGATCACGCCGAAGAAGTATTTCGATCTGTACTCGATGGATCAGATCATCCTTCCGAAGATCAGTGATGCGACGCGCTCGCTCTACCCAGAGCCGGCGCTGGCGTCGACGAATCCGTGGCCGTACTTCGGCGTGACGCCGGATCAGGCGCGCGAATGCAAGCGCGCCTACTTCGCGGCCATTTCATTCGTCGATGCGCAGGTGGGGCGGTTGCTCGACGCGGTCGATCGGCTGGGACTCGCGGACAACACGATCATCGTTTTCTGGAGCGATCACGGCTATCACCTCGGCGAGCATGGGTTGTGGTTCAAGCTGAGCTGCTTTGAAGAATCGGCCCGCGTGCCGGTGATCATCGCGGTGCCGAAGATGGCGACCGCGGGGAAGACATCTTCGCGGCTGGTGGAACTGGTGGATCTGTACCCGACCCTCGCGGATCTTGCGGGGCTCGATGCGCCGAAGGATCTCGAAGGCATTTCGCTCAAGCCGCTGCTCGATCAGCCAGACGCGGCGTGGTCACATCCCGCGTACACGCAAGTGCAGCGCGGCGGAGGCAAATCGCAATTGGAAGTCGGATACCCCGGCCACAGCGTGCGCACGGATCGGTGGCGATACACCGAGTGGGATTTCGGCGCGAAGGGCGAGGAACTATACGACCAGAATTCCGATCCGCACGAGCTGACGAATCTCGCGAGCGATCCGAAGTATGCGGACGTCGTGAAGGAGATGAAGTCACTGCTGAAGCAGATTCATCCCGATCGAGTGGTGGGCGGAAAGGCGGAAAAGGATACGAAGATGAAGTATGTGAACTAAGGCGATTCGTTCGGAGGTGGCGACATGACTTCGAAGGCGTTGGCGCGTTCGCGGAAAAGTTCTGCGATCGGTTTCTTCATCAGCAAAATTAAGAGGATGGCGGGAAAGGTGGCGTGCATTGCCGCGTTCTGAAGAGAGTAAGCCACGGTGGAGAATCCTCTCGTTTGTGGGAACCGTGAGGTATTCCAGAGGGTCGAGCCGACCGAGAATGCCGCGAAGCCCATCGCGATCCACGCATAGCTGACGAGAACCAGGCGAGCCCGCGGAAGCCGTTTCAGACCCATGATCGAACCGATGACAAGGCTCAGCGGCAAGCCGATCTCGATCGCGTAGGTGAAATAAACGAGGCTAGTCATCCCATGTTGCCCTAACGTTCTTGCGTTCGCCATCATTTCGTTGAATCGCGACAGAAAGCTAAGTCCCATCAGCACGCCGACAAACCCAAGAACCACGCCGATGATGAGGATCGGACGAAGCAACTGCATCCAGAATTCGCCTGTGCTTTCGTCAACAATTTCAACAGCTTTTGCATCCAACATTTTCACTACCCTTACAGCTTTATTGTAGGGTCCGCTTCAG
>JAICIO010000017.1 GCA_025924315.1 Phycisphaerae bacterium
ACGTCCACCGGCGCGCCGGACAAGAAGTGGAACTTCCGCCCTGAGCGATTGCTGACGGCGAGCGTTTTGCGGCTCGATCCGAAATTGGTTGGAAATACTGCAATCGATGTGAAGACCGATGAAGGCGGAACATACGACCCGAATAAGGCCGGCGCGGCGCTCACGCTCTATGCGACCGGTGTGCGCAGCGGATTCGACGTCCTCTGGCACAGCAACGGGAATCTTTATGTCGCGCTGAACGGCGCCGCCGCGGGGGGAAATGTTCCGGGCACGCCAAATGGCGCGAAGGATTTCGCCCCGCAGATCAACAACATCACCGAAACGACCGACGATCTGATGCTCCGCATCGTCAAAGGCGGGTATTACGGCCATCCCAATCCGCGTCGCGGGCAGTTTGTGCTGATGGGCGGGAATCCGACCGACGGCGTTGATCCGCAGGAGATCACGGAATATCCCGTTGGCACCAAGCCCGAGGCGAACTGGGTCCCGCCGGTGTATGACTTCGGGAAAAACATCTCGCCCGACGGGATGATCGAATACAAAGGCGGATTCTTCGGCGGGGCGCTCGACGGGTTCATCATCCTCACACGCTTCAGCGGATACAAAGACCTCTTCGCGCTCAAACCCGCGAAAGACGGCTCGATCACCGAAACCCTCGGCGGGATCGACGGCTTCAAACAGTTCGTCGATCCACTCGACCTCGTCGAAGACACGCACACCGGTTGCATCTACGTCGCCGAGTACGGCGGCCAGAAACTCAGCCTCCTCCGCCCCATTCCGAATGGCGTGAGCAAGAAGGTCTATCGTCAGATCCTTAAGTGATACGCGAAACTGGTCATGAAACCCGATTCGAGTGCCGATAACTCGCGCTCACCGCGTCGCCGCGGTTCTTGTGGACAATTCACGCGATGAATTGGATATCCTTCGCATGAACCTGCTCGGCGCATTGAACACGGGGCTCAGCGGGATGCTGGCCGCTGGAACCCGGCTTGGCGTGGGGGCCAATAACGTTGCGAATATGGAGACGTCTGGTTTCCAATCGCAGCAAGCCAACCTGGAGGAGATGCCGGAGGGCGGAGTCGCTGTCGGATCCATCACCACTGACACGACGCCCGCAGGCGCGGACTCAGATGGCGAACCGTTGTCGAACGTCGATCCGGTCAATGAAATGGTTCAGATGAAGCTGGACAGCTTGCTATACAACGCGAACGCCTCGGTCGTCGGCATGGCGGATTCGATGATGGGGAACCTGCTCGACGTCATGTCGAACCGCGATTCGTAATCGATCCACTGTCGATCGCACCAATTCGGGGGGGGGTCCGTTCCAGATCAAAGCAATCCTGCGTCTTCAAGGAGGGATGACGACGTGCTCGTTTCATCCTTCGTCGAGGTCGTTGGCTGCGCGATTACGGTTGTTGTGCCGGCCGACTTGGAAAGCGATTGCGTTCCCGCCGGCGCGGAGATCGATCGGCCGAAGTTGGACGCGAGAAGGTTGAAATCCGTGATGCCGACCGCGCCATCGGCGCTGTAGTCGTAATTTCCCTGACTGAAGGTTTGACCGCTCTTGCCGAAGTTGGCGGCGAGGATGTTGAAGTCCTGGATCTCGACGCTGTGGTTGTGATTTCCATCGGCGGCGAGCTGGACGAAATCGACGGTCATGTCGGAGGCCATCGCGTTGTTCGCGCCGTCGCGCACATTTCCCGCGGCGATCGTCGCGCGGTAGTACGAATCGATCAACTGCGCACCGAAGGTGAACGTCGCGGTGTTGGTGGCGGAGTCGTAGCTCCACGCCGTGGGTGAGAAGGCAGGCTTCGCGAGATCGTTCTGATCCTGCACCGAAACATCGGCGGATGCGAGGCTGGGCATCACGTTCTCGCTGAACTTAATGACGATCTTCTGCGGAAGCGCATCGTTGTTGTAGAGCGCGCTCGAAGTACTTGGGGCGATCGTGTCGCGATAGCCGGAATCGCTGCTGCTGAATCCACTCGGCTGTGATGCCGAGTTCAGCGCTTTCACCCAGTAATACGCGACGGTATCGCCGGCGACCGCGCTGTCGTCGTAGAAGAGATTGGTCGTCGTGCCGATCTGCGTGGCGGTCGCGGAGTTGTTGGTCGAATTGCGGAAGACCGCGTAGCTGCTGGCGCCCGTGGAGGCGCTCCACGTCACGTGCACGGCGCTGTTCGTCGTTCCGTCGCTTGCCGCGACTCCGGTCGGCACGTTCGCGAGCGTCGTGGTGCTGACTTCTGTGGCATACGCGGAGTTCACCGTGCTCGAGACCGTGTCGCGCACGCGGTAGAAATACGTCGTTCCCGGCGATGCGTTTGAATCGGTGTATGTCGTTGCATTCGCTGCAGTGGTGCCAATTTGCGCATAAGTTCCGCCCGCGCCCGTCTTGCGCTCAATCAGGAAACTCGTCTCGTCAGAGTTGTCAGTCCACTGCATCGAGACCGACGTGTTCGTGGTGCTGGTGATCGAGAAATTCGTTGGCGCTTTCGGATTGACGGTTCCGCTGATCGTGAAGTTGAACGGGTTTTCGTTCGGATCGTCGGTGGTGAAGCTGAGCTGTCCGCTCTTCACACCGGAGACGCTGTTGTCGAGCCGGACGGTGATGTCGTCGGTGGCGCCGGGGAGCAGCGTGCTGACGAGGCCGTTCGTGACCGTGAATCCCGTCGGCACGGTCAGACCGCTCAAGTGCATGATCGTATCGCCGTCGTTTCTTACGGTGAACGTCGCCGAAGCGGTGGTCCCGCCGTTGGTGATCGTCCCGACGTTGATCGAGGAGCTGCCATCGGTAATCCCGCTGGTGCCTTGTGTGACGGTGGCTTCAGGCTCGAGAACCAGCGCCGCAAGCTGCGCCGCGGTCGTGCCGTTGAACACATCCAGATCGATTCTCGCGCTGCTGGCGCCGTACGTCGAGCCGACGCCGTCGTCGGCATACTGCCAGAACCTCCACGTGGACCAAGGCGAGGTCGGCGGGCTCCCGCTGCCCGTAACTGGATCGCCGTAGGTCGTCGTCGTCCAGTTCGCAACCCAGAGCGTCGGTGCGGCCGCGATGACGTTGCTCGTTGAGGACGTGGTGGCGGACAGATGGCTGCTGCTTCCGTAAATGAGCGGCGTAACGCCCGTCACGGCTTTCACTCGATTCACGAATGTGAGCACCCATTTGCTGAGGTCGTAGCCGTTGACCGGCGTGGTGTTCAGGCCGAAGCCGTTTTCGACGTCGACCACGGGCTGGAGATAACCCGCGGTCATGTATGCGCCGCCGGAGGAGATGAAGTTGTTGGCGTCCGTCACCGGATCCACGAATGCGCCGCTGTCAGTCGTGGTGCTGAATGGAAGGACGCGGTGGTAGACGCCGACCTGCAGCCCCGCCGCTTTGGCCGCGGGGACGTTCACGGAAACTTTCGTATCGGGAACGGTATCCGTTCGCGAAGCGCGAATGAGAGCGAAGCTGATGCCTTGGTTCTTTGCGGTGGTCCAGTTCATTGTGCCTTGGAACTGGGAAACATCGATGCCGGTCAGGCGCGCGCACAAAAGGCGAAGCTCGAGGGGCTCAAAAAGCGGCTGCCGATATCCAGCCCGACGACGACAGCTCATAGATGCGAACTCCCGGGGTGTGAGACGCGATGTTATAGGTGAAGCACTGAGTTACGTAATTGCGGCGGGTCGATTATGCCCTCAAACACCCGGAAGTCCACAATTATTTCATAATATCAGGATGAATTACAGAAGTCCTGAATCCGTGAGGAGCTGATCGTCCGTGGTCGCAGAGCTCGTCTTCGTCGAGGTTACCGCGGTTGAGGTAATCGCCGAAGTTCCGCTGGAGGCTTGGTTTGTAAGGGATTGACCGGTCGCTGGCGGGGGCGGCAGCGAATGCCCGAAATGCGACGCGAGGATGTTGAAGTCGGTGAGGCCCACTGAACCATCGGCGCTGTAGTCGTAGTTGCCTTGGCTGAAGCTTTGGCCAGTCTTGCCGAAGTTGGCCGCGAGGAGATTGAAGTCCTGAATGTCCACGCTTCCGTTGTGGTTCCCGTCGCCGGCGAGGAAGGAGAAATCGAGCGTCATGTCGCTGGGCAAGGTCTTGGCCAGCGCATCCTGGACGTTTCCCGCGGTGATCGTCGCGCGGTAATTCGCGTCCGGCAGTTGCGTGTCGAAGTTGAACGTCGCGATGTGCGAATCGGCGTCGTACGAAACCGAATCCGGCGCGAAGGCAGGATTCGACAGGTTGTCCTCATCCTGCACCGAAAGATCGCCGGCGACGATGCCGACCACGTCCTTGCTGAATTGAACGACGACCTTTTGCGGAAGCACGTCGTCGTTGAAGGAGGACGACAGGACCGTCGGCGCAACGTCGATGAAACCCGAATCGCTGTTGCTGAAGCCGCTCTGCTGCGAAGCAGAGTTCACCGCCTGCACCCAGTAATAATTCACGGCGTCGTCGGGCGTCGTGGTGTCATCGTACGATGTGCCGCTTGCCGTTCCGATCTGCGTCGCTGTCGTGGAGTCGTTGGTGGAGTTGCGATAGATCGCATAGCTGCTCGCGCCGGTGGAAGCGGTCCACGTGACATGCACGGCGGTATCGCTCGTGCCGTCGGAGGCAGCGACGTTCGTCGGAATCGTCGCGAGCGTGGTCAGCGAAACGGTATTACTCGGCGACGAACTCCCGATGCCGTCGTTGGCGAGGACTTCGTACGTGTAATTCGTTCCCGGCAGCGCGGTCGAGTCCGTGTAGCTGTTGCTGTTGGCGCCGAGAGAGGCGATCTGGCTGAACGAGCCCGCGCCGATCTTTCGCATCACCAGATAACTTGATTCGGTCGTCGCATTGTCGGTCCACGAAAGCGAGACGCTGCTGCTGGTGGACGAAGTAATCTGCAGGTTCGTCGGTGTTGCCGGCGTGGTTCGGGTCAGCGTGCCGGTGATTGGGATTTTAAAAGTCGCGGCGTCGGGGTCGTTGGTGGTGAACGTGATGTTGCCGCTCTTCGTGGTGATCGTCGTAGAGTTCGTGTCCATCTGGACCTTGAACGTGTCCGACGAACCGGGAGCGATCGATGCGACCAGACCGTTGGTGATGACATAGCCGGTCGGCACCGTGAGGCTCGCGAGATTGAGCGTCGTCGCGCCCACATTCTTCACCGTAAAGGTGAGCGTCGTGCCGGTGGTGTGATAGGTGTTGGTTCCGAAGCTGGTCGCGCTGCTCAGGCCTGACGCGATGTAGTTGCCCGCCTCTGTGACGGTGAGCTGCGCGCCGCTGATTTCCAGGCCCTCCACAAAGCTGAGATCCCCGTTGGCGACGTCGGCGTCGACATTTCCAGTGATGCCGGGAATGCTCGAGACGCTGTTGTATTGCCAGAACTGCCAGGTAGACCAGTGGCCCGTGCCGCTGCCACCAGTGGGAAGCGTCGCTGTTTGAACATTGGTCGAATTCCATGCCCCGTCGGACGAGCCGTAGTTCGCGATCCACAGCGGCCACTTCGATGCATTGGAACTCGTAAGAAAATTCTGCGCGTAGTTCGAGTTGGCATAGATCATCGGCTTGACGCCGGTGTGCGAATATACGTACTCGCACCATTCATCCACCCAATCGCCGAGGCTGATGCCTTCCGAGGTCGTTGATCCGCCGGTGTTTTCCACGTCGAGCACGGGGTGCAGGTTGCCGTTATCCATATCGCCGCCGGCAATGGCGAGGAAATGGGCTGCTTCCGTCGAGCCGGTATGACCCGCGATGTACGGATCGGCGAAGTGATACATCCCCATGATCACGCCGGCCGCCTTGCCGCGCGACATGTTGTTCGTGTAAGTCGACTGGGTTGTGTTGTTGCCTTCGCTTGCCTTGGTGATCGCGAAGACGCGGCCTGAGTTCTTGATGCTCGTCCAGTTGGCTGCGGTGATCGTTCCTTGGTAGTCGGAAATATCGATGCCCAGCGCGCGGGAGAAAAGCACCCGATCTTCCAGCGATTCAAATTGTGGACGATGGCGAGAAACTCGGCGCTGACTCATCTGAAGTCCACTCCTGGCGTCCATCTAAGGAAGAAGATCCGACTCGCGGCCTGGCCGCAGGTTTGCTTAAAGCATTATGATAGAAGACGCTGCAGACGCTAGCGCCATTCCGCAACCACAAAAAACGGACAGCGCCAAATGGTACGAAACTGGGCAAGCTGTAGTTCTTGGGGCAGGTAAAGTGCGATAGAACCTCAAATTACCGATCGCGCGGAAACGTCGTGTTGAGAATAGCAGCGGGCGCGCGCATCGCCCCTGGACTGTGCAAATCTTGCGATCGCACTTCACGCCAGCTTGCTGGCCTTCACCTTCTGCTGCTGCGCGTCCCAGCTCCTGCGGAGATCTTTTGCATCGACCGCTTTGAAGCTCTTCCCGCTGGTCGGAACCGTCCGGTGCATCCGCTTAGATGCTGTTTTGCGAATAGATTTGCTCGCCGCGCGAATCATCGATTAGCGTACCCAGAATCCTTCCGGGAAAGGGGCACTCATGACCGGCGCTTCTCGAATGGTTTCGGTTGCTGTCACGCTTCTCTGCTGCGCGGTTGCCAGCACTTGCTGGGCGGCCAACAAACCCGATCCGCAACACGCAATCGACACGCTCCGCGACTTCTCCGGTTTTATGGACTCGGGGCCGTGGGGAGAGGCGATCTTCGAGCTGATCGATTCCGGCCGCGCGGGCGTGCCAACGATGCTCGCCGAACTGCGCGATACCGACGCGACGCGCCTGCAGCGCACCATTCCCATCGCACTTGCGCAGATTGGCGATCGACGTGCGGTTCCATTTCTGATCCACGCCCTGGCGCGCTGCCGGGTGGATGCGGGCAACAACGGCCTCAGCGTTCCCGACGCGGAAATCTATTGGCGCTTGCGCGAACTGCTCAATCCGCCGGTGCCGGATCGATACGGCTCGATCGACGATGAGCGTCCGGATCAGGTGATCACCAAAGCGCTCGAGAAACTGACGGGCCATCACGAGGTGAAATGGCACCTCGATATCTATGCCGATGACGGTCAATGGCCCAAGACATGGGGCGAGCCAACGCACGAGCGCGAGCGACAAACGAAACGACAGATGGCCGAGCTCTGGTGGACCTGGTGGGCGCGGAATAAGTCGAATCTTCTTTCGCCGGACGAACTGAAATGGGATGCAGCGAACGCGCCCAAGGGGCTCCAACAACCGCCGGCGAGTTCATCGCGCACGATCGTGCTTCATGTGAAGGACTTCGCGGGAAAGCCGCTTGCACATTGTGCAGTGGATGCCTGGGCGGATCGCGAGCACTACGTATCCGAGACCGATGCAAACGGAAACCTCTCCCAACGTCTGCCCAACGAAGCGAAGCAAGTCTCATTCACGACTGAGGCCCCCAGCCTCGTGCCGACGACGGTGTTGTGGAGCCCCGAACAGAAGATGCCGGACTCGTACGATCTCACCCTTCAACACGCCGTCAAAACCGAAGGCATCGTGAAAGATCCTGACGGAAAACCGATCGCAGGCGCGAGCGTTTGTCTCATCGCGCCGAAGACTCTCGACAGCCAGACGTGGGCAGATGTGAGCTGCCGGATCGTTGTGACCGATGCGAATGGAAAATGGTCAGCCAGCATCCTGCCGGAATCGGCGAAGAACGTGCGCGTGAAGAGCTGGCATGACGATTACGCGGCCAGCGATCAAAAAGCCAGGCTCGCGGATCTCGAGGCGGGGAAATTCGAAACGATTCTTGAGCCGCTCGTGACGCTGCAGGGCGTCGTGTCGGATGATTCATCGAAGCCGATGGCCGGCGCGAAAGTGACGGCGCTGAGCCAAGAATTCTGGGCGCACGATTATCCGAGCGTGACAACCGACGCCGCGGGGCATTTTGCAATCCCGCACGTGAAAGCCGAAGCGCTGCATCTGGCAGTGCAGGCGTCCGACTTCGCGCCCGTTGTTCAATCGATCAAGCTCGCGCCGCGAGCGACACCGGCGCCGATGCAAATTCATCTCAACGCCGGACGACATCTCTCCGGTCGTCTCGTCGATTCGAAAGATCGCCCCCTCGCCAACGCGATCGTACAGTGTGGCCCGATCGCCGAAACACTGCTGGTCGATTGGCACGCCCGCACCGACGCCGACGGGCATTTCGATTGGCCGCACGCACCTTCGGATGCGACAGCGCTGGAGCTGTTCAAGAGCGGATTCGACACCGCCATCACGACAGCAAAGGCGGGCGAATCGTCGCTTACCATCAAGCTGCATCCGATCTTCACCGCGAGCGGCCGCGTCGTTGACGCGCAGACGGGAGGAACAATCCGGAAGTTCACGCTCATCCCCGGCGTCCTGACCAACACCAATACGAAGATGCTCTGGCGGAACATGCAGAAGAATTTCGATGGCGGAACCTATTCGCATTCGTTTCCGCAGTCACACGTGCAGGACTTCCGCGAGCGCGCACAGCGCCAGTATTTCCTTCGCATTGAAGCGGACGGACATCTGCCGGTCGATACGCCGATCTTCGGCACCGATGGCGACAGCCCGACGTTTGATCTGGCGCTTCCGCGTGGCGAGGAGGTCACGGGAAAGGTCATCGGAGCCGATGGGGCGCCGGTGAAGGACGCTGAAGTGCTGCTTGCGACACCATTTCAAACGGCCGAAGTATACGACGGCAAACGCTCCACTGGCGGCGGCCCCGAACGCAATCTCTACGCGCCCACCGATGCACAAGGCCGGTTCAAATTCCGACCGCAAGCGGAAGCATACGAGATCCTCGTGCTGCATCCGTCCGGATACGCGCGCATCACGCGCGAACAGTTCCTCGCCGGCGATAAGACGCTCAAGCTTCAGCCGTGGGGTCGGATCGAAGGGACTGTTTCAAAAAATGGGAAACTGGTTCGCGCAGAGATGTCGCTGACCAATGATTATTTCAGCCTTCCGTCCAGTGCGATCAAGGTGCAGCCGTTCACATCGCTTCGCGCTGACAAGGACGGACATTTTGTTTTCGCGCGCGTGATGGCGGGTAATTATCGCCTCAGTGCCGAAAGTCATTCGCAAGGCGCGATGAGCTACAGCGGCCCGGGAATCCCACTTGAAGTAAAGTCCGGCGCAAGCGCGCATGTCGACTTCGGCGCGAACGTTCAGCGGACCGTGATCGGAAACGTCACGCTCGCCGATGAGACGACGCAGATCGACTGGAGCAAGCAGAAGCTTAAGTTCGGTCCGCCGCCGGATGAGAACCCGAAGGCGGCGACGAAGCCGACCTCACAGCCGACGGTTGAGGTGCCGATCGCGCCGGACGGATCTTTCAAGATCGAGAACGTCCACAGCGGCAATTGGCAGATCATGCTCGAGGGAATGCTTCCGCCCGAAAAAAGCGATCCGAGCGGCCGCGAACGAAAGATCAACGGTGGGGTCGCATTCGAAATGGCCGGCGGAGACAACACGCCGCTCGACTTAGGCGACATTTCACTTCACGTCATGCGCGCGCCGCTGAAGGCCGGCATGACCGCGCCGCAGATCGAAGCGCCGTCGCTGGATGGAAAGACATTCAAGCTTTCGGATCACGCTGGAAAATACGTGCTGCTCGACTTCTGGGCGACGTGGTGCGGCCCCTGTCGCGGAGAGACGCCGAATCTGAAGGCGGTTCGCGAAGCGTTTCGCAATGACAATCGCCTTGTAATGGTCGGCATCAGCAGCGATTTCGACAAAGGTGAAGCAATCGCTTACACGCGCGAGAACCAGATGGATTGGACCCAGGCGTACGTTGGTTTCAGCCAGGAGAATCCCGCCGCGGGCGAATACGGCGTGACTGGTATTCCGACGATTTTCCTCGTCGCCCCCGACGGCAAGGTCCTGGCCGATAATTTGCGGGGGGACAAGATGGTGGAAACGATTCGTGGTTTGATGAAATGAAATTGTTCGCCAACCGTCGTCCTCAGCGAAGCGAAGGATCTCGAACGGGGAACGCACAACCGAACTCGGGATTCTTCGCTGCGCTCAGAATGAGAAGTCTCCAGATTTGACGGCTTCCGTTAAGTTAGCTTGCTCGCGCGGACTTTGTTTTGCTGCGCGTCCCAGCTCTTTCGAAGATCGCGCGCGTCAACAGCGGCGAACTTCTTCCCGCTGGTCGGAACCAGCGTTTTCTTCGAATCCATCGGCGGGAGCAGATCACCATGCGCCGCGAGCAGCTCGTCGCACATTTCGACGATCTGGTCCAGCGTGAGCATCGCGGCGGTCATCGGGTCGAACATGACCGCCTGGTAAATGTGATCGCGACGGCCTCCCATCGCGGCGCGGATGAACAGCTCGTGCTGGCTCACGTGCGGCTGCATGTACGCAATCAGCTGCGGCGGAAGCTCGCCTATCGTTGTGAATTGCAACCCCGCGCGATCGACGAGCGTCGGCACTTCGGCGATCGCGCTGTCGGGCAGATTGCTGATCGCGCCGTTGTTCGGCATGTTGCCGTACACGACCGACGGCTTGCCCGTCGTGATCGAGTGAACGATCGTGCTGCCGTACTCCGGGCTCTTGTTCACTTCGATCGGCTCGTCGTTCTTGCTGAACGTCTTCATCTTCTCAAAGTGATCGACGATGCCATCGCAGCGGCGCAGGTATTCGTCGATCGGCACGTTGAACTTCTCGATCACTTCTTTGCCACGTGGAATGAAGTACGGGTTGTACTCGGCGTTGTGCTCGGAGCTTTCGGTGACGAAATAACCGAGCCGCTTCATCAGCTCAAAGCGCACGCGGTTGGTGTTGTAAACCTCCGGCTTGTTCATCGCCTCAAACAGCCGCGGATAAAGATCGACGCCGTTTTTCTCGAGGCGCAGGTAAAACGCCATGTGGTTGATGCCGGCGCAGATGAACGCGATGTCGCTCGTCTTCTCGCCGATGTACTTCATCAACTGCTCGAGCGTTCCCTGCACGCTGTGACACAGCCCGACCGCGCGCACATCGCTCGTGCGGTAGATCGTCTGCATGTTCATGCTCATTGGGTTGGAATAGTTGAGCAGGTATGCCTTCGGGCACACCTTCATCATGTCCTGCGTGAGGCCGGTGAGCATCGGGTAGGTGCGCAGCGCGCGGAACAATCCGCCGGGGCCGGTGGTGTCGGCGATCGTGAAATTCACGCCATATTTCCGCGGGATTTCGAAATCGACGAGCGTCGAATCAAACCCACCGATCTGCACCATGTTGATGACGAAATCCGCGCCGCTCAAAGCTTCGCGGCGGTCCATCGTCGCTTCGATTTTTGGATTTGCGCCGATCGCTTTGGCGACTTTGCGACACAGGTTCGCGCCGACTTCGAGGCGCTCCTGGTCGATGTCCATGTAGCTGAACGTGGCATTCTTGAATTCGGGATAGGAGAGAATGT
The DNA here is from genome assembly GCA_025924315.1 of Phycisphaerae bacterium. Classification (GTDB taxonomy): domain Bacteria; phylum Planctomycetota; class Phycisphaerae; order Tepidisphaerales; family Tepidisphaeraceae; genus JAICIO01. The sequence goes on from JAICIO010000017.1 coordinate 11,339, forward strand.
CGCCGGTGAGGTTCTTGGAAAAGACCACACTTCCGGCGCCGATCATCGCAACTTTAATCACGGCTGGTTGCTCCTGCTGGATCCGCGTCGCAAGAAGATCGCGCGCGGACAACCGAGCTTAGCCGAACGGTCGCCGGCACGTCTACGCCTCGCAATTTGTTGACACGCACTGTTGCGAGAGATACTGTGCAATTCCTCCTGGGGAATCCATGAACGCGATGCTGAAAGCACCTCCTTCTCTACTCGGCTTTATTGTTCTTCTCTGGAGCGCCGTCGCTCCTGGGGCGTCGGCGCGCGACATCGGCGTGGACGTCTCGCACTTCCAAGGCGACCCAAGCATGCCGCAGTCGAACTGGGATCAATTGGCGATGGAAGGACGGACCTTCGCCTATATCAAAGCAACCGAGGGGCTGAACCCACCCGGGAACATCGACACCTCCTGGCCAGGAAACGTTGCAAGTGCGACCAGCGCCGGGATTCTCAATGGTGTGTATCACTTTGCCCGCCCGGACAACCGCCCGACGACAACGGGCGCGGTCCAGGAAGCGGATTTCTTCGTCGCGACGGCTGGCGCCGCCATGACGTCCGGCCATCTGCGGCCCGTGATCGATCTGGAGAGGGGCAATGCACTGACGACGTCCGCTCTGACGGACTGGGTCCTCGCGTTCGTCAATGAGGTCGTCACGCTCAAGGGTCCGAGCGCCGAACCGATCGTCTATACGACTTCATCGTATGCCGTGAATGAGCTCGACAGTCGCGTCGCGGGACTGGACTTGTGGATTCGCGCGGACAACTTCGGAGACCCGCAGACTGGCAGCCCGTCCACCACGGGCATGTTCAATAATTGGACGATCTGGCAATACAATGTCGGCTCGGCGGGCGGGATCGATCCGATCGATGAAGATGTGATCCACTCAGAGTTGACGCCGCTGTCGTCGCTTGTCATTCCTGAACCCGCGTGCACGGCACTCATGCTTCTCGCGGCCGCTGGATTCGCGCACCGTCGCTTCCGCGGGTGAGTTATTTTCCCGAGGTACCGGTGGGCGTTTTAACCGTCGGCACCGTGATCACATTCTTCTGTGGAGCGGTCTTATTCACCGTCGTTTGCGGCGTTTGTGGGACGGTGCGATGTACAACACCGAGCCGATGCAGTTGATGGGCATGAGCGTGGCCGTGCTTGAAGATCGGCACGGTCACATTCATCGTCTGGCCTTGGTCGAGATGAAACGCGACGTGTCCCTTCCCCGCGCCGCGGCGCTTCGCCCACACGGTGTACGTCCCGGGCTTGAGGTGCATCGTGAATTGGCCACCGGAGGTAACCGACGGATGCATCGTGTGCCGCGAGCCGTGCGCGCGCACGCTGACCTTCGCCCTCAGCGCGTGCGATCCGTGCACCACCCTTCCGTTCAGATTCGGCGAAGTCGTTTGTGGCGTGCTCGTCTTGTGCGACTTTTTATGAGCCGCCATGACAACCGTGGGGCAGATCAATGCGATGACGATCGATGCGATGATCAGAGTCTTCATGGTGGTCCCTCTTTTATGAGCCCTTCAGGCGCGACGAGATCGATTCCGACAGCTCGGGATTGGCCAGCAAATCCGCCAGATCCCGCTCCAGCCAATGACGCAGACAATCGATCGGATCTGGCTGCTTCACGATTTCTTTCGCGCTCGCCTCGAGCGATTTTTTCTTGTTCTTCAGTTCGTCCGCCGACATTTTGTGGTTCGATTCAATCCAGTCGGAAACCTGTTTCGCGATTGGCGCTTGCGCCTTTGGATCGAGGCCCGCGAGCAGCATCGCAACCTGATCGGCTGCTTCTGACTTCACGGATGAATAATCGTCGCCGGTCTTTTCCTGCGCTTCGTCGAGGGCGTCGAGCATGGTCTGAACCGGATCCGGCACATCATCCGAATGGTCCGACAGATAGGATGCGATCTGACTCGGATGTAAAATCGCCAGCAGCTTCGGCGCCGCTTCGCGCGCGCTTTCTGTGGCATCAATCTCCGGCTCGGTCGCGTTCTCGTCTTTATCGCGAATCTCCGAGACCTTGTCTTCCGCGTCGGCGATCTTGTCTTCGTCGCCGGTGAGGAGCGCTTTGCGATATTCCGTCAGCGCGTTTTTGTATTCGTCGCTGATCTTCACGTGATCCGGCGCCTTCGCCGTCTTCACGCTCTTCGCGAGCTTCTGCACCTCGTGGAGCTGATCAGTCGTCAGATCAAATTGCTGAAGGGTTTCGAGCGCGGCGACCTGGTATTCGAGCTTCACCGCTGGGCCCGGCGCAGCTCGGACAGGCCAGAGAAAGAGCATCGACACCGCGAGCGCAGCCCACAACCAATTTCCCCTGAAATGCATGCCGAGCATGATACCGTCAAAGACGCCGATTCACAGGAATTGTTCTGCGCCCTTTCGCTCGCTACTTCTTCATCTCCGACTCGTAATCAGGGTTTCGCTGAGGAATCTTCGCCCCGACCTGCTGTTGCCAATCGATCAGTTTGGTCTGCATCGAATGCACGCGATCCGGCTGTTCTTTCGCGAGGTCGTGCTTCTCACTTGGATCGGATTTGATGTTGTACAACTCCGCGTGATTGTCCTCGAAGAACTGAATGAGCTTCCAATCGCCGATGCGAATGGCCGCACCGGGCGTGCCGCCTTGATTGCCGTAGTGCGGGTAATGCCAATACATCGCGTCGCGATCGAGATGATCGGCGGCGCCCTTCAGCACCGGGACAAAGCTCACGCCGTCGAGCGTCGCATTCGTCGGCAGCTTTCCGCCGACGGCTTCGGTGAGCGTCGGCAAAAAATCGGGCGTGATCACCGGCACGTCGCTGATCGAATCCGCCTTCACCACGCCCGGCCACTTCACGATCAGCGGCTCGCGAATCCCGCCTTCGTACATCCATCCTTTGCCGTCCGAGAGCGGCAGGTTGCTCGTCGGCGAACCCTCCGCCGTCGCAAGCCCGCCGTTGTCGGAGCTGAAGATCACGATCGTGTTGTCGGCCTGTCCCGCCTCCTCGATCGCCTTCAGCACGCGGCCGATGTTCGTGTCGAGATTCTCGATCAGCGCCGCGTACGTCGGATCCGATTGCACCGTCCGCCGGACGATGTGCTGCTTCTTCTTGTTGATCGTCGGAAAGTTTTCACCTTCAACCAGCCCCGCTTTCGGATCGAGACCGAGCCGCTTCAACTTCTCCTTGTACTTGTTCACCAGCTCCGCCGGCGCCTGGATCGGAACGTGCGGCGCATACGACCAGTACTCCAGGAAAAACGGCTTGTCCTTGTTCTCGTGAATCAGCTTGACCGTTTCATCCGTCAACTTATCCGTGAGAAACTCGCCGGGCTTTCCGTTCGGCAGCACCGGATTGTCCCATGGGCTGAAGTACCCATGCTTCGGCGAGCCCCACTCGCACCCGCCAACATTCACATCGAAACTATGATCCGTCGGATACGACCCCTTTCCACCGAGATGCCACTTACCCACATGCCACGTCACGTATCCCTGATCGTGAAACATCGCCGGCAAGCGCGCATCCCCCGCGGGCAGACGATGCAGATACTCCGCCGGCAGCAACTTCCCCTTCGCCGCCCCACCGATGTAATCGGTAATCCCGACGCGCGCCGGATACTGCCCACTGAGCAAACTCGCCCGCGTCGGCGAACAAACTGGACACGCCGCATAAGCCTGCGTAAACCGCATCCCCTCCTTCGCGAGCCGATCGAGATTCGGTGTCTCGTAGAACGAACTGCCGTAGCAACCAAGGTCCGTCCACCCTAAATCATCTGCGAGGAAGAATACGACGTTGGGTTTTTCGCTAGCAGCACGTGCCGCGAGTGCGATGGATAACAGAAAGACGATGAAGAGTTGCCGCATAGTGCCGAGCTTGATTGAAGTGGGATAGGTTTTCAACCCTTCGTGCTTCAGTTGGACCGGCCTCATGGTACAACTGCGGTGGGGTATGTTTAGTTTTCTCACGATCTGGCTGCCGATCATCTTCGCGCTCATCGGGATTGGGTTTCTCGTGATCGGCTGGCGCGGTCGACGGATCGATCACCACCCGCTTTGCCCGCGCTGCGGCTTTGATCTGTTCGGCAAGCCGGAACTCACCAACATCGTCTGCCCGGAATGCGGACACACGATCGCCACAACATTCGATGTGCGCATCGGCCATCGGCAAACGCGCCGCGGGCTGATTTATCTCTCGCTCGTCCTGCTCCCGCCGAGCCTGTTGACGCTGTCGATCGTCAGCACGCTCGCCGCCCGCGGGGTGGAGTGGATTCAGATCGAGCCGGTCAGCTGGCTCGTGAAGACCGCCGACGCATGGGACGCGAACGGCGCCGCGGACGCCGCGATCGACGAACTCGATCGCCGCATCACGAAAGGTGAGCTTTCTGCAGAACAGCAGAATGAGGTCCTCGATCACGCGCTCGCGGTGCAAGGTGACATGAGCGGGATGAACGATCCGCAGCATTTGTCACCTCCGCCAAATCAACGTTCGTGGTGCATTCTGGTGGAGCAGGCGCGCAATCGCGGCAAAGTGAGCGACGACCGCTGGCAACGATATGCCGAACAATCGGTCGTGTTTCTCCTCATGTCGCGCCCGCACGTGCGCCGCGGCGATGCGATTCCGTTCTCGCTGGGGCAATGGCAGCGCTGCTCAGAGTCCTGGTTCAACCCGGCGTATACGCTCGCGCTGGAGATCGACGGTCAACCGGTGCGGGTCCTCCCGCCGAATTACGATCGCCCGCCAGGCGTTTACGAGGACACATCGCTGCAGTGGTTCATTGAACCGACGGACCCGGTATACCAGAAACTCGCCTATGGTGAGCACGTGGCCAAGGTCATCGTGGATGTGCATACGCCCGGGCCCTCCGCGCGGAACGTGTTGATGGCGCCCAGGAGTACAAAGAAACAAATCGCCTTAACGCGTCTTTTCATTCGGGCGGCTGACAAACCTTCAGTGACGGTGGATTCGGACCCGAAGTTGAAGCCGCAAATCGAGCAATCGCTGCACGTGCGGGCGCTCGAAGTCGCTAATCTCGGAAAACCGAACGCCGAGCTTCACATCCGGCTCGATAGCGACGGATCGAAACGGCTCCCCATCGATCTCGCCTTTCGTGTCACGATCCGCGCCGATGGAAAGGATTGGCCATGCACACTGCCCATCTGCTTCGTGGGAAATTTAGGCCCGCTCGGCAGTTCGTTCACGAAAGTTTCCAACTTTCATGCGAAGACGGCGGACATCATTCTCCAATCCGACCCCGCCGCCGCGGCGCGCACCCTCAACATCGATCACATCTGGGACGGCGAGATCGTGCTCAAGGATGTGCCGGTTGGTACATGGTGATCGCTTCACTCGAACTCGGATCAAGACCAAAGGGTTCTTGATGAGGATCAGGATTGTTGCGAGGAATCGGCCTTCGGCGGGGTTTGCTTTGCTCGATCCATGCGCGCAAGTCTTCGATCGATATCGCTCACAATATTCCGAAGCTCGTCGAACTCGGCCGGATCGACGTGCGGCCGAACGATCTCGAGCAACGGTTCGATCGATGGACGGTAGCGTTGGCAGAGCATCAGAACATCGGTCTCGTAGATCGCAATCCGCTGTCCATCGCCTGCGCGATAGAGCGCCGGAAGCGCGTAGAGCTTGAGCAGGATCAGCCCTTCCACCGTCGCGCATCGGACATCCATCTCATTGAACTTGTGCGTCGTCGCGAAATCTTTTTCGACTCGACTGAACAGCGGGTTGCTCGTCAAAAGCAGATCGACGCGAAGCGTATTAAATGATCCGCGGGCAAACGACGGATTTCGGTCCGTCAGTCTGATTTCAGGCAGCGACTGAAGCGACTCCAGCGAAATCAGAAGATCGATGTCCTGTGTGTTGCGGCCGTCGATGTACTTGAGCAGCGCGACCCCGCCCACCAAAAGATACCGCACATTTCGATCGCGCAAGAGCGAAAACATCCCGACGACGTCCGAGCCGAGGGTCGATTCGTTTTCTTCCGACATGTTCCCATTCCCCTCGCCGTTCCACGCGCGATGTCCAAGTACGTGCGCGGCATGGAGCACCTCGCCAATTGTGCGAATCGAAGTGTGCGACTGCAACGTTGTCATAGCTCTGGAACCGGCATTATACCGCGAATCGGCGCGCTTCACCCGAACCGGTAATCATCAAAATCGCACACCGCCCGATAGCCGATCTTCTGGTAAATGCTGTTCGACGTCGGGTTCTTCAGGTCAGTAAAGAGAAACACGAACTTCCGCCCGCCGTCGAGCAGGTGCTGCGTCAGCGCCGCGACGTTGGCGCTCGCGTAGCCGCGGTTGCGGAATTCGATCGGCGTGTACACGGAGTTGATGCGAACGCCGTTCGGTGTCGGGCCGGCCCAGGCGGCGATGGAGACGACTTTTCCGCCGTCACGCCAGAGGAAGAAATGGCCGGCGTCCAGCCGCTGTTCCACTTCCTCGCGGCGGGTGTGATTCTGATCGCCAATCAATTTCGAAAACTCGATCATCCAATCGACGATGAGATCGAGATCATCTGAGGTCGCCGGCGACATCGATCCGTTGACGTCCATCGGTCGCTTCACGGATCGCGTTTCGTAAATCCGCAGCCAGGTATGATGCGTGCAGCGCACAGAGGTCGCCTCGCCCCATTTCTCTGCAAAACGCGCAGCAGTTTCCGCCGGCCCTGACACACCTGGGATCTCCGCCGCTTGTCTTCGACCCTGAGGCTCAGACCCGACGGGCGGCTTGGCGGATAACTCTCGCACCATCAAATCAACCGCCGCCTCGGGCCCGCGCGCCACCACCAGATTCCACTTCTTCGACTGCACGCCGGCCATCACGATCTCGCCAGAATCTTCCACCGCGCAAATCGTCGCCGCGCCCTGCGGGTCCTTCGCAAGCCGCCCCGCGACGCCTAGCAGCAGATTGTTCTCCGCCTCGCGCTGCAGCAGGAAGGCCTCGGCGCGCTCGAGCATCTCGCCGGCGTCTGTGAAAAACTGAACCCTCATGCCTTCGCCTCCACGGCGGCGCGTCGGTACGCGTTGATCCGCTCTCGAATCGTCCGCGCCGTCTCCGCATCCGCTTCAAACGCAAACTGAACCGGATGATCGAGAATAAACCGCGTCGCGCGCCCGCGAACCTTCAGTACATACCCAGACCCCAGCCATCGGGGAACCAACTCGACCTTGTGATGCTTCGCCCAAGGCATGAGCTTCGCTTCTCCGATCCCGTCGCGCTGAACGAATCCTTGCGGTGAAAGTCGAAGCTGAGTCTCTGCCGGCATGCCCCTTCTGATTATTCGCCTGTACGCAGCGAGAGTGAATGTGAATGCGAGCAGAACGGCTGTCAAAACCCACGGACGATTCAGAACTGGGAAACCCGCGCTAATGAAGATTATGAAGAGCATCACGCCGAGATAGGCATAAGTCAGCACTTTTCCCCAGCCGGTGCGCTTGTCATATCCGCTGCCATAGAGCACGAGCAGGTCGGGTGAATATGGAAGACCGCATTCGGGACAGAACCCGCGGTCGGGCAGGCCGTCGAGGCAGTATCCACACTGCGGGCAGATTGCGCAGTGGACCAGCGCGTCCGCGTTGATCTTCCGAAGTTCGGCAGACGACATCACCGGCATGCTCAGGATCTTACATCTTCAGCGAATGCGCGGCGGCGGCGCGAGATCGGGCTCGATGAATTGCGTCTTCGCGAGGGGATGCATGCGCCGCTGCGGCGAATAGAAGAATCGCAACACGTGCTTGCTCATGACCTGCGGATGCATGTCGCAGAATTCGTCCGCGGATTTTACTGGATGCGTCTTGTCATAAGCCCGCATCACCGCGGCGATGAGATGGGCGAACGCGACGGTTGTCGTTTCGTTGTATCCACTGGTCGGGCTTTCGGGCACGTTGTTGTGAGCGTTGTATGCTTTGATCCCCGATCGGATTCTATCGAGCGCAACGTCGAACGGTTGCGAGGAGAGATACAGATATGACATCTTCACGTGCGCGCGGTGCGTCCATTGTTTGAACGGAAGCGTCAAATCTTCAAACGATTTGAGAAACGATCGGTCGTCCATCCGCACCCTTTTCGCTCTGAAGCGGCGCACCATTCACCGCGGCATTACGAAAGGACTCAACGCGAGACCTCAATCGCTCGGCCGTCGCTACGCTAGCAGCGAAGGTGAACGCCAGGGCAGTGCGATCATAAACCTGTCCGGGATACGTGATCTGGATCAGGTAGACGCCTGGAAAGAGTCCGTACGTATTCACTTGAATCCGATACTTCGATTCCCAATTTGTTAGAACCACGTCCCCGCGCCCCTCGCGGAGTCCGAAACCCGTAGATGTGAGCAACAGCTGACACTCGCCGGGCATTTCACGCCGGGCAATGTAGCGATATAGTGACACCATCAGCAGACAAAATGCAATCCATGAGAGCTGATCCCAGAATGCAAAACGAAAGCTGTTCGGCGTATACCGGATTGCAACGTCGAAGAGGATCAACCCACCGATCCAGAAGAAATAATTCCGCCACAGAACACGTTTCTTGCGGCCAGTTCCCGACCCATACAGCACGATGATGTCTGGCGAATAGTCGAACGCGCACTCCGGGCACTTGCCGCTCAAGGGAAGCCCGTCGAGGAGATAACCGCACCGCGGGCAATTCACGCAGCGCTCAAGTGAGGCGGCATTCGCATTCCCGCTTTTTGACATACCGAGCGGGATTCTAACAGCCGCGAGACGCGGTTGCCGACGATTTCACCGTGCCGGAATGCAGCTCGGCGCTGCGGAAGGTGTTGCGAAAGCGCATCCGACGAAAGAAACGGTACCGGGTACCATTTCTTTCAAGTCGCGGATTCCCATGGGTTTACCGATTTGTCCTCCGCGCGCGAGGGAGACGGTCGTCACTTCGTGGTGCCGAAGTGAAGCTCGGCGCTGCGGAGCGTGTTGCGGAGGAGCATCGCGACGGTCATTGGCCCGACGCCGCCGGGGACGGGGGTGATGTGGCTGGCCTTGTGTCGAACGGTGTCGAACTCGACGTCGCCGACGGTTTTCTTTGTGCCGTCGGGAAGCGCGATGCGGTTGATGCCGACGTCGATGATCACCGCGCCGTCGAGCACGTCTTCCGGCTGAATCAGGCCGGGCTTTCCGACCGCGACGACCAGAATCTCTGCGCGGCGCGTGTGGAGCTTTAAATCTTTCGTCGCGATGTGACAAAGGGTGACGGTCGCCATCTGCTCCGTGAGCAAAAGCGAGATCGGTTTGCCCGCGATCTGGCTGGCGCCGACGACGACGGCTTCGGCGCCTTCGATTCTGACGCCAGTGCTTTTGATCAGCTCGACGGCGCTGAGTGCGGTACAGGGCGCGATGAGCGTGTGGCCGTAGACGACGTAGCCAATATTGGCGGGGTTTACGCCTTCGACGTCTTTGACGACGTCGATCTCGTACTGCAGCCGCGGCGCGTCGAGGTGCGACGGGAGCGGCAGGTGCATCATGATGCCGGTGACGCTGGCGTCGGCGTTGAGCCGACGAATCTCGTGCTTCAATTCCTTCTGCGTAATCGTCGCGGGGAGTTTGTGCAAAGTGTAGTCAATGCCGATGGCGCGGCAGGCTTCGCCTTGTCGCTGGGCGTAGAGCGCCCCGGCATCGATCCCGCCCACGAGCAGCGCGACGAGGTGCACGCGATGGCCGAGGTTCGTCAGCTCGCGCACGCGCGTCTGAACTTCGGATTTGGTTCGCGCGGCTATGGCGGCGCCATCGATCAGTTGAGCGGGCATAGACCGGGCATTTTAGCCGAACCAGGATTGTGTACAAAGTTAGGCGTATTGCGAGCGCACTGGCGGTGGCTCGCGCGGACGCAACCCGTGTGTCGCGTCTCGCGCGGGGCAAGCCCCGCGGCTAAATGTTCGGATGCACGCGATACAATCCGGCGATCATGAAGATCTACACGAAAACGGGTGACGACGGCACAACCGGATTAATCGGCGGATCGCGCGTCGCGAAATCGGATCTGCGGATCGAATGCTACGGGACGGTGGACGAGCTCAACGCGATGATCGGGCTAGCGGCGGTGGATGTTGAATCCGTCGATTTGGCGCGGGCGCTACGGGCGATTCAAAACGAGTTGTTCGTGGTCGGGTCGCAGTTGGCATTGCCCGCGGGGGAATCATCGTCATCGCGATGGCTTCCGCCGCTCGAGCCGTTGAGCGTGACGCGCCTGGAGCGCGAGATCGACGTCGCGGATGGGGAGCTGCCGAAGCTGACGAATTTTATTTTGCCGGGCGGGACGGAGACGGCGGCGCGCTTGCACATGGCGCGCACCATCTGCCGGCGTGCGGAGCGATTGGTGGTAGCGCTCGGAAAAGAACAGAGCGTGAACGGCGTGATCGTGACGTATTTGAATCGGCTGAGCGACTGGCTCTTCGTGCAGGCGAGGCTTGCGAATCATCGCGCAGGAGTGAGCGACGTGGCTTGGGAGAAATGAGCAACCTGTCATCCTGAGCGCAGCGAAGGATCTCGAAATCGGGGATCGCTTTCGAAATTGAGATCCTTCGCTTCGCTCAGGATGACGCGTGTTCGCACGGTCGCGGGACCGAAGTTTCCGTGACACGCTGTTATGCGATTTGTTCTGTGCCGAAGTTTTTGCTGCTGACGCTCTGGTTCGTCGCCAGCGAGATCGTCCAACCGTAACCCTTGCTCGGCGTCGTTTGGCTCCAGCCGCTTTGGACGATCTGGCGGATCTTGTAGTTGCCGGCGGCGAGGCTTGCGAAGAAGTAATCACCGCTGGAATCGGTCGTCGTGCGCATCTCGGTCGACTGCATGATGTAGTCGTTGTTGGCGTCGTTGTAGACAGTGATGCCGGCGACGCCCGTCTCGCCAGCATCCAGGATGCCGTTGCCGTTGGAGTCATTGAAGACACGGCCGGCGATGCTTCCGCCGGTGGGCTGCGATGCGCCGCTGGACCCTTGGATCGTGCCGAAATTCTGGCCGGTTGATTGCTGATTGGTCGCAAGCGCGATCGTGTGGCCGTAACCATTCGACGGTGTCGTCTGCGACCAACCGGTCTGCAGGATCTGGCGGATCTTGTAGTTCCCGGCGGCGAGGCCGGTGAAGGAATAGTTTCCGCTGGAGTCCGTCGTCGTGCGGATCTCACTCGGGTCCATCACGTAATCGTTGTTCGCGTCGTTGTAGATTGTGATGTTCGCGACGCCGGCTTCGCCCGTGTCGAGAATGCCGTTGCTGTTGGTGTCGTTGAAGACTGTTCCGCTGATCGTTCCGCCGGTGGCGGGCGGAGGCGTTGGCGTTCCGCCGTTTTGCACGGTGCCGAAATCCATCGCGCTCACCTGCTGGTTCGAGGCGAGAGCGATCGTGTGGCCGTAGCCGTTGCTCGGCGTGGTCTGGCCCCAGCCGCTTTGAAGGGTCTGGCGGATCGTGTAATTGCCTGCGACGAGGTTTGAGAACTTATACGCACCGCTCGAATCGGTCGTCGTGCGCGCTTCGGTCGAATCCATAACGTTGTTGTTGTTGGCGTCGTTGTAGATGGTGATTCCGCTGATGCCGTTGTCGCCGGAATCGCGCACGCCGTTGCTGTTGAAATCGTCGAACACGGTGCCGGCGATCGATCCGCCAGTGGTCGTGCCACCACTGCTCGGCGGATTTGAACCGGCTTCGTTGGCGCCGATATCGAAGGCGCCGCCCTGCGGAAGGGAGTTGCCGTAGAAATCGTGCGTGCCCGTGCTCACGCCGAACTGCGTCTTGAGATTGAGGCCCGTGTTGATCATCGGCGAGCCGCTGGTGAGCTCGTACGCGGACAGATTCGACGCGAGCGAGTTGCCGATGCCGACCGTACCGCCGCCACCGGCATTCACGAACTTCGGATCGGCGCTGGTTCCGACCGCTTGGCCGTTCACGCTTTCCTGTCCCGTACCGGCCCGGAAGGCCGCGATCGACGTGTACGTGTTCGCGCCGTAGATGATGTTCACCGGCGAACCGCCGGCGTAGTAGTTGTTGTCCTGCATCAGCAGGCCGCTTTGCCCGTCGGCGATTTCCGCGACGGTCAATCCGCCGGTGACGAAGAAGATGTTGTTGCGAATGTGGACGTTGGTGGTCGGCGTCTTGATGAACAGCGCGCGCGGATCACCGCTGGCGGGCTTGGTCATGTAGACCGTGTTGTTGTAAATCTCGACGTTCTTCAATCCACCGGTCTGTGGGCTCCAGAGGCGGATGCCGTTGTAGCTGTTGTGCCGCCCGTCGTTCTGCGAAATGTTGTAGCGGACGACGTTGTTGTTGAACGCCGCGGCGTCAATGTACTGGAACACGCCGAAGCCGGCGCCGTAGTTGTCATGACTATAGTTGTATTGCAGCGTACAGCTCTGACACCCGCCGTCGATATCAAACCCGCCGCCGTCTGAGTCAAACGCCGTCCGATTGCTGTACGACTCGTTGTACTGGAAGACGACGTTGGTGCTGTTGATCGTCCACATGCCGACGCAGTGGTTTCCGTTTCCGCCGTTGTTGTAGGCGACGGACTTTTCGATCGTGCCGTTGGTGACATTGCCCACCATGATGCCGTTGCCGTTGGTGCGGGCGGTGTCGCCTTTGCCGACGTTGTTGTACGCGCGCACCGAGCCGATGTAGAGGTTGGTGTGCGCATCGTTCGCATTGCCGTTGATACGGATGCCGAACATCGTGTTGTCGTGCACGGCGCTGTTGGTAATGCGAATGTCGTTGAAGCCGTTGTGAACCGTGCTGCCGGTGGGAAGCTGGCCGGCGATGTAGATCCCGCTGTTGCCGAAGTTGCCCGCATCCACGCCGTCGATGTGAACGTATTGCAGCTTTGTGCTGGTGTTCAGATCGTTGAGAAAATAGATCCCCGCGCCGCTGTTGTTCAACCGACCGGCGGTGTCGAAGCGCAGGTTGTTGATGTTGAAGCCGGCGGTGTTGTGCGCGTAGATGCCATCGCCTCCGCCAGCGTTGATGGTCGCTTTCCCACCGCCGTAGCTGCTGACGACGATCGGCGCCGTCGCCGTGCCTTTATCGTTGGAATCAAACGTAACGGTGCCGTTGAAGGTCGATCCGCCCTTAAAATAGATCGCGTCGCCGGCCTTGAAGTTCACCTGGTTGACTTTGGTGATCGACTTCCACGGCGCGGAAGTCGACGTACCGCTGCTGGCGTCGTTGCCGGCAGGGCTCACGTAGTAGGTGGTCAGAAGCTGCCGGCATTCCAGCGGCTCGATTTCCATCCGTGCGTGCGCCGGGGTCAACGACGCAGCGATCGCAGTGCGACCGCGGAACAAACGCTGCAACATCCAAAGCCTCCGTGAAACTTCATGCTGTGCATTTCCCGGCGAGAGGAATTGCACAGGCTCATTCAGGCGTCGCTTATGCACGAACCAGTCAACGACGCCGCCAACTTCGTTGTTGTTTCTCCATCTGTGCGGTAACTGACATTTCAGATTCTTCGAACCCAAATCGGTCGGAAGATTTGTCGCCCAAATACAGGCTTGGCGTCAAAGCGTCGGCCGGATTACACGCGAGCGCAAATCCCACGTGCGGGAGAAAAGGGTTCAAACGATATACCGCTCGACCGTCAGATGCACGGTTTCGAAAAAAGAATTTTTCGCACGCTTCTTCAGTTGCGGGGAATTGGTGCGGCCCACTTCGCCATCCCAAACTCGTAACTTGCCACACTCTGCGGGCACCCTTACGATGACGGTCTTTCCACAACGAGAGGATGTTCGCCATGCGGATTCTGGTCGCCGACAAGCTCGCCGACGAAGGGTTGGAGTTTCTCAAAGGGGCGGGAATCGATTTTGACACCAAGATCGGCCTTAAAGAGGACGAGCTGGCGCAAACGGTCGGCCAGTACGATGCGGTGATCGTGCGCTCGGGCGCGAAGGTCACCGCAAAAGTGTTGGATAATCCTGGCTCGCTCAAAGCGATTGCGCGAGCGGGCGTCGGCGTCGACAACATTGACCTTCAAGCCGCTACCGCGAAGGGAATTCTCGTACTGAATACCGCCGAAGCTTCAACGCTTTCGACAGCAGAGCACGCCTTGGCGCTGTTGATGTCGCTGGCGCGCAAGATCCCGCAGGCGTATACGTCTCTCAAAAGCGGCGCGCTCGAGTGGAAGAAGCGCAGTCAATTCCAGGGAACTCAACTCGCCGGCAAAACGCTTGGCGTCGTCGGACTCGGCCGAATCGGTCGCACCGTCGCGAGCCGCGCGCTCGCGCTTGAGATGAACGTCGTCGGCTTCGACCCGTATTTCTCCGCCCCCGCCGCGCTCGACGGCAAGGTCAAACTCATCCGCGATTTTGATGAGTTCCTCTCGCAGGTCGACGTGATCACGTTCCACGTCCCAGGCGGCGAAGGAACGAAGCATCTGCTCAACCGCGAGCGACTCTTCAACAAGGCCCGGCCGAACCTCCTCGTTGTCAACGACGCGCGCGGCGAAGTCATCGACGAATTCGCGCTGGCCGACGCGCTCAAGGAAAAGAAAATCGCGGGCGCAGCGCTCGACGTGTATCAAATCGAACCGCCGGCGAAGGACCATCCGCTGTTCGGGCTCGACAATGTCGTGCTCACGCCGCACCTGGGCGCCAGCACCGACGAAGCGCAGACGGCCGTCAGCGTCGAAGCCGCGAAGGCGATTGTCGCGTATCTCCGCAGCGGCGAGATCCGCGGCGCAGTCAATGCCGGCGGAATCAAGCTCGATCTTCCCGCGGACGAAGCGCCGTTCGCCAAGCTCGCCTCGCGAATCGGCACACTCCTCGCCGGGCTGTGCGACGGTGGGTACAAAACCATCACGCTTCGCGCCAGCGGAACCAAAGCGCCGAAGCACATGAACACACTGCTTCGCCTGGCGACGGTCGAGCTGCTCAAGCCGCACCTGGGCGCGGGCTCGGTCAACGTGATCAACGTCGAACACCTCGCCCGCTCGCGCGGAATCGAGCTCGTGCAGATTCACGAACCGAGTCCGCCCGAAGGTCTCGTCGGCGACATCGTCGGCATCCGCGTCGAGTCGCAAGATCCGAGCTGCGGCAGCCATCGCATCCTGGGCACGGTCTACGCTGACCGCCTGCCGCGCATCCTGCGCATCAACAACTTCGAGATGGACATGATCCCCGAAGGCAACATGGTGCTGATTGAAAATCAGGACCAGCCCGGCGTGATCGGCACCGTCGGCTCGAGCTTCGGCGACGCCAAGGTCAACATCGCCGACATGGTCATCAGCCGCGAGAAGAACCCGGATGGCACTGCAACCGCGTTTATGATCCTCAAGACAGACAGCGCCCCACCGGAAGCGCTCGTCAACCGCCTTCGTGCCCGGCCGAACATCAATAAGGTGAAAACGGTCGTGCTGCCCGAACGAAATGTGTGACCGTCGCAAATCTCCTCGTGTAGCCGGCGAGCTTGCTCGCCGTGCCTCCGTGCGAAGAACACGGCGCGCAAGCTCGCCGGCTACACGAGCAATTCTCATCACGATTTTGATAAGCCTTGCATTCGTCGCTCACGCCGACGAACCACTGATCGCTCAGAAGCTCGCGTTGCTCTCAAACAAAAATGCGAACGCGACCGTTTACTATGAGAAGAATGTTCCGGGCGACGCCGGCGCAGCGCTGAAGGCATACGACGCGCTGCTGACGGAGCTCGCGAATCGAACCACGGTTGGCAATCGCGCCGACGCAATGCTCGATCAAATCGATTCGCTCGTCGGGTTCACGCCGACGAAGGACGAGCGCGCGACGCAGCGCCAGGTGCTCGACGCCGTCGCCAAGATGACGAATTTCATGCCGAAGACGCTTTGCATCGTTCGCCAATCGACGATCAAAGACCTCCTTGAGCGCGGCGAAACACTGCCGAATTTCACCTTCGATCGCGCTACGCGTTCGGTCTCAATGAACTTCCAGTTCGATTCGAAGCATCCTCAGGCGACAAACTATTTCATCATGCCGCTCGTGCCCGACACGACGATGGAGCAGTGCGTTGAGCAGCTGCACCAGATGCTGGTTGCCGCAATCCCCTCCACCGCTATTGCACTGCACGAAGTGACGGAGATGGCGATCGTGCAGCGGCTTCATCCCAGCACGCCCTACTTCCGCTGGTTCAGCGATGGCTTCGCGAACACGATCGCGGCCAAGGTCGTGCATGATCAGATCAGTCCAGAGGCGGCGGATGACTTCCTCAAGATGTACGACACGGCGAAGCTCGGCGACATCGAGAAGCGCGTGAACCTCATGTGGTGGATGGGCAAAGACGCGGAGATCGACACGCCCCTGCCGTTTGAAAAGGATCTCGAAAACGCCCGCTATTGCTTCGCGACGTTCGAAGCGAAACGCTTGGCAGACCAATACGGCTACGACAAGATCGCGGCGATCATCACTAAAGCTTCGCCGGCGAAGGTGAACGATCCGCGGGGGCTTTTCGATGCCGTGAAGGAAGCGACCGGCGAAGATCTGCGCGAGCGATTCAAGCGCTACCAATCCTTCGCGACCGACAAGGAAGGGATCGAACTATACTCGAACCAGTTCAACACGCTGAAGATCAGGGGCGATCTGCAAGGCGCGCTCTCGGCCCTGCTTCGCATGCGCGAGATCCGCGGGCCGAACTCGCTCGAGGATTATCGCGCCGCCGCGTCGATGTTCATTTCGCTGAAACAACAGCCGGCGGCGGAGCAGATGTATCAAAAGCTGTTCGATTTGCTCAAGCGTCGCGGGCAGAACGACCAACGCCTCGCGGCGCTGGAGTCGTACTGCGATTACTCCCTTGAAGCGAAGACGCCCGAGAACGCCGCTGACGCCGCGATCGAGGTGCTGCAGGCGGCCCCGAAATCGCTTCCCGCGCTGAGCGTTCGCATGGTCACGTTGCAGCAGGAAACGAGAACATCCGAAGCCGTGGAGCTGGCGAACCAGATCCTGGCAATTGAGCAGCCGGACAATTCCGCATATCGTCGCCTCGCCGAGCAGGTGCGGGCGAAGAACAAATCGACCGCACCGCCGGGCGGTTCCTCCGATCGATTTCATTTATGAAAAAGAAGCGAGTTCGACCGCCGAAGACGCAAATCGTTCCCGCGCCGCGGTCGCAGCTCATCATCGCGTCCCTGATCTTCTGCGGCGCGATCACGCTGATGTCGCTCATCGTGCTGCGGTGGTGCAAGATTCCGCTGGGGCAGCAGTTCAACTATCGATATTCCGAATTAGCCGAGTTGAAAACCGCGACCGGGCTTTGGCCGATTGTGGTGATGCTGGCGCCGCTCGCGCTGTCGGCTTGGTGCATTGCGCGATCGAAATTCCGCGCCGTGGGATTATCGCTCGGAATGCTCTGTATCCTCCTGCTCGCCCTGTGGACGGCACTCGCAATTCCGCGGCCGATTCGTCAGCACAGCGTGAATCTCGTCTCGCCGTCGCACGACGGTGCGTTCGTGATGGAGGCGCACGACATCCCTTCGCTGCCGGATTACCTGCGAAACTTCAGCCAGTACATCCATCGGTCGGTGAAATCGATGGGCGGAACGCGCATCCTCGCGAATCCCCCGGGAATGACGATCCTCGCCGTCTGGGAACGTCGCATCTTTCCCGTCTCGCACAGCTGGCTAACGCCGGTCGAGCGCTACCTGATCGACAAGGAGGGTGTCGATAACGATGAAGCGACGTTCATGTTCGGCCACGGCCTGCGCTTCGGAATGATCCTGCTGCTGATGTGGGCGCTGTCGGCGCCGGTGGCGTATCTGCTCGGCCGGCAATTCATGGCGCCGCTGGGAGCCGCCCTCTTTGCGCTGCTCGTCACGTTCAACCCCTGCACCGTTCATTTCAGCCCGGGAAAAGACGCGGCACAGTTGCTCACCATCAACGCGATGCTTCTCGCCTGGTTCAACGGCGTGCGGCGCGATCGAATCTGGGCGACGACGCTCGCCGGCGCGCTGCTCCTCGTCGGCGCGATCTGTGGACTCATTCACTTCTGGATCGCAATCGCGGCGCTCGCGGCGAGTTTGTGGCAATCGTGGAGCGAGGGACGATTCAAGCGCGATGTGCTGAAGCACGTCGTCGCCGCGACGGTCGGATTTCTCCTGCTCGCACTTGTGATCTATTTCGCGTGGGGCTGGAATTCGATCGGCACGCTCATCGCGACCGGTCGCCTGTACAACAAAGTGAAGAACACGATCGGGATCAATGAGAAGCTTTGGTTCTTCATCGGTCTGCCGATCTTTCTGCTCTTCGTCACTCCGGCGCTGTGGACGACGCTGTTCCTCAACTTCAGGAACGGACTTCACGACTTCGCTTCGCGGTTTCGCAGATCGAGCCGCACCGATCTGCGAAACCGACAAGCGACCGCGAACGGGGCTCGACTATTCTTGTGCACCGCTATTTCCATGGCGCTCTCCTACACGCTCGGCGTCTCATGGGAACTCCCTCGCGTGTGGATCGCGTATCTTCCACTCCTTTTTCTCGCGACGATGATCGATGTGCCGCTCTTCCGCTCCGCAAACGCACGCGCTGTCAAACCGATCCTCGTCATCGTCACCGTGAGCATGCTCTTCACCGCCATTCACTGGACATTGCTCGACGTGCGGGAATCGGAATATCGCGCCATCCTCACCAACCGCGCGTGGTATTAAGTTCAACGATGAATTATGAATGATGAAGGATGAAAGGGAGCTTATGAGCACGAATGCATTTCCCGAAATCGACGCGACCAAACAGGACTGCATCACTGACGAACAAGCCCAATTCTTCCGCGACAATGGATTGCTGAAGATCAGGCATCTTCTTCGTGGCGAAGAGCTGAAGGCGATGCAGGACGAGACGTATCCGCTGTACAAGCGTGCGGTCGACGAGAAGCCGAAAGATCCGGATTACATGTACGCGCGGCATGAAATCACCGGCGAGCAGGTGCCCTTCCGCATCGAGTTCGTGATCGACAAGACGCGCGCGGGCAAGGCGCTGCTCGGCCATCCGTTCATCCTCAAGTCGATCGAGAAATTGCAGGGGAAGAACTTTGTCCCGACCTGGGACAGCATGGTCTTCAAGAAGGAAGGCGGCGGCAAAGCGATCCCCTGGCACCGCGACGCGGCGCCGTACACGCAAGCGGGGATCGACAATGACGTCGCCGCCATCAACGTCGATTTCTATCTCGACGGCAGCGACATGACGAACTGCCTCTGGGGCATTCTCGGCTCGAACCGCTGGTCCCCCGAGAAGATCGAAGCGACGCTGAAAGAGCTGAACAAGAACGCGGATAAAGGCGAGTTCATCACGCCACCCCACGCCGTCCCGATTCCCGTCGAACCGGGGGACGTCCTTTTCCACAGCATCCTCGTCCTGCACGGCTCGCCGCCCGCGCAAAGCAAGCTCCGCCGCGTGATCTACTACGAGTTCCGTCCCGGGGAAGTCGAAAAGAATTTCGGTCCGCATGTGCCGGAGTACATCCCGCACAAGCAAAAGCTCCTGCTCGCGTGCCTGCGCGAGCGCGCGAAGCAATCGTACGGGAAAAACGAAAAGTCCTTCGCGTACACCGCGTCAGGCGATTTCGCGCCACCCGCGCTCGGCGCCGATGAACAACTTTCCACCTATCGCTACCCGCACGACGAATGGTGGCGCAAATGACCCAGAACGCGTAGTAGTCGCTTGCGGTTTCGCAAAGGACACGGTCTGATCTGCGAAACCGCGACTCGACTGAGCTCGTCGAAGTCAAGCGAATGCGACAGGTCTTCTCACATCGGGTAAATTACGCGCCCGATGACCGCCACGACTGTGCTTTTGATCCTGATCCCCATCGCATACGTGATCGGCTCGATTCCGTTTGGTTTGCTCGTTGGACTCGCGAAGGGGATTGACGTTCGCAAAGGCGGAAGCGGAAACATTGGCGCGACAAACGTCGGCCGTCAGCTCGGGAAGAAATTTTTCTTCATTGTTTTCTTCCTCGACATGCTCAAAAGCCTGATCCCGATGGCGATCGCCTCCGCCATCGTCGCGCGGATTCCGACCGAGCAGCGCGACTTCAAACTCTATCTGCTGTGGCTCTGCGTGGGCTTCGCTGCCGTGATGGGCCACATGTTCAGCGTGTTTTTGAAGTTCAAAGGCGGCAAAGGCGTCGCCACCAGCGCCGGCGTGATGCTGGGGCTTTGGCCGTATTTCACGCTCCCCGGCTTTCTCGCGATCGTCGTCTTCATCATCGTCTTCATGGCGACGCGCTACGTCAGCCTCGGCTCAATGCTCGGCGCATGCAGCTTCCCAATCTTCTACGTGATCGTCGGCCTGCTGAAGCACTGGAGTCCGCTGCACGACCAACTCCCGCTGCTGATCTTCGCGACCCTGATTGCACTGATGATCGTCTACAAGCACCGCACCAACATCCAGCGCCTGCTCGCGGGGACAGAGAATCGATTCGTCAAAAAGGCATCAGCCTGAAGCGTCTCTACGTCGGCTCACTCGAACCCAAGTTTGTCTTGCACGACGTACAACGGACGCTGTTTGATCTCTTCGTAGATGCGGCCGATGTATTCGCCGAGGATGCCGATTGAGATCAGCTGCACGCCGCCGAGGAAGAGGATGCTCACAAGCAATGTGAAGAATCCGCTGCCGGCTTGGCGGTGCAGGGCGAAGAAGAGGATGACGTAGACGAGGGCGGTGAGGAACGTGACGCCGGCGACGAAGAAGCCGAGCATCGTGACCCAGCGGAGCGGCTTGTAGCTGAAGCTGATCATCCCATCCATCGCGTACTTCAGCAGCTTGGGCAGCGTCTGCTTGGGCTTGCCGGCGGCGCGGTCCTGGCGATCGTAGAGGACGCTTGTGGTGCGAAAGCCGAGCCAGCTGCGCAGGCCGGGGATGAAGCGGTTGCGCTCGGGGAGCTTGTTGAATTCCTGAACGACGCGGCGGTCCATCAGGCCGAAAATGCCCGCATCCGGCGCGCTGGGCAGATCCGTCACGCGACGAAGGATTGGATAGAAGAGTTTGAAGCCGATGCCGCGCGCGCCGCCGTCGGCGCGGCTTCGTCGCTCGGCGAGCACCACCTGATTTCCCTCTTTCCATTTTGCGACGAGCTCGGGGATGACCTCCGGCGGGTCCTGCAGATCACCATCGATGAGCACGACACAATCGCCGCGCGCGAAGTGAATGCCTGCCGTCACCGCAGGCTGGTGCCCGAAATTTCGCGAGAGGCTGATGACCTTGATCCGCGGATCTTCGGCGTGCATCTGCCGCAGCATCTCGAGCGACCGATCGCGGCTGCCGTCGTTGACGAGCACGAGCTCCCAAGGCTCGTTCGTCGAATCGAGCGCGCTCGTCATGCGCGTGCGCAACGCGGGAAGGTTTTCCTCTTCGTTATAGATCGGGATGACGACCGAGATCATGCGTGCGGGGATGATAACCGGTCCACCCGCTTCCTAAAAACTTGCCGCCGATGGGGCACCGATGAACACCGATTGAAAAAAGAGAAGCAGACTTCTTCTGTCGTCTTTATCGGTGTGCATCGGTGCCCCATCGGCGGCTCATCTCGTCTGCGTGCGCCACCACAGTTCGAGCATCAGCAGTGCGTACAGTCGTTGGGAATGATCGCCTTTGCGTTCGTCGTGTTCCCTTAGAAGTTGGCGGACGACCGCGAGATCGAAGTGATCTTTCGCGAAGGAGTGGTCGGCGAAGAGGTGGCTTCGCAGGAATCCGGCGAGGTCTTTGCGGAACCATTCGCCGATGGGAACGGCGAAGCCCATTTTCCCGCGACGGAAGACCTCCCTCGGCAGATCGCGCGCGAACGCTTCACGAAGCAAACGCTTTCCGCCGCCTTTAATCAACTCGTCGCTCGATAATCCGGCGGCGAAATGCACGAGCTCATGATCCATGAAGGGGCTGCGCACTTCGAGCGCGTGCAACATCGATGCGCGGTCAAGTTTCACGAGCAAATCGTCCGGCAGATACGTGACGCGATCGAGCGCCAGCGCCGCCTGCACGGGATCGCACGAATCGTGCAGCAATCCCTCGAAAAGCGCGACGTGGGGGTCCGGAGGTTGCACGTCGCCTGCGCCCATCAACCTGGCGATCACCCTGTCGTCGAACAACCGCGTGAGACCGGCATACTGCTCGGCGGGCGATTCGTTCATATGACGAAGCAGACGCTTGAATCGCGCAAAACTTGATTTGGGATGATGGCCCGGAAGCTTTTGCCAGATACGCGCGGTTGCGAGCGTGCGCAATGGCGCGACGGCGCGCAGTTTTTGGCCGATGGCCATGGCGCGATAGCGGTCGTATCCGCCGAAGAGTTCGTCTCCGCCGTCGCCGCTCAGGGCGACCTTCACATGTTTGCGCGTTTCGCGCGAGAGGTAATGCGTGGGCAATGCGGACGAATCCGCGAACGGCTGACCATAAACCTCCGCGAGCTTGGGCAGATCCTCGGCCGCTTCGGGCTTCACGAAAAACTGTTGGTGAATCGTGCCGAGATGCTGAGCGACTTCCGCCGCGTATTCGGTTTCGTCGTACTTGGGATCGTGAAAGCCGATCGAAAATGTGTGCACCGGTTGATCGGGCGGAACAGTCGCCTTCATCGCGGCCGCGACAATCGAGCTGTCGATCCCACCGGAGAGAAAGCATCCGATCGGCACATCTGATACGAGCTGCCGCCTGACGGCTTGGGTGACGAGCTTCCGCGTCGTTTCGACCTTCGTCTCATGCGAAATCTCTAAGCCGGCTTCGTCGGAAACTTCATTGGGACTGAACGACCAACTGACCGGCGGGCCATTGAGCCGCATCGCCGTTCCGGGGGCAAGCGTTCGCGCGTTCTCATAAATCGTCTGCGGCGCGCCGATATATCCCCAGCGCAGATAATCAATGAGAGCCGTCCAGTTAATAGACCCATCAAACCACGGCACCTGACGCAAGGCGCACAGCTCGCTGGCAAATGCGATCGATGGCGGAATGGTCCCGTTCTGCAAGAGCGCGTAATACAGCGGCTTCTGTCCCATCCGATCGCGGGCGAGGAAGAGCTCGCCCTTCGCCTGGTTCCAGATGGCCAAGGCGTACATGCCGTTGAGTTTTTGCAGACAGGCATCGCCCCACACTTCGTAGGCACGAAGCAATACTTCCGTGTCGCCGGTGGTTCGCCAGGTGTAGCCTCGATCCGCCGCCGTCAATTCCGCGCGCAGCTCGCGAAAGTTGTAGATCTCGCCATTGAATACGAGCCATTGGTTGTTTTTTCCATCATCGAACGGTTGAAGTGATCGCTCGTCGAGATCGAGAATGGCGAGGCGGCGGTGAACCAATCCACATTGCGGGCGGTCACGATCGATCTCGTCTTCGTGGTTGAGATAAAGGCCTTCGCCATCCGGCCCGCGATGGGCGATGCGCGCGGACATCGCCGCCAGCACCGGGCGCGTGATGCGCTGGCGAGCATCCCACGTCACAATCCCGGCGAATCCGCACATGGTCGAGAAGGTAAGAGAACAGTCCGCGAAACTCTACGCATTATAGGGGAAGCGACAGGCCCAGATGTGACGCGGGCGATTCGTCAGCTTATCCAAACCGGATCTTCCGCTCCGCGCCATCGCCGTCATACCACCGGCCGGGCTTGAGGCTGATCTTGCGGAGGCCGGCGGATTTGCAGGCGAGAGTCAGTTGCTTTTCGAGGCCCGAAAGGAGCAGTTGCTTCAGCTCGTAGAGATGTGATGAGCTGTCGACGATGACTTTCAACGTCCCGGCGTGAAAGGATTCGAGCGATGAATGTTCACAGAGAATCGCCGGCACGAGTTGCTGCCAGCACTCCGCGATCGCGGACATTTTGCCTTGGCGTTTCTGGACGGAGTTCTTGAAGAATGAAAGCATCTCCGGCCCCAGGGCAGCGGTTTCCTTTGGCGCGGATTGCTTCACCTTCCAGAGGCGGGTGAGCGTACGTTCGTCCTCGCGGTCCTTCGCGTTCATGCTGCACCCGCTAGAGAAGCTTATCATCGGCAGGCTTTGTTCCGCCGAGGCCGAGCGCATCTTTTCCGTCAAGTTCAAGTTTGGGCGGTGTATCCTTGACCCGCTTTTCAACGTGCTTGATGTGCTCCGCTGGTTTGATGTTTTCCGGCATCGTGCCACCGATGCGTTGAATCGCAGCGCGTACCTCTTTGCCGACCTGCTCGTGGGCCCGAATCGCGCCCTGCTGGGTCTTGATCCTCTCTCGAGCCAGTTTCTCCCGCGCTTGAGTCATCCGAAACTGATTCGCGGCCAGCTCGGTCGTGTCCATTCGATCCATCAGGTTTTCGGATTTCGGAATTCCCTTTCGAGCTTTGATGGATTCGTTGCCTAATCCGTTATAGAGGCCCTTGTAGCCAGCGTCGTGAAAAACGCCGAACATCACGCTCTGC
The DNA here is from genome assembly GCA_025924315.1 of Phycisphaerae bacterium. Lineage (GTDB taxonomy): Bacteria > Planctomycetota > Phycisphaerae > Tepidisphaerales > Tepidisphaeraceae > JAICIO01. The sequence continues at coordinate 35,662 of JAICIO010000017.1, forward strand.
ACGCCAGCTTCCCGCGCAGCACCAGATAACGCCTTGAACTCTTCGGACGTTTGCTTGCGCAACTCTATTCGCTCTACGTCGCGAGCTTGAGCGTCCGATATCTCTTGTCGACGCGTCTGAATTGCAAAGTATTTTTGGGCAAGTGCGATTTCCGGCTTACGCGGATCACCGTTCTGTGCAATAAGATAGCATGCGAATCGGCTCAGATGGAAATCAGCGATCGATCTAGTGCTTCCCGATCCCAACGTGACCATTTTGCCGGCGCCGGCAAAATGGTGGTCACATTGGTTGCCCGACCGCTCGCACGAGGTCATTGCGCGACCTAGAGCGTCTTCAAATCGGCGCCATTGCGAATAACCGAGCAACGGCTGCAAATCGCGAGCACTCCAATACTCCGCGCCGTGCTCGTTAATCTGCTTGAGCTCTTCAAACGTCTTTCCCGATTCATGAACTGGAAGGTCTTCCGTAGCCATAACGGTTCCCTGATATCAAGCATCACTGCAAGTTCACCGGCATGATCACGTAGAGGAAATTCTGGCCGCCCTTGAGCAGGCCCGGACGATTCGGGGCCGTCAGTTCGAGACTGATTTCGTCGCTGTCGACCACGCGCAACGCTTCCGTGAGGAACGTTGGATTGAAGCCGATCTCGACATCGGCGCCGTCGAACTTGCATGCGAAATTGACCTCGGCTTCGCCCGATTCGGGCGAACGGCTTGTTAATTGCAGGCCTTTCTTCGTGAAGCTCATTCGCACGCCTTTGCTCTCTTCGGTCGTGAGCAAGGCCGCGCGACGAATGGCGCTCAGGAAGTCTGCCGTTGCGGCGGTCATCGTCTTGTCGGCGTCCTTCGGAATCACGTCTTCGTACGGCGGGAACTGGCCTTCCACCAGGTTACTCGTGAGCGTCGCGCTGCTGGTGTGGAAGATGATCTGATTCTCGCGCATTTGGAATTGCACCGGCTCTTCGGGATCATCGATCAGCTTGTCCACGAGGTTGAGGGCCTTGGCGGGCACGATCGCTTGCGCGCCGTCCTTGCCAAGCTTGCCGTTGGCGGCGAGATCGCTCTTGGCCATCGCGAGGCGACGGCCGTCCGTGCTCACCAGGTTCAGCTTCTTATTTTTCGCAACGATCAGCACACCGTTGAACGCGTAGCGCGTGCTTTCGCGCGCGGCGGCGAAGAGTGTTTGCCCGATCAGCTGCTTGAGCAAGCCGCCGGGCACTTCGAAATCCGGCTCGCCTTCAAAATCCGGGACCGGCGGGAAATCGCTCACCGCCTGCGTGTAAATCTTGAAATGCGAATCCTGGCCCTTGATGTGAGCTTGATCGTTCACGACTTCGATCGAGAGCGTGTCGTCGATGCTTTCGCGAACGATGTCGCGAAACTTGTCCGCGGGCAGAAGCACCTCGCCGGGCTGTTCGATCTGCACCTGCGGATCGCTGTAGCGGATCGCGACCTCGAGATCGGTCGCGGCGATCGTGAGACGATCATCCGCTGCGGTGAGCTTCACGCACTGCAGCACGGGCTTGGGTGTGCGGGCGGCGACAACATTTCCAGCGACGGTCAGCGCTTCCAGCAGCGCTCCGCGGTTGCAGATTACTTTCATCGGCGATGCCTTTCCTCGGTCTCTCCGTCCACACTTTCCAAGTGGGGGAGCGATACTCTATCAGATGATCTTCTTACATAAACTTATTTGAAAAGTAGTAGTAGTGATGATGCCTGGCGCATTGTGGATAACTTCTGGGAGAAAACAGTAAACGTAAGCGATATAAAACGTTACGACGCGTATTACAGGACGTTGTCTGTGGACAAGCTGTTAGCGAACGTGTCGCACCGGACTTGCGAAAACACGGATCCCACGACACGCGCCGCTTGTCCGATGCGATCGTTGTAGCGAACGAACCGAACCCGCGACAGACGCACGTCAGAGGTCGCCAAGTTCTCCACCGGCTGTGCGATAGCCTTGCGCCAGCTTTATCCACCGGTTGTTCAGCGCGATCCCTTGCGCTGCACGTCTGACGCTGCAGTTGTATCATATCGCTCGATGTTCGTCTTGCGGATGCTGAGCTATCTCTGGGCTTTGCCGACGACGATGCTCGGCCTGGTCTTCGTCCCGCTGGCGATGCTCACGCGCGGCGGCGTGCGCGTGGTGTCGGGGGTAGTCGAAGTGTACGGGGGTTGGGTCGAGATCTTTCTTCGCCGTTGCACGTTGCTGCCGAACGGCGCCAGCGCGATGACGCTGGGCCACGTCGTGCTTGGCCGAGACGAAATGCAGCTCGACCTGACGCGCGCTCATGAGCGCGTGCATGTTCGACAAGTCGAGCGATGGGGACCACTCTTCATTCCTGCCTATCTGACCGCATCGCTCGTGTTGTGGATGCGCGGCAAGCGCGCCTATGCGGACAATCCATTCGAGCTTGAAGCGTTTCGCTGCTCATAAGTCAGTCATCGCATGACAAAAAGTTTTCACTGTCTGCTGGTCGTTCTTGTGATGGTCATTAGTCTTCGCGCGTCGGCAGCGGACTTCGAGGCGGAGCTGAATGGTCTCAAGATCACGCTTGATGGTGAAACGGGCGGCGTTCTCAAACTTCAATACGCCGGTCCTGGGACGATGCTCGAATCATCGCCCGAGCGCGCCGGGATGATCGATCTGGCCTATCCCGTCGAGCGCTTTGAGCCGCTGCGGCTCGCGTCGCGATTTTCGCACCGGGCGAAGATCTCGCATGCGAAGGATTCGGTGACTGTCGATTGGGAAAGACTCGGCGCGAGCCGCGATTTCGAATTGCCGGGAAATGTGTCAGCAAGTGTAACGTTCCGAGCGGCGCCCGATGGCAGATCGATCGTTCTAACCGCGAAAGTGACGAATCGTTCGCCGCGGTCGGTGCGGCAGGTGGTGTTTCCGGATTTCCCGGGATTGCGACCGTTCGCAGGTGTGGCGAATACGCTCTTTCGCACGGCTGGAACGGTCTCGCCGCTGTTTCTCGAGCTGGCGAAGACCGAGGAGCGAGAGAGCCAGCAATACATGATCGACGGCGCGTCGTACTCCGCGAAATACGAGGCCGGCGGGCTGTTTCATTCGATGGTCGCGCGGTGGATGGACTTCGGCGGATTGAGCGGCGGATTCAGCCTTTTTCCGCGGCGCTGGGGTTGGGAACCGCAGGTCGTCACGCGATTACAACTTTCCGAAGTCGACCAAAGTCTGCGCTTGATGTGCCTGCACGACGTCGAGATCAAACCGGATCAAACCTGGGAAAGCGGTGAGTTCTGGCTCACGCCTCACACCGGCGGATGGGCGAAGGGAATCGAACCGTTCCGCGCGTGGGTGAAGCAGAACTTCAAGCGAGAATGGCCGGTGCCGAAACATGTTCGCGAAGGACTGGGCTTTCGCACGGTTTGGATGTGCCAGAACCAGCCGGGCGATCCGAAGGACGCGGTGTTCATGTTCAAGGATCTGCCGAAGCTTGCGGCGGAGTCGAAAGAGCAAGGCCTCGACGAGATGACGCTCTGGGCATGGAACAAAGGGTTCGTTCTTCCGCTTCCCGGCCCGTACCCGCATCTCGGCACGGAACAGGAGATGATCGACGCCGTCGCGGAGTGCAAAAAGATCGGCGTGAACGTCGTGCCGTTCATCAGCGTGCTGCAAGCGAACACCGAAACCGCTTCGCGCTATGGTTTGAAAGTTATTGATAACAACGGGTGGACGTATCACACAGACCTCATCCCGCGGTGGAACCCGCCGTATGCGAGCGGGTTTGCCTGCGTTCCGATTCCGACGAACAATGCGCTCTGGCAGAAAGATGTGCTCGCGGGGGCGAAGCACCTCATCGATGTCGGCATGCCGTCGCTCGGCTGGGATCAATTCACGTCCATCAACACCCCTCCGCCGAACATCAACACGCTTACCACGCAGATCCGAAAGCTCGCGAAGGCGAAAGATCCCGAATCGACCTTCATGGGCGAAGAGCTGTGGAACATCGACGTGGACAGCGCGCAGCTCGACTACACCTGGAACTGGGGCAGCTATCGCGATATCCGTCCGCTGACGAGCGTCTATCCCGCGCCGCGCGTCAACTGCTGCATCAGCGAATCGCCGATGTCGGTGAAGAAAGCGTTTGCGGACAACCTTTACATGAACATCTTTCCGCGGAAGGCGGAGTCGACGAATGGTTCGGATTGGATCGCGAATCACACGGAGCTGAGTGCGGCGCTGAAACAGTGCGCACATTTGCGGAAGCAGTTTCTCGATTACTTCACCGACGGCACGCTCATCGGCGAGTGCATTCTGACGGAGCCCAACCCTGACGCGCACGTCTCCGCGTATGTGCTGTCGGATCGAATCCTGATCGTCGTGATCAATCAAGGTCCGAGCAAAAGTTTGAATCTGAAGGCCGATCCATCGCCATGGATGAGTAAGCCCGGCGACGCGTTTACAGTGCAATCGTTCGATGGCAGCGGAAAGCTGGTGGCGACAACCTCGATCCGCCACCCCTGGAACTTTGCAACACCGATCGCCACGGGCGACGTCGCGATCTACGAGATCACGCAGCCCTAATGCGACAATTCTCACATGTGGTTATTTGTGAAGTATGGAACGATGTCGGGTCGCGCCTTATAATCCCCGCCTTGCGCGAGCTTCGCGCCTCGAAAGGTTTATTCCGATGCCTTACACGCTCGAAAAAGCGCCTGTTGATGTTGAAACCGACAACGATCCCGGCGATCAGGGGAATCGCTGGACGTTGAACTTTGGCCCGCAGCACCCCGCGACGCACACTACGCTGCGGCTTGTGCTCGAACTGGATGGCGAACGCGTTATCAAAGCCACGCCGCACATTGGCTATCTCCACAGCGGATTCGAAAAGCTGATGGAGAACCTCAACTACAACCAGAACGTGACGATCGTCGATCGGATGGATTATTCGGCCCCGATCTATAACGAACTGGCGTGGCACGGCGCGACCGAAAAGTTGATGAGCATCAACCTCACGCCGCGATGCAAAGTGCTGCGGACGATAGCGGGCGAGCTGGGACGGATTCAATCGCACTTGCTCTGCGTTGGCGCGGCGGGTCTGGACCTCGGCGCGTTCACGGCTTTTCTTTACGGGTTCAACGAACGCGAGCGAATTTACGACATCGTCGAGTACATGTCCGGCCAGCGGTTCCACACCAGCTGGACGCGCGTCGGCGGGCTGAACATGGATTTGCCGGATGAAGAAGTCTTCAAACGCATGGTGAAAGACTTCATCATCAACGCAATGCCGCCGGCGATCGAAGACGTCGAGAAACTGCTGACGAAGAACCGCATCTACATCGATCGGACCCAAGGGATCGGCACGCTGACCCGCGAAGAGGCGATCGCATGGAGCCTGACCGGCCCGCTTGCCCGCGCATCCGGCGTGAAGCGCGACATTCGCAAGGATGAGCCGTATCTCTGCTTCGAAGACAACTGGGACGGCCAAGGCGCGGCGGCGGTGGATTTCAAAGTCCCGATCATGACCACCGGCGACGTCTATGCGCGATACCTCGTGCGGCTCGAGGAGATGAGGCAGTCTTGTGCGATTATCCTTCAGTTGATCGACAACATTCCAAAGGGCTCGGTCAACGTCAGCCCCGAAGGCAAGGACGTTTTGCCCCCGAAGGACCAGGTCTATTCCAGCATTGAAGGCCTCATTCAGCACTTCGAGCTGATCATGACCAACCGCGGATTCCTCGCACCCAAGGGCGAAGTGTATGGCTGCATCGAAAGCGCCAACGGCGAGCTAGGCTATTACATTGTCAGTGCCGGGGAAAATGTTCCGTGGCGCGCGCGAACACGGCCGTGCAGCTACATCAACTATCAATCGTTCCCGAAGCAGATCGAAGGCCACATGATCAGCGACGTGGTCGCGGTTCTTGGCTCGATCAATGTCATCGCGGCGGAACTGGATCGATAGAACAAGGGGTTTTGGATGACGACGGAACAACTCGAACGTTTTCACAAAGCGCGTCCATTTGTGCCGTTTTCCATCTTTGTTGGAGATGGACGGGAGATTCAGGTTGATCATCCGGAGATGATGGCTTACAAGCCGAAGGCGCGCACCTGCGCCGTCTGGTCCGACGGCGCGTACGAGGTGATCGACCTGTTGCTCGTAACGACATTAAAGCCCCGTCCGGCAAGCACCCGTCGACGTCGCGCCTCATAGAAGGAACCCTCAATGACCATCAACGATCTTCTGGTTTCACAGCTGCAGGGCAATCTCGGCATGCTTCAGATAACGCTCGCGGATTTCAGCGACGCAGACATGATGGTGCGGCCCGCACCCGGCGCGAATCATGCCATGTGGCAGCTCGGTCACCTCTGTCGCGCTGAAGTAAATCTGATGAACCTCGTGAAACCCGGATCGATGCCCGAGCTGCCCGCGGGTTTCGCCGATCGCTTCGACAAGAAAACCGCGACGAGCGACGACCCGAAGGCGTTTGTCTCGAAGCAGGAGCTGCTCGATCTCTTCGCCAAAATCCGCCAGGCGACGATCAACGTCGCGAAGTCGATCAGCGCGAGCGATCTCGACACCGCGATGCCCGAAAAGATGCAGCGTCTCGCGAAAAACAGCGGCGAAATGCTCGCCATGCAGGCCGGCCACGTGACGATGCACATCGGCCAGTTCCAAGTGATCCGCCGAAAGCTCGGCAAACCTGTTTTGTTCTAAAGACTTTTGAAAGAGACCCGAAATGGCTTGGATTGCTGAAGATCGTCGTCAGGAACAGGTGACAAAAGGTGAGCCGCTCCTCACGGAGGAAATGAAGTCGCACCTGCGGGAGAAGTATTTTCCGCGGTACCCGACCAAGCGCGCGGTGCTGTTGCCGGCGTTGCATCATGTACAGCACGAGTATGGCTGGATCCCGACGCAGGCGTTGCAGGAGATCGCAGAGTTCCTCGAGCTCGCGCCTGCGGAAGTGCTCGACACCGCCTCGTTTTATGAAGAGTACTGGCTTAAGCCCAAGGGCAAGTATCTCGTCCAGGTTTGCCGCTCACTCTCGTGTGAGATCTGCGATTCGCGGAAGCTCACCGATCACGTGATGAAGAAGTACGGCATCGACGTTGGCGAGACGTCAGCCGACGGTAGATTAACCCTCGTTGAGCTCGAATGCCTCGGTGCCTGTGGCACGGCGCCGGTTGCCGGAATCAACGATACGCTTCACGAAGAGCTGACGGTGGAGAAGCTGCAGCAGATCATCGACGGTCTGCCCGAAGATCCGCACGATTACAAAGATCCAACGATCAACTTCGCGGAAGCGAACGGGCATTGACCTCACGTTTAGCCGCCCCGTGTGCGGGGCGCGCTGCTGCTGAAACCCGCCTCGCACGCGAGGCGGCTAAACGCGCGCCTGAGTCAACTACGAAATCGTGTCCGAAAAGATCGTCATCAACCTCAAGAAGCCCCTCCCCGCGAGCAACGATTGTTTGCCACACGCGGCGATGAATCTCGGCTCGCCGCGCGGGGTCGGCATGACGCCGCGTCCGGGCATGGTCTCGCGGCTCGTGCTTCAGGAACAGAATGATTCGTGGTGTCTCTATCGCCTCGACGAGAACGGCGGATTTGTCGGCGATTCGTGGCATGGAACGAAGGAAGATGCGCTGCATCAGCTGAAGCGTGAATTCGGTGTCGAAGTCGATCCGAAGAGCGTGTGACCGATCACAGGAGTTCGCTCATGCCGGCCAAACCCGGCAAAGGTTTGTTCGGATGGCTCGGCCGGCAGGTCGGTCACGTCAAAAAAGCTGTCCAAACCGATCCCGCCGCCCCGAAGACGCTCTACCGCAACGAAAAGATCGAAGAGGTCCCGCATCCCGAAAACCCCAACATCAAGTTGCGGCGGACGACGATTGATGAAGCGGTGATTCCACCGCCGCCGCCCAAGAAAATGTCGTGACACCGCTCACGGGTGCCGATTTCGCTTCCCGGCGACTGACCTCTGCGCTATGATTCGGTAAATGGCTACGGTTGTATCGATCAATCCACAGATCCTCGGAGGCACACCCGTTTTTGCCGGTACACGCGTTCCGGTCGATTCACTGTTCGAGTACATCAAGCGCGGCCGGACCATCGATTATTTCCTCGAACAGTTTCCCACCGTGCGCCGCGAACAGGTCGAACAGTTGCTGGACGAGGCGAAGGCGTGCGCAAACCCGCAGCGGGCTTCCGCGTGAAGCTTCTGATGGACGAAAACCTGCCTCACCAATTGCGCCACGAACTGCCCGGACACGAGTGCTTTACCACGGCGTTCATGGGGTGGGCGGGTCTCGAAAATGGCGCCTTGCTCGCCAAAGCTGCTGAAGCAGGCTTCGAAGCGGTACTCACGAAAGACGCGAAACTGCAATACGAGCAGAACCTCATAAATTTGCCGGTTGCGGTTGTCATCCTCCGCGCACCCTCGAATGACATTGAGGATCTTCGCCCATTGATCGGCGCACTTCTAGCTGCGTTACAATCGCTCCCTCCTAAGACGATTACGCACGTTCCTTGACCCTTTGCTGATCTCCATTTCATCCATACAATGTTCTGCTCGCACTGAGGTTGAATTATGGCGTTTACTGAACCGGTTCTGACCAAGCGCATTCCGCTCGATCCCTCCAAGCGTCACGCCGTCTGGTACGACGAATATGAAGCGACCGGCGGATATGCACAGCTTCGCCGCGCGCTCGAGATGACGCCCGCGGACATCATCAAGACTGTCACCGATTCCGGTTTGCGCGGCCGTGGCGGCGCGGGTTTCAGCGCCGGGCAGAAATGGTCATTCATCCCGAAGGAAAAGAAGGGCCCGCACTACATGGCGGTGAACGCCGACGAGTCGGAGCCCGGCACCTTCAAGGATCGCTACCTCATCGACTACGACCCGCACTTGATGCTCGAAGGCATCGCCATCTCCTGCATCGCGACGCAGTGCGACATTGCCTACATCTTTATTCGCGGCGAATATCACCGCGAGGCGAAGGTCCTCGAGAAGGCGCTGCAAGAAGCGTACGCCAAAGGCGTGTTCGGCCAGAACGGAACTTTCGGCAGCAAGCACAAGATCGAGTGTTACGTTCACCGCGGCGCGGGCGCGTACATCTGCGGTGAAGAAACCGGATTGCTCGAAGCGCTGGAAGGCAAGCGTGGTTGGCCGCGAAACAAGCCGCCCTTCCCCGCGATCGCGGGCGCGTTCGCCAAGCCCACCGTCATCAACAACGTCGAAACGCTCTGCTGCGTCCCGCCGATCATGGAGAAAGGCCCGCAGTGGTTTAAGTCGATGGGCACGCCTTCATCGCCCGGGCCAAAGCTCTTCGGCATGAGCGGTCACGTGAACAAGCCCGGCGTGTACGAAGACGAGCTCGGCATCACGCTCGACTATGCAATCAACAAACTCGCCGGTGGAATGAAGGGCGGCCGATACAAAGGCTCCATCTGCGGCGGAATCTCGATGGGCGTGCTGGGCCCGAATCAACTCGACATCAAGCTCGACTTCGACGACGTCCGTTTCCGCGGCGGGTGCCTCGGCCTCGGCACCGCCGGCATGATCGTGATGAACGAGCACACCGACATGGTCCGCGCCCTCCGCAACTGCGTGCGGTTCTATTCGCACGAGAGCTGCGGCCAATGCACCCCCTGCCGCGAAGGCAGCGCGTGGATGCGCAAGATTCTCGACCGCATCGTCGATGGCCTCGGCCGTGCGCGCGACCTCGAGATGCTCATGGAACTGGAAAAGACGATGGGCATCATGCCCGGCACGACGATCTGCGGTTTGGCCGACGGCACCGCCTGGGCGACGCGAACCTTCATCAACAAGTACTACGAAGAATTCGCCGCGCGATGTCCGGAAGATTCGCAGCGAACCGTTCCCCTCACGGTGATCAAGCGCGGCAACGCGCTGCCGACGACTCCCATGGGCAGTAACACGCGGGTTTAACGGTCATCCGAATTGGCAAATTAGAAGGAGCACGGGTTTTCAGCCCGTGTTTTTTTCTTGGCCCGCGACCTGAATCTCCGTGCGATTCTCCGGCGAATGGAATGCTTCCATGTACTGATAAACCTCTCGCGACATCCCCCACTGCGGCTGAATTGACCGTGCGACGAGCTGCCTCTTCAGTGACTCCCATCCCCTTACGATGTGCTGATATCCGCCGCCGAGAAGAATACTCGCAAAGCGCGTCGGCGGAACGCTTTTCAACGTCAACTCGCCCGGCGGCAGATCGAAATCATTCGGCACCGAAAATCCATTCTCGAAGATCCATCGCTTTGGCTCGTCGCTTACCTGGCGATAGAAGAACGTGTTCGGGGTGTTCTGAGGCAGCGGAACCTGTTTGCGCAGCTCACGGACGAGTTGAAAGAAGCGGGCCTGAAGGCCGGTGATTTCTGACGTGCCAACCGGCGTCCCGCTGCTCAAGACGAGATATGTTTCGGCCGGATATTCCTTGATCACGAGCTGCGACGTTCGCCAATCTTCGCCTTGCGCATCCGTCGCCCCATATTCCGCGACGAGCCGCTTCAGCCGCTCGTCATGTTCCCACACATGCTTGCGAAGCAGCTCAACAATCGCCGCGTGCCGCCCCGGCTTTCCATGATGCGCCCAGTGCGCCGCCTCGATCGCATCCGCGCCGGATGCGATCAATTGCTTGATCAGCTGATCGTGCCCGTAATGCGCTGCGAGATTGATGGCGGTCGCGTTCTCGTCGCCGCGAGCGTCGAGCAGTGCGGGATCGAGCTTCAGGAGTTGCGCAACCTTGGTGGCGTCGTTCGATTTCGCCGCGTCGAGCAGCGCCACAACGCGAGCGCTGAAATCGTCCGGCAGCTTTTGCGACAGGCTTGAGTTCAGCATGGTCGAAACCTCCATATGTCCCGCCAGCATCGGCCGGAGCATCTCGCGCCCGCGGCTGATGAGCGACTTTACGGTGCCGATCGGAACGCCCAGAAATTCGGCGACGGATTCATGACTCTGCTGATCGATATGGAACATCGTCAGCGGGATGCGATACTTCGCGGGCAGTTGTCGCACCGCCGCGAGAACGGCCTCTTTTGCCTCGGTTTTCTCGACTGACTCCGCGGGCGAATCGCTTTCATTGATCAGTTCGTCGAAGTCGTTCACCAGATTCGCCTGCTCCGGACGTAGCGTGCGCAGCGAGTCCATGCAGGTCCGAAACGCGATCTGCCGAAGCCACGCCGCGAACGCTTGCGGCTCGCGCAGCTCGCGAAGTTTCATAAACGCGCGGACAAAACTCTCCTGCGTAAGATCCTGCGCATCGGACCAATCTCCGATGATCGAATAGGCCAGCCCATACACACGCCCCTGATAGCGCCGCACCAGCTTGCCAAACGCCGCCGTATTTCCCGCCTGCACCGATTCGCGAACAAGTTGTGCGTCGCTTTTGTCAGCCATGCGTCGCCCGAAGGACATGACGGATGTAAGGCTAACCGGGTTGCAGGAAATTTGTGAGTTTTTATCCCGGCTGCTTCGGCTCGATGATTAGTCTCGAAAAATGAAGCTTAATTTCCGGCTCGAATTGCGCGGATCCGCCGAAGGTCGGTTCCGTGAGTTGAATGCGCGCGACGCGACGCACCGCGTCGGCTTTTGAATAAAGCGCCGCGAAGTCCGGGGTTGATTCGACCGCTGGCGAGAGCAGGAAACCGGTGCGAATGAGGTCAGGAATCAGGCGATGCGGCTTGACCTCGCCACTGGAAAACTCGACGTTCATCCAAAGCTCGTGCGGCCGATAAAACGCGTTCGCGAGCGCATGGCGGCCGTTCGGTTTTATGTCGATCGAAATCCACAGCAGCACGCCGGGCGCTCGCGGAAGATCGATCCAATCTTCCAGTTTCGACGTCAACGTTTGCATCGGTTCGATGCGATAGGCAGGCGGATTCGCACGCTTGCGCAGGACGATGCGATCGTTCCACGTGCCGGCCGGTTCGTAGCGCGTGAGCAAACCTGGCCACGAAAGACTGTCGTCCTGAGACGGGAAGCGATGATCGATCGGATCGATCTTGAAAAGAATCGTATCGGGTGCGGCTGCGCTGCGCAGATGGGCGGCGTTCAGCTCGAGCAGCGACGACGTCGTGGCGGCGTAGCTTTCCCAGACCGGCCGTTTGGAGAAGCTCCATTCGCCCGCGATCTCGTCGAGCCTGGCGGTCGGATAGAAGTCGACTTTGCCCGCGTTTGGCAGTGCCGGAAGCGGACGCGCGACGCTTTCGAAAATGATTTCCGTGCTCGGGCTGCCGATGAGATGAATCATCGCCGCGGCGATGTTGGCAGGAATCGCGATGACGGTGGAAAGTAGGCCGCGCTCGAGACTCGTCGCCCAGTAAACGCTTCGCACGGAATCGCCAAGCAAGCCCCCGGCAATCATGACGATCACGGCGGTGATGCGCAGCCGCTGGTTCATCTGACGCCATTGTGCGATTGAAACCAACAACACCACGAAGAGCGGAAACCCGGCCGCGACAATCAGGTGCGAATCGCGGCGGACGTAGCCGATCTTGAACAGCGCCGAAAACGCCGCCAGCAGGGCGAGGCTCGCGAAGATTGGCCCGCGCTTACTCGTTCGCCACATCGTCAGCGCGGTCCAAAAGATCACGACGAATGACAGCAGCACGAACCATGGCAGGCTGTGATCGCCCGGCTGGCCGTAGATGCTCATCGCGTCGCCGTACGCGCGCGTCAGTTCCATCGACCATTTCACGTAGGGCACAAAGCCGGCAATCGATTGGCCGGCCATGAGCCAGAACAACCCAATGCCGAAGCAGTAGGTAATGATGACCCACGGCACGCGCCGGCGGATGATTTCGTCTATTGAAATCAGCAACACGATCGGAACGGCGAGCCCGAAGAACGTGAACTTCGCGAGGCTCATCAGGGCGACGAGAAGCACGAGAAGAAGCTTGCGCGCGAGTGCGAATCGATCGGAAAAATCGGCGATGTGCACGAAGAGCAGCAGAATCACCGGCGCGATCGGCCGGAGATCCGTTTGCGCGATCACGCCGAAGAGCAGCACCACGGCGAGTGCCCGCGACCAGGGTTTCCAATTTAATCCGGATGAAAGTTCCCACACGTTCCACCACAGCGCGCCCGTCGTGACGATCCAGACGAGCAGTAGTGTGTGGATGGTTTGCGGCGCGAAGCCGGCCGTAAGAAATCCCCACGGGCCGTATGTGAATGCGATGTCGCGGCCCCACTGCCAGTGCTGCGCGAACGCGAGATGCAGCGGGTAAATCCACGAATCATCCACATCGCCGGTGAATTGCGGCCGCCAGGGAACGATGACATTCAGCGCATAGAAAAGTGAAACGGCCGCCGCGAATCGGCGCATCGCGCGCTCGCTTCGGCCGGGTCGCGCGACTTCATGCTGCTTCGTCTCGATCGTCACGATTCGCTCATGCTACTCCAAGAATGAAAATCGTCATGAGCACTCCGTTGTGCAGCGCGTGGGCGGTGATCGAGCCGATCAGCGAGCCGCGCCATTCGCGAATGCCGGCCAGCACGATCGCGATCGCGAAGAGGGCCGGCACCGTCGTCCATCCCTGCGGATGAATCAGCGCGAAGATCAGCGCCACCAGCGACGCCGACGCAAGCCATCGCCACCGCGAGCGCATGTAGCCGAAAAGCGCTCCGCGGAACATCGACTCTTCGAAAATCGGCGCCCAGACGGACGCGACGAAGTACAGCTTGATGATCTGCGCCGGGGTGCTCACCGCCTCCTGCTGGATCGGATGGCTGGGCTGCGCGTGCGAGATCATTACGAGAATAACCAAGATCATCAGGCCGACGAAGATGATCGGCAGGCCGGTGATGTACGCGAGAATTCCGCTCGCCATTTCCGTCAGCACCCCGCGGCCGGTGTGCCAGCCGAGCGTGCGGATGATCTCATCATGCTCCACCCCGCGCCAGCGCGGCCAGAAGTACGCGACCGGCAGCAGGATGATCAAGCCGATCTCCCACTGCAGCGTGTCGCCGCTGACGAGCAGGGAGATCAGCAATGCGCCCAGCGCGAAGAGGAACAGGTAAATCGCGAATGCCTCAACGAACGGCGCCGGGTTCGTTCCCGGTACCGAGAGACGTCGGACGATCTTTCCGCTGGAAATTCGGATCAGCGCAATGATGAACAGCACCACGCCCGTGAGCAGGGCAAAGCCGATGACGACGCCGGCGACGGTGAACACGACGATGCTTCGCACCGCCGGATGCACCAGCGCTTGTCGCTCGGGGCTATCCGGCGAAGCGTCGTGCACCAGCGCAAGCTCGCCATACCAGCCCAGGTTTGTTTTGATCAGATCCTTCTCATCTTCATCGAGCGCGCTGACTCCCTTCGTATAAAGCTTTTTGAGTGGCGGCGCGACGTGTTGATCCGCGCCTTTCAGATCCGACGCGATCGCGTCGATCTGCTTGATGGCGGCGTCGGAACCCTGGATGTCGCCGATCACGACCGCGGCACACAGCTTTTCATGCGGATTTTTCGGCGTGACCGTCAGCTGGTTGACGAACATCGGCATCGCCGCTTGTGATGCTTCGGGATCCGATCGCGTCAGCTCGTGACATCCGATTGCGAGGCGCGACGCGATCTTCAGCTCGGCTTCAGGAGTCGGCGCGGGGCCGGCGGGCGTGGTGGGAACCGACGGTTGCGTGGTCGAAGGTTTTTGCGCGAGCCGCTTGCGTCCGCCGAGGATCGGCAGGACGACTGAGATCAGAATCACGATCAACCAGATCACAAACCAGGAAATCCAGACGCTCGGCCCGCGCTTCTGCGGAAGCGGCGCCGACGTGTAATCCAGCGGCGACGGAGGCGGCTCATACGGCGATTGCGGAAAATCAGTCATGTCCCCGCGACTCTAATCGCGATAGCGCGCGGGAGCTAGGGAAGGAATGAGAACACGTTTAGCCGCCCCGCGTGCGGGGCGCGCTCGCCCGATGGTGAAAGCGCCCCGCACGCGGGGCGGCTAAACGTCAGCTCGTCTGTCCGTCGCCGCTCGGCGCTTCGGGCGGTGTTTCGTTCGGTGCTTCCGGCGCGGGTTCGGCTGTCGCGGACTTTTCGGGTTCTTCCTCCGCATCGACCTTCGCCATGGCGACGAGTTTGTCGCCTTCGTCGACCCGGATGAGTTTGACCCCCGCGGCGTTGCGGCCCGTTTCACGGATTTCGCCGATGCGCGTGCGGATGATGATGCCGGCCTGCGTGATGAGCATGATCTCATCCGATTCGACGACGAGCTTCATGCCGACGACTTCGCCGTTGCGCTCGTTGGCGTCGATGTTGATGACGCCGCGCGTTCCGCGGCCCTTCACGGGGTAGTCTTCGAGCGGCGTGCGCTTGCCGTAGCCGTTTTCGCACGCGGTGAGAACCTGGCAGCAGCCGTTCTCGCCGTTGGGGATGATGATCATGTCGATCACTTCGTCGCCTTCGCGCTTGAAGCGCGCTCCCGTCACCCCGCCGGCGGGACGACCCATCGCCCGAACGTCGGCTTCTTCAAAACGTATCGCCAGGCCGCTCTTTGTGCCGAGGATCACGTGATCCTTGCCGCTGGTGATTTCCACGCCGATAAGCGAATCGCCTTCATCGAGCCCGATCGCGATCAAGCCGTTCTGCCGAATGTTCGCATAGGCGGAGAGCGCCGTCTTCTTCACCGTGCCCTTCTTCGTCGCGAACATGAGGAAGTGCTCGCCCTTGCCAAAGTCTTTCACCGCGAGCACGTTCGCGACCTTTTCTTCCGGCTGGAAGCTGAGCAGGTTCGCGATCGAGCGGCCCTGCGAAGTGCGGCTCATTTCCGGCACGTCGTACACGCGGCGCTCGTACACTCGGCCCTGGTTCGTGAAGAACAGCAGGTAGTCGTGCGTGTTGGCGACGAACAGGTGCTCGACAAAGTCGCCTTCTTTCGACTCGGTACCCTTGATGCCACGACCGCCGCGGCCTTGGGCGCGGTAGGTATCGACCGGGAGGCGCTTCACATATCCGCCGTGGCTCACGGTCACGACGACGTCTTCCGCGGCGATCAGTGCTTCCATGTTGAATTCGCTCACCGCGCCGGTGATTTCCGTGCGACGATCGTCGCCGTACTTTTCCTTCATCTCGAAGGTGTCTTCGCGAATGATGTCGAGCACCATCGACTCGTCGCGCAGGATCGCTTCGTAGCCTTCGATCTCGTCCACCACTTCGCGGTACTCGTTGACGAGCTTTTCGATTTCGAGGCCGACGAGTTGGATGAGCTGCAAGCGGCCGATCGCTTCCGCCTGGGCCTGGCTCAGGATCACAGGCTTCTCCGCGGCGCGCTTCATCAGCACTTCGGGAATCCGCGGGGCGTACGGGTGATCGGGCGCGATGCGGAACGCGCGCTCGCGCAATTTGATGATCGCTTCATCGCGCGTCTTGCAGGAGCGAATCAGCTTTACGATTTCGTCGATGTCGCACACCGCGAAGATCAGGCCTTCGAGCAGGTGGCCGCGCTGTTGCGCTTTCTTGAGCAAATGCCGCGTGCGGCGGGTGATGACTTCCTTGCGATGCTCGATGAAGTGCTCGATCAGCTCCTTCAAGCCCATCGTTCGCGGTTGCCGGTTCACCAGCGCAATGTTGATCATGCTGACCGTGATTTCGCACGGCGTGTATTGGTAGAGCTGGCGGATAACCAGGTCCGGATCGGCGTCGCGCTTCAGGTCGATCACGATGCGGACCTTGTGCTGCCGGCCGGATTCGTCGTTGATCGCACTGATCTCCTTGATGAGATCCTTCTTCACCGCCTCGGCGACCGATTCCATGATCGATTTGCGGATGATGCCGTACGGGAGCTCGGTGACGATGATCGATTGGCGATTGTTCTTCTGGTCTTCCACCTCGAGCTTGGCGCGAAGGCAGATTCGTCCGCGGCCGGTTTTGTAACCTTCGACGATGCCGTCGCGGCCGCAGATGATTCCGCCGGTGGGGAAATCCGGACCGGGAACGATCTCGAGCAGCTCATTGAAGCTCACATCCGGCTTATCGATGACCTTCACGATCGCGTCGCAGATCTCGCGCAGGTTGTGCGGCAGAAGATTGCACGCCATGCCGACGGCAATGCCGGTCGAGCCGTTCACGAGCAGATTCGGGAACTTCGCCGGCAGAACCGTGGGTTCCATCAAGCGCTCGTCGTAGTTCGGCTGATAATCGACGGTGTCGAGCTCGAGATCGGCGAGCAGCTCGGCTTCGGCGCTCGTCGGGCGCGCTTCGGTGTATCGCATCGCCGCGGGTGGATCGCCGTCGGTGCTGCCGAAGTTGCCCTGGCCGTCGATCAGCGGGTATCGCAGGTTCCAATCCTGGGCGAGACGCACGAGCGTCGGATAGACGATCGCCTCGCCGTGCGGGTGATAGTCGCCCGACGTGTTGCCCGCGATCTTCGCGCACTTGAGGTGCTTGCTGCGCGGACCGAGGTTGAGATCGCGCATCGCGACGAGAATGCGCCGCTGCGAAGGCTTGAGCCCGTCGCGCACGTCCGGCAGCGCACGATCCATGATCGTGCTCATCGCGTAGGTCAGGTACGAGTCCTGCAGTTCCTGCTCGATATGCAAATCTTCGATACGATCGGCAGCGCCCGAGGACTCAGCGGGCAGGTTGGTTTCAGCCATGTGATCTCGTGTTCAATGTAACGAAAGCGAAAGGAAACCAGTTTAGCCCCCGCGGCCACGCGGGGTTTCATAGCAGAACGCCGCGTGGCCGCGGCGGCTAAACGAGATCCATCTCAAACCCTGAATCAGGGCATCCATGCACCCGATTTTGCCTCTGCGGCAAAGCGTGAAATTATAGGAAAATCCGAGTCAAAAGGCGAGTTGAACGAGGTGGGAAAACGGGTTGATTTTTAGGTAGAGAGACGGCGAACGCGGGCCGGAAAATTAGCTCGCGAACGCCCCCAACCACCAAAAGATCAATAGTGTCACGCTAACCAAGAAAGCGAGGGCGACGCACACGAAAACTCTCGCGCGCAGTCTGTAGCTGTCGTCGTAGATCGAGCCGATCAAATCAACCGGTTCGACGTGCTGTACCGGCGTGTGTGACCGGTCTACCGCGCGACAGGCGGCGCATCGTTGTTCGTTATCGTTGTCGGTCGCGAATTCGGCTCCGCAGTCCACGCAGGTGTGGATCTTCAACTTCGATCGATGCAGCAGGACATCCGTCGCGACGCGGTAGGCGGTGCGTCGCGCTCGGAGAGCGATTAACGTTTCTCGACGGAACTTCTCGGCCATAGGGCGCGCTCTTAATGGGAATGGACCAGCGCAGCCTGAATCGTCCAAAGCGAAAACCCGATGAATGCTGCGATTATCGCGAATAGCAACATGACGCCGAGCGCGTCCGCGGCAGTGATCGTTCGCGACATAAGAGCATCGTGAATCTTCCAGAGAGCCGGAATGCGCGGTCGCGCGGGCGTTTGCGACTGTGCCTCTTCAGCATTACCCGAAGCGTACCGGCCCAATTTCGGCGCACATTGCGGGCAACGGTCCTGCGCCAGTTCGGTTGGCGCAAATTCATTTCCGCAGCTTTGGCATCGTTGAAGCAGCGGCCGGACGTGCTCATGGAGATAAACCGCGGTCGCAACCTGATGCGACGTGCGTCGCGCGTGAAGTGCGATCATCGTCTCTCGACGAGGCGCGGTGGCCATGGTGGTATTGTATCGAAAAAACCGAGCGAATTGGACGGATTTTGCGCCATTGTTCCTGTTTGTCGCACGGGGGATCAGGCCATGCGATTGCGGCCAAAGCCGCGTGCGGCACGGGCAAGGTTGCCCGTGCCAAGATGCGCTGGCCGCATCACTTCGCAGAAGACTGCGTGTCGCGTCGCCATCACATCTTGGACGCAAAATGCACAATCGAGGCGCCGACCAGCACGCTTGCCACGAAGATCAAAAACGAACAAAGGAACCGCGTCCGCCACTTCAACAACTCTGGGGTACTGATCGAGGGATCGTTTCCAATCAGAGGAACGGCGGAGAGGCCCTTCGGCCGTAGCCGACGTAATTGAATGGTCGCAGCGGCCAGAACAGACCAGGAGACGAGGGCGACAAGCAATAATGCTGTCATCAGGATCGCGACTGCAGTAGTTCCGGACATC
This sequence comes from Phycisphaerae bacterium, assembly GCA_025924315.1. GTDB lineage: Bacteria > Planctomycetota > Phycisphaerae > Tepidisphaerales > Tepidisphaeraceae > JAICIO01. The sequence continues at coordinate 54,721 of JAICIO010000017.1, forward strand.
GTGATCGCCCTATACCCGTCATCTTGTAGGGTCCGCTTCAGCGGGCCGGGTATTGGTCTTTTCCGATCGAAGAAATAAACGGTCCGCTGAAGCGGACCCTACCATGTCTACTTCGTATTGCTTTGCGCGGGCTCGGCCGCGGGTAATTCGCCGGTGATCAGCAGCGGCGCGATGATGGCTTTGGCAAAGAGCACATTCATCGGACCGATGTGATCGCCGATGTCGTCGTAACGGAGCCAGGCCTTTTGATACGGGATCGAGACGAGCTTGGCGTATTGCGTGGCGTCGGCTTTCTTGGGCATCGTGAAACCGACCCGACCGGCAGCGTCGGTTTTGACGCGATCGATCGTGCCGAACATCCGGGTGCCAGTGCCGAGCACGAGCGTGTCGTTGATGCTCGAGAAGACGTACAGCTTTCCGCGGACGTGTTTGAGGGCTTTGGTGAGGTCGTACTGCGGCGAGAGCGCGGATTGCAGCATGACGAAGCTTTCGATCGTCACGTTTTCCGGCAGCTGCTCGAGCGCCCAGACGGCGAGCCCGCATCCGCCGCTGTGGCTTGTGAGGACGATCGGAATGTCCGGATGCTTCGTCGCCTGATCGACGATGATCTTGGCGATCTTGTCCGCCTCTTCGCGGTGATGCTGAATGTTCGCCAGCGCCGGCAGGCCTTCGCCTTCCTCGCCGCCGGTCCAATCGTAGATGTCAAAATCCGCATCGACGCCGCCACGCGCCAAACCGAGCACGAGCGCGCGATCGATCGATCGCTTTCCACCAATGCCTGGGAGATGAAGCAGGAAGCAGTGATCGCGCAGTCCTTCGACCGCGGAGGCTTGCGTCGTCGCGGGGGAGGCGGCGCGCGACGGCAACGCCAGACAAAGCGAACAAAGTAGAATGCCGAGACAAGCCCACTTCATCATCTCATACCATTGTAGCTAAACCTGTGCGTCGCTCTCCAGCATTTCCACCGCGTTTTTGCTCATCGCGCGATCGGCGCCGGCACGAATCAATTCGATGGCGGTCGCGGCGTCGTCGATCGAGCCATATGCGAAGATGCTCAGACCTTCGCCGTATTTCCTGAGCAATCGCACAGCCTTGTTCGTCGCTCCACCAACGGAATCAAAGCCCGTCGATGTGATCACGCCGTCGCATCCGCTTTCACGAGCCGCCCGACACGCCGTTTCGATCAGGGTTTCATCGCCATTACGCAACAAAGTTGCAGATTCAACGAAAACGCGAACGACGACGTCCCGCCGCGTCGCACGGGCGGCGCGGACGATCTCCATCAGCTCCGTACGAGCCGCATCGAGATCCGGTTTGATCAGATTCGGAAAATGCGGCACGACCGCGATTTCGCTTGCGCCATCCTTGATGCTGCTCGTGGCCTCGATCGCCTTCAGCGTCGATTTGTGGGTGCCGTGTGGAAAACCGACCGTGCTGCAAAGCGCGATCGACGGAGCCGCGCGCAGCATCATCGCGACGCGCGCGGCCCACACCGGCGTGACGCACATCGCGGGCAGCTCGTGCTCCATCGCGCCGGCGACGAGAGCATGCATCTGGGGCGCCGTGAGATGCGGATCGAGCGCCGTGAGCTCGAGCTGATGTGCAAGCTGGTCCTGGGTCATCGCACGTACAGTATATCCAATCATCCGTGTACACTTCGTCGCGATGAAAATCCGCGCCGCGATTTTGACTGAGCCACACGCGCCCTTTCGTGTTGAGGAGGTGGAACTCGACCCGCCGCAGCATGGCGAGGTGCTGGTGAAGATGAGCGCTGTGGGCGTGTGTCACAGCGACTGGCATCTGGTGACGGGCGCGACGAAGCATCCAATGCCGGTGGTGCCGGGACATGAAGGGGCGGGCGTCGTTGAAGCAGTCGGCGCCGGCGTCACGACTATTAAAGTCGGCGATCACGTCGTGCTGAGCTGGGCGCCGTCGTGCGGGACGTGTTTCTATTGCCTGCGCGACCGAGCGAACCTATGTGAGACGTACACGGGCCCGATCTGGAACGGCACGATGCTCGACGGCACCACCCGACTGCATTGGAACGGCCAGCCGCTCTACAGCTACTGCGGGCTGGCCGCGCTCGCGGAGCGGACGGTCGTGCCGGCCGCGAGCTGTGTAGTGATCGATGCCGAGGTTTCGCTCACCTCCGCGTCGCTCATCGGCTGCGCGGTGGCGACAGGCGTCGGCGCCGCGATGTACACCGCGAACGTTCGGCCCGGCGAATCGGTGTTGGTCTTTGGCGTTGGCGGGGTCGGGATCAACGTGATTCAGGGCGCGCGCTTGTGCGGCGCGAATCCGATTATCGCGGTCGACACACAATGGCCGAAGATCTGGGTCGCGAAGCATTTCGGCGCCAGCAGCGTCTTCATGGCGAGCGACAAAGTCGAAGAAGCCATCCGCGACATGACCGACGGCCGCGGGGTCGATCACGCCATCGATGCCACGGGTCTGCCAGAGGTGCAAGAGCGCGCCTTCACCTGCATCCGCCCCGGCGGAACGCTCACCCTCGCGGGTCTCGCGCCGATGGGCTCGAGCACGAACTTCCCGAGCGCCGTCATCACGCGCCAGGAAAAAATAATCAAAGGCAGCTACTACGGCACCGTAAACCCGCCGCGGGATTTCCCGAAGTTCGTCGACTTATACAAGGCGGGGAAGCTGAACCTCGATGACCTGATCACCAAGCGGTACTCGCTCGATCAGGTGAACGAGGCGTACAAGGCGATGATCGATGGCGATGTGGCGCGAGGCGTGATTAAGTTTGCGTGAGTTGCCGGCCCAAGAAAGTTCGTGCTCGGCCGCGCAATCGCGGGTAGGATCCAAGCGAATCCGGTCAAACAGGGGCGTGGGTGCGGCAGATTTTTCCGGCGGGACATCCTGAAGCGGTCCGGCAGAAACGGCGCGCGATCGTGCGGCGAATTATCTTGCTGGTCGTTGCGCTTGCGATCGTTCCGTTCATCGTTCTGGCCTGGCCGGCGGTGGTTCGAAACATTCGACAGAACCTGGCGATGGAAGCCGCCCGTCGCGAATGTCTGCGGGATCATCAACCCGCCGCACGCGTGATGTACGACGATGACTCGAGCCGGATTCCGCGGCTCCTGCAGACGAGCTCGGCATATCACTACGGCACGTTCGTTCTCTCGCGCAGCGGGCATGGGAATGCAACGTACTTGATCGACTCGTGGCAGCGATTGCTTCGCTTTGCCGATCCAACCTATCCACGGCCGGTTTGTGTTTTCTTGAACGGTCGAGCGTCCGGCGCGTCCGCCGAGCGGTTGGTCGCCGTCAACCTCGTGAATCGTCGCACGACCGCCGCGGATGGTTTCGCGATCGACATTTGCGTCGCCATCGTGCGGCCGATCTACGCGATGTACCGCCCCGACCTCATCACGCAGAACTACTCGCTGGAATTCTATCGCGACCCGTCGAAACCGGTGCGATTCTTCTCGGGCCAACCGAGCACGAGTGATCCGTCGCGGTTTACATTACCGTTTCAAGTTGGTGATGAGACCTGCGAGCTCGAAGGATTTCTGAACGATGACGACACGGCGAAACTAGAGATCGTCCGCGCGCCGGCGAAGCTGACGCGACCCCCGGACAATTGACAACGCAGGTACAAAAGCGACTCGAATTGATTCAAATTGATTGCGGGGCGCATTCGAAGAACAGGTGATATAATCGCGTGGATGGCCGAGACACTCACACCTGAAGAATGGACGGAGTTCCACGCTCGGATGGACGATCTCTCGTCGTATCAGGATGAGAACGGAATCGATCTTCCACAAATTGATGACAACCTGCGACTCACTCCAGCCGAACGTCTTGTGAAACACGACGCAGCGCTGGCGGATATGAAGGTTTTGCGCGAGGCGGGACGACGATTCCATGAAAACCAACAACGTCGAGCTGCTCAGTCGTCTACATGACGCCGGCGTTGAACTGGTGATCATCGGTGGCGTTGCGGCGGTGCTTCAGGGTTCTTCGCTGCTGACGGAAGATCTCGATGTCTGCTGCCCGATGACGGAGAAGAACACGTCAAGGCTGCTCGCCGCGCTAGTGCAACTGCATCCTCGATTTCGATTTCACCCGAAGAGGCCGTACCTCAATCAATCGCCGAAGGAATTGTCGAAGTTTCGCACGTTGAACCTCGTAACAGACTTGGGAGATTTTGACGTCCTGTCCGACGTGACGGGGCTTGGGGATTTCGAGGCTTTAATTGGTCGAACCGACACCATAGACGTGAACGGCAGGCCGATGCGCGTGCTCGACCTCGATTCGCTCATCCAGGCGAAAACGGCGGCTGGGCGGGTCAAAGACAAGCTCGGCGTGATACATCTCGAGGCTGTGAAGAAGCGGCGCTCGCAGCCCTAATCAAATCCCCACCGGATGCCACGTCGTTTTCACTTCCTGCGTGTCGAGGATGAAGTACGGGCTTTGAGCCGACGTGTCGGTCCAGTTCTTACGGTCGATTACAATGGCGCGCTTCACGTTCAGCGACGCTTTTGTGCGGACGGTTTCGATTTCTTTTGCGTCGTTGCCGCAGTAAACGCAAGCGTTGACGTCCATGTGGTTCGCAAAGTGTTCGACGAGCTCTTTGCGCGTGCCGGTGAGGAGGTTGACCACGCCGCCGGGGAGATCGCTGGTGGCGAGGACTTCCGCGAGCGTTACCGCGCTCAGTGGCTTTGATTCCGATGCGAGCGCGATGCAGGTGTTTCTGCCGACGATCGTGGGGGCGATCGTGCTGATCAGGCCGAGTAAACCCGTGTCTTCCGGGGCGATGATCGAAACCACGCCCGTTGGTTCGAGGATCGAGAAGTTGAAGTGGGAACTGGCGACGGGGTTCACGCTGCTGAAGACCTGCTGATACTTGTCGCTCCAGCCGGCGTAGTAGAGGACGCGGTCGATTGAGAGCGTGACTTCGTTCTGCGCCTGGCTCGGATCGGCGCCTTGTTCGATCAATTCGCTGACGAACTGCTGGCTGCGGCCTTCGAGCATCTCGGCGATGCGGTACAGGACCTGCCCGCGGTTGTAGGCGCTCGCGCCGGCCCATTTCGATTGCGCGGATCGCGCCGCGACGACGGCTTCGCGGAAGTCTTTGCGACTGGAGAGGCAGACATTGGCGAGGCCTTCGCCAGAGGAGTTCTTCAAGAGGTAATACCTTCCCGATTCGGTGCGTGGGAACTTTCCGCCGATGTAGATCTTGTAGGTCTTCAGGACGCGGAGACGCTGGGGCTGGTCGACGTGCTCGGATTCCGCCTGCGACGTCATGCGCGTGCGACGCTCCATCGTCTGAGTATGTCCGTTGCCTTTTCCATTGCGTTTACGTTGCGCCATGACCGACCTCAATCATTTTTGCCACCGATTTACACCGATGAAATCGAATCAAATTCTTTCTTATCGGTGTGCATCGGTGCCCCATCGGTGGCAAATTCTTCTTAGTTCAAATTCAAATATGGCAGCAGGCCGTGCAGTCCGCCTTCGCGTCCGACGCCGCTTTCTTTGTATCCGCCGAACGGGCTCGTGGGGTCGAACTTGTTGTAGGTGTTCGCCCAGATCACGCCGGCTCGCAGCTTGCTCGTGACTTTAAAAATCTTCGAGCCTTTGTCCGTCCACACGCCGCCCGACAATCCGTACGGCGTGTTGTTGGCCTTCTCGATCGCTTCTTCCACCGTGCGGAAGGTCTGCACCGCCAGCACCGGACCGAAAATTTCCTCCTGCACGATGCGGTGCGACTGGCTGCAGTTGAGGAACAGTGTCGGGCGGCAGAAGTAACCTTTTTCGGGGACGTTGCAGCTCGTGCACCACTGCTCGGCGCCGTCGTCGGCGCCAATCTTCAAATATTCGTGGATCTTCTCTAATTGCATTTTTGAGTTGATCGCGCCGATGTCCGTGTTCTTGTCGAGCGGATCGCCGACGATCAGCGTCTCCATGCGATCTTTCAGCTTGCGGACCACTTCGTCGTAACACGATTCCTGCACGAAGAGCCGCGAGCCGGCGCAGCAGACGTGGCCCTGATTGAAGAAGATGCCGTTGATGATTCCTTCGACCGCCTGATCGATCGGCGCGTCGTCGAAGATGATGTTGGCGGCCTTGCCACCGAGCTCGAGCGTGAATTTCTTTCGCGAAGACGCGAGCGACTTCTGGATGATCTTTCCAACTTCGGTGCTGCCGGTGAAGGCAATCTTGTCGATGTCCGGGTGATTGACGATTGCGGCGCCGGTTTCGCCGGCACCGGTAAGAATGTTCACGACGCCGGGCGGAAGCTCGGCTTCCTGGATCAGCTCGGCCAGCTTCAGCGCTGTGAGTGGCGTCGTCTCGGCGGGCTTCAGCACGACGGTGTTTCCCGTCGCCAGCGCTGGCGCGAGCTTCCACGCGGCCATCAGGAGTGGAAAATTCCACGGTATAATCTGCCCCGCCACGCCGAGCGCCGTGGGTTGCTTGCCGGGAAACGCGTACTCGAGCTTGTCGGCCCAACCCGCATAGTAAAAGAAATGCGCGGCCGCGAGCGGAACATCCACATCGCGCGATTCGCGGATCGCCTTTCCGCCGTCCATGGATTCGATCACCGCAAACTCACGCGCCCGTTCCTGCAGCATCCGCGCGATGCGGTAGATGTATTTCCCCCGCTCTTTCGCGGGCATCTTTGACCAGACTTTGTCGTACGCCGACCGTGCCGCCCGCACGGCTTTATCCACATCCTCGCCGGTTCCCTGCCCCACCTCGGCGAGCTTCTTCTCATTCGACGGATTGATCGTGTCGAAGTATTCGCCCTTTGCCGGCGCGACGAACTTGCCGTTGATGAACAAGTCATATCGCGGTTTGATCTGGGCATGGCTCGCGCTTTCGGGGGCGGGGGCGTAGGTCCAGTCGGTGGAGAAATTCAAACGCGCGCGGGCTTCCGCTTTCACAGTCATAGGCGCAACCTCAAAGTCTGAATGCAAACCGCACGATTGTACCAGCTAATGCCTGCGATTGCATGACGTGGATCCCGTTAGCCCGGCCGCTCGCGGCCGGCTCCCGCCGCAAGCCGCGGGGCTAACCAAAGCGAACGAAACGGATCACGATTTCAATGGTTTTCGTGAAGTCGCGATTGGTATGATCGCTCACATGCCGGGGGATTCGACTGATTGTCCATGGCCGAGCGAGAGCGACCGTCCGCAACGCGCGCCGGTCCCGCCGCGCGTCTGCGCGGGCGGCAAGGCGGCGCTGCTGCTCGAAGAGGTGATCAAGCCGTATCTCGGGCGGGTGGGAATTGTCCAGATCATCGGGCCGGCGGGATCGGGCAAGTCGGTTGCGATCGATCATCTCGTCGCTGCATTTCCCGCCCGTCCGTTCCTCGCAATCGACAACATCGTGACCCAGCCTGGCGAGCTGCCGCACGGGCGACTGGTGATCGTTGCCTGTCCGCGACCGCTTTCGGGTGAGTGTCTTGCAACCTTTCAGATGGCGGGTTGGACGTTCGACGACTGCGTGCTGTATCTCGCGCGCGTGCATCGCGAGCAGTGCAAATCGGTCATCGATCGATTGCTAATGGACGAAACCACCCAGCTGCTTGAGGGGTCGCCGCGGTTGCTTCGCGTTGCGCTGGACGAGATGGCCGAAGACGCTTCGATCGCGAATTGTTTGATGGCGCTGCGCAAGCATTTGGCGAACCGGCTGAGCCCCGAACACCGCAGCGGACTGGCCGGATTGTGCCTGCGCGCGGCGATGAAGCAGAAGTCTGCGGTGCTTCACGAGCACGATGGGCTCTGCGACCCGTGCGCCGCGGATCTGCTGCGGCATCACATCATCCGAGTGCTCCTCGCTGCCGATCGCGTCGCGGAGAAGCTCGACGCCGGCGCGCCCACCGAAGAACTCAGCGAGGAAATGCCGCTCGAGCTGGTTAAAGAAATCGCCTTTTCCATACGCAGATTGCCAAAGGCGATGGCGCGATTAAATGAACTAATCGCAGAACCCGACCGGCGATTCGATGCGATGGCCGCGAGCATACTCCTCGCGGCCGATCACAACTGGCGGCCAAGATCCGGTCAGAATCTGCAGCTTACGAAAGGTCATTTCGCAGACGCGAAGTGGCAGGGTATCGATCTGACGGGCGCAAATCTCTCCGGCGCGGATCTGTCCCATGCGGACCTGCGCGACGCCGATCTTACAGATGTCCGCGCGATGGAAAGCAAGTTCATCTCCGCCAATCTGGAGAATTCCATTCTCACCCGCGCCAATCTCATACGCGCCGACCTGACGCTGGCGAACTTTCTGTATTGCAGTGCACAATACAGCCGCTTCGATCATGCGACGCTCGAAGCAGCGAATCTTCAGTACGGCGATTTCTCGCACGCGACGTTTTACTCGACGTCGCTGAGACTCGTCAGCTTCGCCAAGTCGGCGCTCAATTTCGCCAACTTTAGTGACAACGATGTTCATGACGCCGATTTTGGTGAAGCGCAATTGATGCGGGCGCGACTCAGCCGCATCCGCCTGCGCGACGCGACTTGCGTCGGCGCGTCCTTCCAAGGCGCCGTGCTGCTGGATTGCGACCTGGAAGGGATGGACCTCCCACGGACGAATTTTTTCGAGGCTGATCTCAGCGGCTGCGATCTGACGACTACACATATCCCCGACGGGATCTGCCAAGGCGCGAAGCTCATCAAGGCCGGCCTGGCCGATATCGATTGGCCCGGCGCGGATCTTCGCGATGCGGACTTTACCGGCGCGAGCTTTCACATGGGCTCGTCGCGGAGCGGGCTCGTTGGCAGCACGATCCCGACCGAGGGTTCGCGGACCGGTTTCTACACGGATGACTACAACGATCAGGATTTCAAAGACCCCGAGGAGATCCGCAAGGCAAATCTGTGCAACGCGGATCTGCGCGGCGCGAATGTTGAGAAGACGGACTTTTACCTGGTCGATCTCCGCGGAGCGAAGCTATCGCCGGACGACGTGGAGCACTTTCTGCGGAGTGGCGCGATCTTGCGGTCGCGGGTGACGTGATTCGTTGACGCTTACGGTGACACGTCTTACACTCGTTTCCATAAAGTTGTTCGGTTCGAATGGGCCTGAAGGGAAGGAGCAATTCAGATGACGCAGCAGCCTCCGCCGCCGGGATATCCGCCGGGCGCGTATCCGGGTTATCAACCGCCTCCCGCGCAGGGTGGCAGCGTCGGCATGGCCGTCGCGAGCATGGTCTGCGGCATCATTTCGCTTATTTGCTTCTGTGCGTGGTACATTTCGGTCCCCCTTGCGATCATCGCGATCATCCTCGGTGTGATCGCCAAGAACGCGGCCGATCGAGGCCAAGGCGGCGGGCGCGGAATGGCCCTCGCGGGAATCATCACCGGCGCCATCGGCATTCTGCTCGCGATCATCATCGTCATCGTGATCTTCGTGGGTGGACCGGCAATGCGCAACAAGATCATGATCTGGCAAAAAACGCAGATGCAACAAATGCAGCAGATGCAGCAACCGGGCGGCACGTCGACGACATCGCCTTCGACTGAACCGTGATGAACTGAACGGGTGGACCACAAAGGAGATCAGGTATGACCGACATTCCCCCACCGCCCGGCTCGGGTGAGCATCCCGCAGGTGAAACGACGCCCCCGCCACCGGCTGCTCCGGCCGCGCCGATCGATTACGGGACAGGCGGATACCCCGGCGCCTATAGCGGACCTGTGCCGGACCAGGATTCCAAAACGATGGCGATGTTGTGCCATCTGCTGGCGATTTTCACCGGCTGGATCGGACCGCTGATCATCTGGCTCATCAAGAAAGACACGAGCCCGTTCGTTAATGACCAGGGCAAGGAATCGCTGAATTTTCAGCTGACGCTTCTGATCGGCTATCTGGTCGGGATCGTGACAGCCTGCCTCATCATCGGATACTTCATCGTCCTCGCATGCTGGATCTGCAGCTTGATCTTCTGCATCATGGGAACAATCAAAGCAAAAGATGGCATCGCGTATCGCTATCCGTTCGCCATCCGAATGGTGAAATGACCGGCAACTGCAATTGAAAGATGCGAGAAAAGCGGTGACGATTGTCGCCGCTTTTTTTATGGAAGGTTTTTTCGATGTCGTTCGATCAGATCGCACAATGGGTCGATCAGGCGATCGAGCAGACGCCCGTGCTCGATCTTCACACGCACCTCTATCCGCCGAGCTTCGGCGGCTTCAATTTGTGGGGCGTTGATGAACTGCTGACGTATCATTACCTCATCGCCGAGACGATCCGCGCGACCGACATTCCATACGACAAATACTGGTCGATGACCCAGCAGCAGCAGGCGGATCTGATCTGGAAAACGCTGTTTATCGATCGTGCGCCGATCAGCGAAGCCTGCCGCGGGGTGCTCACGACGCTTGGGAAACTCGGGCTCGATCTTTCCTCACGCGATCTCAACAGCTATCGCGCCTTCTTCAAATCGCAAAAGCCCGAAGCGTATCTGGAAACGGTGCTCAAGCTTGCCAACGTGCGGCAGATCGTGATGACCAACGACGCGCTCGATCCGAAAGAGCGGGAGATCTGGCTGAGCGGAAAGCCCATCGATGCGCGGTTCAAAGCGGTGCTGCGAATCGATCCGGTGCTGGTCGGCTGGCCAAAGGTGAGCGAGACGCTCTCGAGCTTTGGTTACAAGACGTCGGGCGATCTCGGTTCGACGACGATGAGCGAAGTGCGGCGATTCCTGAACGAGTGGATCGAGCGCATGAAGGCGATTTACGTCGCGTGCTCGCTCACGCCGGATTGGCGCTATCCGGACGATTCACAAACAACGCGCGTGATCAACGAAGCGATCCTTCCCATCTGCCGCGAGCGGAACATCCCGTTCGCGGTGATGATCGGCGTGCAGCGGCAGGTGAATCCGCAGCTGCGCCTGGCTGGCGATTCGGTTGGCAAATCGGACATCAAGTCGCTGGATCGACTTTGCGCAACCAACCAGAAGAACAAATTCATGGTGACGATGCTGGCCCGCGAAAACCAGCACGAGCTGGCGGTGACGGCGCGAAAACATCGCAACCTGTTTCTCTTCGGCTGCTGGTGGTTTCTGAACAACCCGAGCCTGATCGAAGAGATGACGAAGATGCGAATGGAGCTGCTCGGCACGAGTTTTACCCCACAGCACAGCGACGCCCGCGTGCTCGACCAGCTCATCTACAAGTGGGACCACAGCCGCAAAGTCATCGCGAAGGTGATGAAGGAGAAGTTTGCGGATCTGGAAAAGACGGGTTGGAAAGTGACGCGCGAAGAGATCGATCGCACGGCAAAGGAATACCTCGGCGGGAATTTCGAGCGCTTTCTCTCGCTCACGCCCTCGTAGGGTGCGCTTCAGCGCACCAGTTATTCGCCCTTTCGGAACGAAGAAATAACCGGTGCGCTGAAGCGCACCCTACAAAGAATTGATCAACTCCTCCGCGGCGCGCGTGCCGGTGGCGAGCGCACCGGCGACGGTGCCGGATTGTCCCTCGAAGTGCGTTGCTTCGCCCGCGAAGAAAAGCGTGTCTTCAACCGGCGCGGCGAGCGCCTTCCGCGCGTCTCCAGCGTTTATCGGCACGTAGCTATACGCCCCACCGGAATACGGATCCGCCTGCCAATCCGCGATGTGGTAGCCCTGCACGAGCGATTCAATCTCGCTCCGCGAAAATCCCGTAATCTCTGCAAGTGAATCGAGGCCTTTGCTAAGCACCTCTTCCGGCTTGCGGTGCGAAAGCGCATCTGCCTTCGGTCCGCCCGCCCAACCCGTCAGCACCGTCGTCTTGATCGGCAGTTGCGTCCACCATGTCGGAACCGCGGCCGACGTCGAATGCATGAACGTGAGCGGCGGAAGTTTTTGGCCTTTCGCGTTGGGAATCTTCTCCCGCTCCCAAAACGCTTCACGAAAGTTGATGAGCAGTTTGACGATCGGGCCCATTTCCAGTTTGCGCGCCGCGTCGCGCTTCTCAGACAATGCCGGTAAAAACTTCACTTGCTCTTTCTGCAATGCCGGAAGCGGAAGCGTGACGATTGCGCGCGACGCGCGAATCGGTGGAAGCGCTCCCCCGCCGCTTGCGGTTTCGCAGACCGAAACAAGCTCGCCCTTCTTCCACTTCAGTTCCCGAACGCGCGTGTTAAGTCGCACATCCACCGCGCCGCTGAGCGCGTTCTCCATCCACTCGATCATCGGCGCATATCCACCGACGATCCGATACTGACTCGTTTCATCGATCTCGTCCGCCGCCTTCTGCTCGAACGCGAGCGCTGTCGTACTGATGCGATCGGCGCGGGCAGCGTTGAATCCTTCGATGAACGCGATCGCCATGTCGCGCGTCGTCCCGTCCGCTTCCGGACAGCACGTCTTCAGAAAAGCGGTGAACGTCTGCTCCGGTCCCTTCTCATCCATCTTCCCGAGGATCTTGTCGATGCGTTCCCAGAAATCGTCGGCCGCCTGAAGCCGCCCATCGACGAAGTGCCAGTGATGCTCCGCGATTTCGTAGGTGAGCAGGTGGCCGGCGCGGATGAGTTGCCACGTTTGCGGCGGTTTTCCATGCACGAACTCCGCCCCCAGATCGATCGGCATCGGAAATCCGGGCGCGTGGACGGTGTGAATCCGCCCGCCGATGCGATCGCGGGCGTCGATCAGCACGATTCGGAGATTCTCGCGTACCAATCGTCGCGCCGCGGCCAGCCCCGCGGCGCCGGCGCCGATGATCATCACATCGAACTCGTTGCGCATTTTCGCACCATACTGTCAGAAGCTCCCGCGCGGGATGTCGAATCCACGCGCGCGGGGACTTGCCATCATCGTTTAGGCGCGAGCTTGCTCGCGATGGTTCGGCTCGGCCAAAAGCAACGCGAGCAAGCTCGCGGCTAAACGAAGGGAATTCGGGTACTTGGTAATTCTCTGGAACCGCCGGTCTCGCCGCGCGTACTATTGATGCGTTTCCATGACTCATCGCAAACCGGTCGCATCTTCCATCGCGTTGTGTCTGCTTCTCGTGCCGCTTCTGGCCGCGGGGGAGAAGAAGAACGCCGCTCCGCAGACGTCGTCCATTCCGATCATTGAATTGCGTGGCGACGGGAATGAGATCGGTGCGGAATATGCCAAAGAGCTCGGCCCGCAGATCAAATCGCTTCAGGGGTATCTCGATCGCTATTTGAAAAACGACACGGAGCGGGCCAAGGCGATGGCGGCGGCGGTGTTTTTTGAGGCGACGCTTCCGCAACGTTATCGCGATGAAGTGGCGTCGATGGCGAACGCGATTCCGCTCGATGAGAAAAAGCTGATGCTCGCGCAGTGCTTCCTCGATCTCACGCCGATGACCGCGTGCTCGACGATCACGCTGCCCGCGGGCGCGTCGCCGGATGGTGTCGCGCGGTTCGGACGTAACCTGGACTTCCCATCGTTCAACATGGTCGACAAAAGCACGGTCGTGCTCGTGTTTCACCCGAAAGGCAAGAACGCGTTCGCCGCAATTACGTGGCCGGGCTTGATCGGGGTGCTCAGTGGTATGAACGAGCACGGGCTGTGCCTCGCGAACATGGAAGTGACGCGCGGGATGCGGTTTCCCAGCGCGATGCCTTACTCGCTGCTGTATCGGAAGATCCTCGAAGATTGCAAAACGGTGGATGAAGCGATCGCGCTCTTGCAAAAGACGCCGCGGCAAACGGCGAACAATTTGATGCTGATGGATGCGGCGGGTAATCGCGCGGTCGCGGAGATCACGCCGACGTCCGTGACGGTCCGACGTGGCGTGGATAATGCGGCGCTGATCAGCACGAACCATCAGCGGGCGCAGGATGCCGACACTCAGGGGCGCTGCGATCGTTACGACTATCTACACGACACGGCCAAATCGGAGTTCGGCAAGATTGGAACCGATCGGATCAAGTCGATGCTGGATCATGTGTCGCAGGGGAACATGACGCTGCAGTCGATGATCTTCGAGCCCGCGAATCGCGTGATTTATCTCGCCCGCGGGACGAACGCGACGAAAGGGATATACGAAAAGATTGAGCTCGCGCCGCATTTCAAATAACTAGCAGAGCATGTGCCACATAGTCATTTCGGCGTCGAGACCTTCTCTTCTTTCCTCTCCCGCATCGATTCGATCAGGCTTTGCGCATTTTCTTCCTTTGTCATCTTTCCGAAGAGCGCGGCGGCGGTATCGGTGAGGACGGGAACGGGGACGGCGGTGATCTTCGGATCCTTCGTCTCGCCCGTGATGTGGAACTGATACAGCAGTGTGCTCGTCGCCGCGGTGAGAAGTCGTTGCACAGCGCCAGCAATTTCGCCGGTCACGTCGCTGACGATCGGGATCTTCAGTTTCTTCAGGTTCATCTTCCAATCGCCCAGTGGCGCCGCGACAACGTTTAGATCGAGTTGGTGGTCGAACGTGATCGTGCCGCTGCCCTGCAATCCGAGCAGCGGCGAGTTGATGGCGGCGCTCTTCAGCTCGACCGTGCGATACTTGATCGAGAATATGGCCGCGGCTTCGCTTGTGGAAAGCGAGTCGCGTTTCACTTTGACCTGATCGACGACACCGCTCACGACGTTGCCCTGCCAGAAATCGCTCTCGTGCGATTCGAGCTCACCGTCGGCAGTCAGCAGATCGAGCGCGGATTTATCGCCGACGCGGCCCGAGCCCTTGATCGTCGCCTTGCCGTAAACATCCCCGCGAAGGCGACCCTTTGCCTTTTCGGAAGGCAGGAGAATTGGCGCGAGTTGCTCGAGGTTCACCTTTGCCGCGGTCGCATCGAGCGTGTACGCGTGCGGCTTGGGCGTATCGATGGTCCCTTTGACGGTCACATCGCCGCCCGTGAGATTCGCCACCACGTCGCGTAGCTCCATCTTCTTTTCGTTGATGTGCAACTCACCGCGAACGTGCTCGAACGGAATTTGCTTCGGCGCAGGCGAGAGCTTTGCGTCGTCGGCGGTGATCGTGAGATCGGTTTTCGTCAGCGGCTTGTCGAGCGAAGTAAAGCCGATGATGTGATAGAGGCCGGTCGGATTCAGCTTGGGGATAATCTTCGTAAGCGGCGGCGGATACGGAGGACTGGGCGCTTGAAAATTGATCTGGCCAACCAGATCGACGAGCTGTGCCGGATGGCCGGGAAGAATGCGCGCGAAGACGAGCTTGATGTCGTCCTGCCCGTATTTCGCGTGAATGTCTTTAAAGATCGCGGCGCCGGCGGCGTATTGAACAGTGGTCTTATCGAGTTGATACGAGGCATCCTCGACGCGACCGCTGCTGGCGATTTCCGCTGCCGGTGGGTTGTTGCCCGTGCGATTGGCGACGATGTCGAACGCGATGTTGTCGAAGGAGATTTCCTTCAGATCGGCGCTCGCGCCGCGCAACTGGAGACGCGCGTTGCCCTGCGCCTTGGCCATCTCGCGCAGCGGCAACGTTCCATTGCCATCGAACTGAAGCTGGCCCTTGATCTTGAACTTGTCGACCACGCGTTGAACGGTTGCGGGGAGCGGCGTTTTCGATTGCGCCGATGCGACGGCGGCGTGCATGGCGAGTTTGTTGATTTGTAGCTTCAGGTCGTCGATCTGCATCGCGCCGGCCGCGTCGAGCTTGAACAGCGGATCGTTGTTTACGATGAAGTGATAGTCGTACAGCGCCTTGTCTTTCGGCGTGATGTTGAGATCTGTGCTGATGCCGGTCCACGCCATCGCCGGTGCGCCGGGCCGCGTGCGGTCTTCGAAGTTGATCTCGCCGTCGTCGATCCTGACTTTCCGCAGCTCGAACATTTCCGAGAGCTTGTGTCGCGGATGTTCCTTGGGCGGTTCTTTGATGATGATGTCGTGGCCGATGAGCTCGCCCGTCGGCGCGCGCACCATCGAGACCTTCGGATGATGAATGTACAGCCCGCGGATTACGAGCGGCTTACCGTGTCTGGGAATCTGCGCGAGGGTGAGATCGAGTTGGTCGATCGAGAGCAGCGCCGGCACGTCGTCGTGGTCGCGAAGGATCAGCCGCGCGGTGTGCACGTGCAGCGTGTACGGAATGCGATAATCGAGATCGCCGATGGCGAGCTCCGCGTGGAGGCGCTCGGCGACCATCGCCTGTAATTTCCTCGCGAGGACCGGCTCGACGAGCGGAGGAATTGCGAGATACGCGATGCCCAGAATCGCGATGAGCGTCGCGATCAGGACGATCGACCAGCGGATGGCGCGTTGTTTACGCATGCGGGGATTACTTCGATTCGCTCGATCGCAGCGCGGCAAGCGATGCTTCATACGGCGCCGTCGCAACGCCGCGCTCGGTGATGATCGCGCTGACGAGATCGCTCGGCGTCACGTCGAACGCGGGGTTATAAATCTCGACACCTTTTGGGGCGGTGGGTTGGCCGAAACCGTGGGAAACTTCTTCGGGCGCGCGGTGTTCGATGGGAATTTCTTTTCCCGTGCGCAGGTCGTAGTCAATCGTGCTGATCGGCGCGGCGACGTAGAACGGGATGTTGAAATGTTTGGCGAGGATCGCGACGCCCAGCGTGCCGATTTTGTTCGCGACGTCACCGTTGGCGGCAATGCGATCGGCGCCGACGATGATCGCGTGGATCTGCTGGCTGCGCATGACCTGCGCGGCCATGTTGTCGCAAAGCACGGTGACCGGAATGCCGCTCTGTTGCAGCTCATACGCGGTGATGCGACTGCCCTGGAGCAGCGGGCGGGTTTCGTCGGAGTAGACGTGAAAGCGGAGGCCGCGCTGCGCGCCGACGTAGATCGGCGCGAGGGCGGTTCCATATTGCACGGCGCAGAGTGATCCGGCATTGCAGTGCGTGAGGACGTTGATCACGCTGGAACCGGTTGCACAGCGCTCAAGAAGCTGCAGGCCGTTTTCGCCGATGGCTTTGTTCGTGGCGCAATCTTCGTCGAGCATGCCGAGGGCTTCGTCGAGGAGCCGCTGCTTGATCTGCTTTGGATCAGAGTCATCGTCGCTTGCCTGCAGAGCGATCCGCTGAACGCGCTTGAGCGCCCAGAAGAGATTGACGGCGGTTGGTCGACTCGTGGCGAGATAATCGCAGACCTCGCTTAGGCGCAGGAGCAGTGCGCGGGCATCGCCACCGAAGTTTCGGACGCCGAGATAAGCGCCGAATGCGGCGGATACGCCGATCGCGGGCGCGCCGCGCACGACCAGGCGCTTGATCGCGTCCCACATCTGCTGTTCATCGGCGATGTCGACAAAGACGGTGCGCGCGGGAAGCTGCGTCTGATCGAGCAGGCGAACGCATTCGCCGGTCCAGGTGATCGTCGGAGTCGGGTTCATGAAGTTATACCATCCTGCTTGATTCGTCAGCGCGGCGCTCGCTGTCTCGTAGGGTGCGCTTCAGCGCACCGGTTATCTCTGAGCATAAAGAATAACCGGTGCGCTGAAGCGCACCCTACACCGCACGACCGGTCTTAGTAGCCATTCAGCCAAAGCGCGAGTTTGCAGAAAACCAGGGCCGCCATGACCTGCGAGCAGATTACCATCGCGAGGCCTCGGCGGATGCGCAGGTAAAGTTGATAGGCGATGACAATTCGCGCCGCGAGGAGCATGAGAAGGACAATCGGCAGGTAGCCGCTCCATGCGACGTTCTCGGTTCCAACTACCGCAAAAGAAGGAATCACAACCAAAAGGAGCGGGAGAAGCCAGACCGCGACGTCACCGCTGTAGACGACGCAGCGCAGGACCTGGGCCGGTGAAACGCGGGCGTTCAACAGGCTGACGCGAAAGATCATCAGGCTCAGGAAGGTCAGAAGCGGCCAGCCGACAACGATCGCGGGCAGAAACATTCCGCCGATTACGTTGACGAGGCCATGTTTCCAAAACTGGAACGAGGAGAGGCCGGGGTAGGCCCAATCGACATATTGCTCGACGCTGCCGAAAGGCTTGGCGAGCTGGATCGCGTAGGCTTCGCTATCGGCATCCTTCGGGTGCGCGTAATTATCGAGGAGGAACGCTCGGCGGCCGAGACTCCACTGCGCGTACGAATAAAGCGGCGCTCCACCGATGATCATCGCGGGAAGAAGTCCGAGCAGCATCGCGATGAGGGCGTAGATCACCAGTCGCTTCGGTCGCGGGCGAAGAGTGGGACGGATCGTTCGCCAGACGCGCGTCGGCACGGCGCTGTACAGCAGCGTGCGAATGAAGGCGCGGACGGGAGACGAGCGGGCGGTTTCAAAGAAGTAAGCGAAGCCAGATTGTTCGTTCTGCAGGTCGCTCCATTGGAATTTGAAGCCGCATTCCGGGCAGCGCGGCTCCGGGAGGCCATGCAGGTTGTAGTCGCAGATCGGGCAGCGGAGCGCGCCTGTGGCAGGAGGCGCATCGAGTGGGGTCGAACTGCGGCCGACGGG